>CAZLSD010000066.1:0-13995 GCA_964561775.1 uncultured Desulfarculus sp. | reverse complement strand
TTGCCCCTGGCTATTTGCTGCTAATTGCAAATATAGAGGGGCGTTAATTTTCCTTTTCCGGATACGCGCAGGAAACTTGAAATACCCAACCCTCAACGGGCGTGCGGGTTCGGCTCCCGCCCCGGGCACAATAATATCAAGTAGTTAGCCGTAAAATGTCTAATCGCGAAAGGTTAGCATAATAGGGCTTTTCGGCTTTAGGGGGTTTTGGGAGGGTAAAAGTATCCCAGTCTAAAGGCGGCTTTTTCTAGCGACGGAAGGTCTGCCTACCCTGCCTAGGGTAATGCCTGCCACATCCCTACTGTCCCTGCCCGCCGACGGTCCGTGGGTGATCCTCGCAGACACAAAGCCGATACCAAAACGGCGCTGATACTTGTAGCCGACTCCCTTGAACGCGCCCTTCCCGCCGCAAAACCACTGAGGCGCTGCTAGTTTTCATCCAGCACGTTCCTGGCCTGCGTACAGGGATGAACCCATCAGCTCCTTGTCGTGGGGACGGTCACACCCCAAAATACCCGCGGGTTGTCGCTGGCTTTCCAGAGGGAAGGA
Organism: uncultured Desulfarculus sp.; assembly: GCA_964561775.1. GTDB lineage: Bacteria > Desulfobacterota > Desulfarculia > Desulfarculales > Desulfarculaceae > JACRDC01. The sequence goes on along the minus strand of CAZLSD010000066.1, from coordinate 13,446 downwards.
CATGGGCCTCTGGCGCGCCCAATTAAAACTGGAACTGCAGCCCGAAATCCACTGCGTTGGCGAGGTAGCCCTGCCCCAGGGACATACCAAGGTCAACGAAGGCCGAGACGCGGTCCTTGACTCGCGCGGTCAGGCCCACATGCAAGATGGCCAGGTCTGCCACCGGAGAGGCCCCGGAGACTTGGAAGGTAGCGTTCTCATAGCCGGAGAAGCCGGCCGAGAGGCCACGGCCAGAAAATTCATATTCATGCTGCCAGTCCAGGGAGGCCTTGGGCATCACCTGCACGCCGCCCAACTCGAACACATGGGAGACATGCCAGCCAAGCGTGGAAGCCAAGGAGCGATCATCTTGCTCATCGACATTGAGGTTCAAGAACCCGGCCCCGCTCTCCCGGAAACCGTCCTGCTTGATCAGGGCGTAGGCAACGCCGGCAAAGGGGCCGGTCAGCCAGGAACCTCGCTTGAAATCATAGCCTCCGTTGAACCTGGCCAAGCCGCTCCAGGCCTTGAAATTCCCATGCGCCTTGGCGTGCAACAGATCAGCCAGGTCCATGTCTCGTTGGCCATCGGCTTCGAACCGGCTGCAAGCCAAGGAAGCCTGGCCGTGCCATCCCCCGGCCTCGACCCCGGCATAGAGAGCGGTGTGCATTCCCTTCAGCCAGCCGGTCCAAAAAGGCTGGCCCCAATCCAGCGCGCTTTTAGTGGCCCCCACCCCCAGCCCAACCAGCAGCCACTCTGTCACCCGGCTATCCAGACCAGCCGCCACGCCCCCCAAGCTATGCCGATAGCCCAGGTGGCCGTCGGATGCGGAGCGATTGGACCAAGACCCCAGGCCTCCGCCCCAAAAGCGCCAACCCCTGGCCTCGGGGCCGGGTGGCGGCGCTTCGGCGCCGGGCGCGGCTTCATCGGCGGCGGAAAGCATGCCCTCGCCCTGGGGGGCCTCGGCAAGGCCCAGCCTCCTGCCCTGGCGCTCTTCATCCACCCGCCGCTTTAGCGCCCGGTCGAAGATGGCCGCGGTCTCCAGCTCCGCTCCGGCATAGGCGGCGTAGATTTCCGGGTTGAGCCGCTGAAGGGTCTTTTGAATTTGGCTCCGGTCATAGTTCCAGTCCATGTAATTGATGAGGCCGGCCAGGTTGTCCTTGCTTACCGCCGCCAGGGGCACCAGGCGGTCCAGGCCCGTCCCCGTCTCGCGCTCACCGCTGCCTTGGCCAAAGCCGGCCAAGGGCGCGCGCCAAACCTCCAGGTTGACGTGGTCGGCATAGGTGACGGCGTGCAGGCTCAGCGTCTGCGAGTTGGGTTGGCCGTCCACCCCTTCGAATCCGCCGCTCACCCCGCCGGTGGCGCTCAATATCCGCCAACTGAAGCGATCCGCATAAAGGGTCTGGGGCAGGGCGGTCAGGATGCGTCCGCCGTTGATGGTCGCCCGCCCGTCCACGGCTATAAGGTCGCTCTGGCCGTTGCTGTCAAGTTCGGCCACGTAGAGGCTGCCGCCCTCGAAGGTCAGCCCGCCCTTGATGGATAAGGTTCCGATGCTGTTGCCCGGCGCGACGGTTCCCCAATTGGCCATCTGCCCAATAATTTGCCCGCTGCCCCACAGGGTGCCCGTGGAGCCTATGACGACCCTGGAGCTGTCCAGCAGGCCATTGACCCCCAAGGAGCCATGGTTGCTGGTGATGCTGGCGTAGAGCTTGCCCTCGATGAGCAAGGTTCCCGAGGAGGCGATGTAGAGGTCGCCCGCGCTCAGTTGGCCGCCGCTCATGACTTCCATGTACCCGGCCACGTCGGTATCGCCGCTCACCTTGGCCAGCCCGCCGATATAGGCCGCACCCCCCGGGTAGACGCTCAGGGTCGTGGTGTAGAGGGTGGCCCCGCCGTGCAGGTTCAGGACGCCGTGGATGGTGGTCCAGCTGGTGGCGTTGATGACCCCGCCGTAGGCGTTGGTCACGCCTCCGCTATTGATCCACAGGTTGCCGGTGTTTAGTTCCCCTCCGGAATAGAGATTGAGGATTCCGCCCACCGTGGTGTCGCCGCCCACGTTGGCCACCCCGTGGATGTTGCCGTTCCCGCCGGAGCCGATGTTCAGCCCGCCGGTGTTGAGCGTCCCGGTGGAGCCCAGGTTGAGGACGCCGCCCACCGTGGTGTCGCCGCCCACGTTGGCCACCCCGTCGATGTTGGCCACGCCGCCAGAGTTGATGTTGAGCAGGCCGGTGTTCAAGGTGCCGTGGTTGGTGACGCCCAGCGTCCCGCTCACCGAGGTGGTGCCGGTGACGGTGGCGGTGCCGCTGATGCTGGCCGTGCCGGTGTTGATGTTGAGGCTGCCTGCGGTGAGGGTGCCCGAAACGGTGAGGGCGCCGCCATTGACCGTGGCCGCGTCGCTGCCCAGGTTCCAGGCGCCATTAAGTGTGAGATCGTGGGTGGCGTTGACCTGGACGTTTTCGAAGTTGATCACCTTGGGGTCACCGGCGCTCCAAGTCCCCCCGGAATAAACGATGGTGTCGGTGCCGGTCCCGCCGTCTATGTTGCCGCCCACGCTGCCGGGGCCGGTCTGCATGATTACCGTGTCGTTGCCGTCCTCTCCGTAGATGCTCCCCCCCACGGTCCCGCTGTTGGTGATGGTATCATCGCCGCCGCTGCTGCCCGCGCCAGTGTTTTGGCTGCCATAGATGCTGCCGGTGACGGAGCCGGAGTTGGTGATGGTGTTGCCGGTGGAGGAGGAATTGTCGCCTGAGTTGGCACTGCCGTAAATGTGGCCGGAGACGGTCCCCGAGTTGTTGATGGTGTTGTAGCCGCCGCTACTATTTGCAGTCGCGTTATCACTACCATAGATGCTGCCGCCGACGGTCCCGTAGTTGGTGATGGTGTTGCCGCCGCCGGCGTTCACAGTCCAGTTCTTGCTGCCAAGCATGTCTCCACCGACGGAACCGTAGTTAGTGATGGTGTTGTAGCCGCCGCTGCTGCCGGTGTTTACATTGTCGCTGCCAACGATGTGCGTGCCAACGGAGCTGTAGTTGGTGATGGTGTTGTAGCCGCCGCTACTATTTACACCCGTGTTGTAAGCACCGTAAATTACGCTGGTGACGGAACCGTAGTTAGTGATGGTGTTGTAGCCGCCACTGCTGCCAGAACCGCCATTGCCGCTGCCCTGGATCATCCCAGTGACGGAACCGTAGTTGGTGACGGTGTTGTAGCCGCCGCTGCTGCCAGAAGCGCCATTGCCGCTGCCAGCCAGGTTTCCACCGACAGAGCCGTAGTTGGTGATGGTGTTGTAGCCGCCGCTACTATTTACACCCGTGTTGCGGCTGCCAATAATTCCGCCGGTGACGGAGCCGGAGTTGGTGACGGTGTTGCCAGTGGAACTGCTGCCTCCGTAGATGCTATTACCCGCCGTGCCCTGGTTGATCACCGTGTCCGACCCGCCCTGGCTCATGTCTATCAAGCCGGTGACGGTGCCCTGGTTGGTGAAACGGTCATCTGCGGCCGTGCCGGAGTAGGAGCCGATGGTGGTTCCGGCGGGGTTGGTGTCGTCGGCGGCCAGGGCCTGCCCGGCCGGGGCGGCCAGCAGGCCCAGCAGCAGGCCGGTGAAAATCGCGCCGCCCAGGGCGGATCCAATTCGCTTCATAATCAGCCCCCACCGGTCTGGCTTCGAGCCTAGGTTCAGTCCTGTTTCCAAGGCCCGCGCGCCGACGCGGTCCATGACAATGCTCCCCCCCCAGTGTTGGCCTGCAAAAGCCAACCCAGACGCGGGCGGCGCGCCCCGGCTGCCCTTCATGGCGTTTTTTCCAGGTGTTATTCAGGGCAGAGATGGGCTCATACGAAGCTAGCATGGCCGCCAGGCGCTCCGGTATCCCGGTTTCCGTCGATTTTTTGCGATTAGTTGTGAATCGAATGTGACTGGAGCGGAAGGAGCGGTGCTCAGGGCTTCAAGATAATCAACCCTTGCTGGACGGCGAATTGGGTCAGCTCGGCCACGCTCTCCAGACCCAGCTTTTTCATGATCTGGCGGCGGTGGGTCTCCACCGTGTTCTCGCTGATGTTCAATCTGGCGGCGATGGCCTTGCTGGTGCGCCCCTCGGCCACCAGCTGCGCCACCTCGCGCTCGCGAGGGGTGAGCAGGGCGAGCGCCAGGCTGGCCTGCGTCAGGGGCTGGGCCAGGATTTCGGCCTCCACCTCCCTGATCTCGGGGCTCAGCCAGCGGCCGCCGGCGGCCACGGCGCGGATGGCTTCCACCAGGGCCGCGAAGGAGGCGGTCTTGAGGACGAAGCCCTGGGCCCCGGCGGCCAGCATCTCCAGCACGTAGCGCTTTTCGCTGTACATGGAAAGGGCCAGCACCTTGATGCCCGGGTTTTTTTGCAGGATGCGCCGGGCGGCCTCGGTGCCGTTGAGGCCCGGCATGTGGATGTCCAGCAAGACCAGCTTGGGGCCAAGCTTCTCGGCCAGGGCCTCGGCCTGGGCCCCGTCCTCGGCCTCGCCCACCACCTCCATGTCCGGCAGGCTGCCCAGGGTGGCGCGCAGGCCGTGCCGGAAGAGCAGGTGGTCATCGGCCAGCAGTATGGTCGTCTTCATCCGTGCTTCCCTTCGCCCCCGGAGCCGGGGGTTGCGGCCAAGGCGCGCTCAGGGTGATGGAGCAGCCCTGGCCGGGGCTGGAGTCGATCTCCAGGCCGCCGCCCAAGGCCCGCAGGCGCTCGCGGATGCTGAAGAGGCCGAATCCCCCAGGGTTGGCGGAGGCCATGGGATTGTCCTCCATGCCCCGGCCGTTGTCGCTGACCCGCAGCGACACCAGGGAGCCGGAGCAGGTCAGGCTGACCTCCGCCCGGGTGGCGGCGGCATGCTTTACCACGTTGTTCAGCAGTTCCTGCCCCGCGCGGAAGAGGTTGGCCTCCAGGCTCTCGTCGCGGCAGGGAAGGTTGCCTTGGGCGCGGAAGCTCACCTCCAGGCCGTGACGCTCGCTCACCCGCCTCGCCAACCAATCCAGGGCGGCTCCCAGTCCATAGTCGTGGAGCACCGGCGGGCTGATATCAAAGGTCAGGGTGCGGGTCTGCTTCAAGGTCGAGTCGAGCAGGTCGCAGACCTCGGGCAAGGGCAGGGGGGGCTTCACGTCATGGGAGCCTTCGGCCATGAGTCTTAAGCTGAAGAGGCTGGTGGCCAGGTTTTGGGAGATGCCGTCGTGCAGATCCTCGGCCAGGGCCCGGCGCTGGCGTTCCTCTCCGCGCACCAGTTCGCCCACCAGACCGCGCAGGCGCTCCTGATTCTCGCGCGACTCCTGTTGGGCGGCCTGCTCGATGCCCTCCCGCTCCTGGCGCAGCACCTTGACCCTCTGCGCCAAGGCCAAGGCCAGCAAGATGGCCTCGCAGACGATGCCCGCCTCCTGCACGTAGTAAATCGATATCGGTATGGGCGGGGCCAAGCCCACGCTGTCGGCGAGAAAGTACAGCATGCTCAGCGACTGCGGCAGGTTGGCCAGAAAGTACAGGCGAGCCGGAGCGAACCCCCCGCGCCAGCAGTTCCATCCCACCCAAAGAAAGATCGGTATGCGCGTCATGCCCAGGACTACGTAGATCTTTATCCAAGGCAGAACCTCGTACCCCGCGAGCAGAATGACCACCACCGGCACGGCGCAGATGGTCAGCGCCATGGCCACGCGGTCCCCCACGGGGAACAATTGCTTCAGGGGCAGGAAGGACCTGACGAACAGGTATCTCACTATGAAGGCCAAGCCGAACATGGAACCGGAGATGCCGGTCAGATGGAACAGTTGGACATCGGGCGCCCAGTCCTGCAACAGGCCGTTGGACAGGGCCAGGAATAGAAGCGAGGAGATCAGGAGCAGGGCGTACCAGAGATAGACCGCCGAGCGCAGGAAAAAATAATTGGCCAGGTTGGTAAGGGCCAAGAGCAGCAGGATGCCCAGCAAGGCCCCGGCCAACAGGTGGTGGGCCAGGACCCGATCCTGGAACCCGGTCCGGGTGACGACCTCGGGCAGGGCCTCCATGGCCAGGAAGGACCGTACTCGCACATAGATCGTCTGGGGCCGGTCAGAGAGCGCTGGCAGCGGGAAATGGCTGAACTGGCTGCGAAGACGCTGGGGGCGTTCGTGGCGGTCCAGGGGGCCGGCCTCCCGCCAAGCCAGGCGGTCTCCTCCTTGGGCCAGCAGGTGGAACATGGTGGCCGCTACGATGTTGGACTGGGCCAGGTCGAAGAAGTAGCGCGGCTGGTCCTCGGCGGTCTCTCGGTTGGCCAGGGTCAGACGCAGCCAAAAGGTCGAGTTGCTCCAGCCTGGGCGCAGCACGCCGCTGGGCGCTGGTCGAAAGCGATGCGCGTTTTCCGTGGAGGAGACATCGTCGATGGTCATCTGGCCGGTGGGATCTTCCATGATTTGGAGGTGCGAGGCCAGGGAGAAGCGGTCCTGGTGAGGGGTGAGCCAAAGAACCTCTTCGTCAGCGGCCACCGCGAGAGAGGCCCCACAGCAGAGAAGAAGCGCCGCCAGCGTTGCCCAGAACGACAGGAAAAGATGCCATCGGCGATGCAACCCGCTGGGAATGGTCGCGCTCCAGCCTTCCGCGCTGCCCCAGGATCGGGGCAGGAAAGCGGCCGTGGAGATGGGCTGGCGCTGTTGCATGGCAATCAGCGCCGCCGCGCATGGATGGGAGAAACCACGGAACGGATTGTCACATCTCCGCGCTGACCGGGCAAGGGCAATCCTTGCTCGTCACTTAAGATGATGTCGGCGTAGCCCTCGGGTCCTTAGCGCAAGCTTGACTTTTCTATTAAGCTACCCGGCCAAACTTGCCTTGCCTCCAAAATATCTGGAACCTATTTCAAGGCGCCCGCCCTTCTCATCTGCGTGCCCGCGCCAGCATTGCCGTAGTTGATTGGCCGCTCCATTATATATCGTTATTAGCTATTTGTAATATTGGTGCCGCTATGGATAATAATTCCATCGAAATCTAACGCCAGCGTTAGTCCGCGCCTTCAAGACGACCAGGAGGGGCGGGTCGAATATGGCCCCTACCGAAAGAGCCTTCTGTCATGCCCGTAATTATCGTCAAAGCGCGCCAGGGCGTTCTGCCCAGCGCCCAGGCCAAGTCCCAGCTCATCGAGGAGCTGGCCGCCGCCTTCGCCCGCGCCGTGGGTGACGAGTCCTACAAGGACAACGCCACCGTCATCATCGAGGAGTATCCCGACCAGAACTGGGGGAGACGCGGCAAACAGGTGAGTGGGTGATCCAAGTCCAGGGCGTCAGCCAACAATTCCAGGCCCTGGATGGCAGCCGGGTGGAGGCCCTGGGCGAGGTATCCCTGGAGATCGTGCCGGGGGAGTTCCTTTGCCTGGTGGGCCCCAGCGGCTGCGGCAAGACCACCTTGCTCAACATTCTGGCCGGTCTGCAACGCCCCAGCCGGGGCCAGGTCCTGCGTCATGGCCGCCAGCTCAACGGCTCCTTCGGCTGGGCCGGCTACCTCTCCCAGGCGGAGACCCTGCTGCCTTGGCGCACGGTGCGGGCCAACGCCGAGATAGGCCTGGAGCTGCGCAAGACGCCGGCTCCCCAGCGCCGGGAGCGGGTGGACGGCCTGCTGCGGCGGGTGGGGCTGGCTGGCTTCGAGGACAAGTATCCCTCCGAGCTTTCCGGGGGCATGAAGAAGCGCTTGGGCCTGGTCAGGCTGCTGGCCTATGACCCCGAGGTGCTGTTTTTGGACGAGCCCTTCGGCGCCCTGGACGCCCAGACCAGGGAGATGTTGCAGGATGACCTGCTGGCCTTGTGGCGGGACTTCGGCAAGACGGTGGTCTTCGTCACCCATGACTTGGTGGAGGCCATCAATCTGGCCGACCGGGTCATCCTGATCTCGCCCCGCCCCGGGCGCATCGCCCGGGAATACCGGGTTAACCTGCCCCGGCCTCGCAGCGCCCCCCAGGTGCAGTTCAGCCAGGCCTTCCAGGACCTGCACCAGGACATCCGCCAGGCGTTCACCCACATGGCGGGGACCCAGGCCCAGCCGCCCGCCCTTGGTCCGCTTTCGCCCCAAGCCTTGCCTGCATGAATATTTTCCTGACCAGGCTGGGCCTGATCGTGGGGTTCTTTGGCCTGTGGGAGGCAGCGGTGGCCCTGGGCTGGCTCAATCCCTTCTTCTTCGGCCGCCCCAGCGGCATCTTCGCCGATCTGTGGCGAATCACCTCCAGCGGCTATGTCTTCTATCACCTCTGGATAACCCTCCAGGAATCCATCTTGGGTCTGGCGCTGGGCGGCGCGTCGGGGGTGGCGGTGGCCTTTGCCCTGGCGGCCAGCCCCTTCTGGAACCGGGTTCTGGACCCTATCTTGATGGTGCTCTACGGCATTCCCCGCATCGCCTTGGCTCCCCTGTTCATCCTCTGGTTCGGTCTGGGGGTGGCCTCCAAGGTGGTTTTCGCCCTGGTGCTGGTCTTCTTCCTGCTGCTGTTCAACACCCTGGCTGGTTTGAAGGGGGTGAAACGGGAGATGGTGGACGCCATCCGGGTCATGGGGGCCAGCCGGGGGCAGATATTGCGCAAGGTGACCCTGCCGGCGGTGATGCCCTGGATGCTGGCCGGGCTGAAATCCGGGGTGGGCATGGCCCTCTTGGGAGCCATCGTGGGCGAATACGTGGGCGGCAACGCCGGCCTGGGCTGGATGATCAACTCCGCCGCCGGTCTCTTCGAGACCACCCGCGTCTTCTCCGCCCTTTTCGTGCTGGGGGCGCTGGTGCTGGGTGTAAATCAGGGCCTCAACCTGCTAGAGCGGCGGCTGCTCAGGTGGCGGCCAACCAATCAGCAAATCAGTTAGAAGGGTGTCTTCTCCATGCTGCTAAAACGTATCGTGATCAGTCTGCTGCTCGTCTTGGCCATTGCCTCGCCGGCCGCCGCCCAAGGCGGGCCGGTAAAGGTCAAGGTTACCGAGGCCATCCATGGGGTCTTTTTCCTGCCCCTTTACCTGGCCCAGAGCCAAGGCTTCTTCGCCCAGCAGGGCCTGGAGGTGGAGATCGTCACCACCCAGGCCGGGCCCCTGGCCATGCAGGCCCTGGTCTCGGGCGAGGTACAGTTCTGCGCCACCGGCCACGGCCTGGTGGCCAACATGTACCGCAAGGGCCAGAGCACCAAGATCGTCAACGTCATGCAAGACCGCTGCACCTTCTACCTGCTGGGGCGTCCGGAGATTAAGGAACTGGCCGCACTCAAGGGAAGCAACGTGGGGGTGACCAAGGTGGGAGCGGAGAGCTATGCCGTCGCCCGCGCCATCCTGGCCCGCGCCGGCCTGGACCCGGAGAAGGACGCGGAGTTGATCGGGGTGGGCGGCATGGCCACCACGGCCAGCGCCTTGGAGAACAACCGCTGCCAGGCGGTCATCGGCTGGCAGCCCTTGACCGCTCGCTTCCAGGCCGAAGGCAAGGCCAACATCCTGGCCAGCCTCCACACCCCCCAGGAGAGCACGCGCAACCTGGGCTATCCCGACTACTCCTTCACCATCATCCAGGTCACCGACGACTACCTGAAGCAGAACCCCCAGGTGGTGCAGCGTTTCGTCAACGCCGTGGTGGCGGCGGAGAAGTGGGTGGCCGGACAATCCAGCGCCGCCCTGGCCCAGGCCGCGGTCCCCTATTTCTCCGGCCTGTCGGTTGAGCTGTTGGAGGCCTCCATCGAGCAGGACCGCGCGGCCTTCTCCCGCACCGGCCTGGTGAGCAGGCAGGGGCACGATTCGGTGATCAAGGTCTGGCTGGACGCCAAGATCCTTGACCAGCCGGTGCCCTTCGAAGCCATCGTGGACAACTCCTTTAGCCAGAAGGCGCAATAACCCTCACCCACCAAATGTTCAACGGAGGTTCCATGTCCAGAAAACTCCTGCCCCTGGTTACCGCTTTGGCCCTCATCCTGGCGGCGGCCAGCTCCAGCCCGGCTCAGTCCCTGCAAAAGGTCTCCTGCTCCGAGGCGGTGCGCGGCTTCTTCTTCCTGCCCCTGTATGTGGCCCACGGCCTCAAGCTCTTCGAGAAGCAGGGCCTGGAGGTGGAGATCGTCTCCACCCAGGGCGGACCCTTGGCCATGCAGGCCCTGGTGGCCGGCCAGGTGCAGTTCTGCGCCACCGGGCATGGCCAGGTGGCCAACATGTTCGACAAGGGCCAGAGCACCAAGATCGTCAACCTCATGCAGGATAAGTGCACCTTCTACATGGTGGGGCGGCCGGAGATCCAGTCCATCGCCCAGCTCAAGGGCCAGACCATCGGCTGCACCAAGATCGGCGCCGAGACCGACGCCGTGGGTCGCTTCCTTTGCGCGCGCGCCGGCATGGATCCCCAGGCCGACATAAACATGCTGGGGGTGGGCGGCATGGACACCATGGCCAGCGCCCTGGAGAACAACCGGGTGCAGGCGGTGATGGCCTGGCAACCCCTGACCGCCAAGCTGCTGGCCGAGAACAAGGGCGTGCTCCTGGCCCGTCTCAACACCAAGCAGGACAGCCTGCAACACTTCGGCGCGCCGGCTTATTCCTTCTCGGTCTTGCAGACCACCGACGACCTCGTCAAGAAGGACCCCCGGATGGTGCAAAACTTCGTCAGCGCCTTGCTGGCGGCGGAGAAATGGATTTTGCTTCACAGCGACCAGGAGGTGGCCAAGGTGGCGCAGCCCTATTTCGGCGGCCTGTCCCTGGAACTGATCACCGAGTCGGTCAAGCAGGACCGCGAGGCCACCTGCGCCGATGGGTTGGTCACCCAAGCCGGGCATGACATGGCCGTGAAGGTCTTCACCGACGCGGGCATCATCAAGAACCCGGTGCCCATGGCGGCCATCGTCGACAACTCCTTCACCCAAAAAGCGCTGGACGCCAGGTAGGCCCCATGGCTCCGGGCTTTCCCGCTGGCCTGGTGTTTCCCATCAATGCCCTGCCGGCCTTCCTGTTGGCCGGCCAGGGCGTTGACGCCCTTTGTCACGACCCTGACCTGAAGTCCGCGGGGGCTTTGGAGTACTATCGGCGGGTGCCGGCGGACCTGCTCTTCTGCCCCAGCGACATCGTCATCCAGGCCGAGGCCATGGGCGCCCAGGTGCGCTTCTCCCCCGCCAGCCTGCCGGTGGTGGCCGCTCCGGCTACCCAGGTGCTCGTCCCCCGGGCGGGGGATGTGGCGCGCATGCAGGTCAACGCCAGCGTCCTGGCCCGCCTGGGGCGCGAGTTCCCCAACCTCCCTCGGGCGGCCATGGTCTATGGCCCCTTCACCGTGGCGGGCCAGGTGGCTGGCGAGCAGGAGGTGCTGCGCGGTACCGTGGAGCGCCCGGCCGAGGTGCGCGCCCTGGTGGAGCAGTGCCTGAGCCTGGCCCAGGACTATGGCCGCCTGCTCCTGGAGAGCGGAGCCCAGGTGCTGTGGCTCTCCGATCCCCTGGCCGCCCTGCTGCCGCCGCGCGATTTCTGGCAGTTCGCCGGCGAGTACCTGGCCCGGCTGTTTTCCATCCATGATGGTCCATCAGCCTTGCACATCTGCGGCGACACCTCGCGGGTGCTGGGCGATATGCTGCGCACCGGCGCGGGGGGTATCAGCTTCGACCAGTGCCTTGATCTGGTGGCCCTGGAGGACGCGGTGCCGCCGGAGGTGGCCATCATCGGCAACCTTGACCCCGTGGAGGTGCTGGAGTTGGCCCCTCCGGCGGAGGTTGAGGCCCAGACCAAGGACCTGGCCGATATCATGGGCACCTCGCCCCACTTCAGCCTGAGCAGCGGCTGCGCTCCCCCGCCGGCCACGCCTCTGGTGAACCTGGCGGCTTTCGTCCAGTCCGGGCGCGCGCGTCTGGAGACCCTGCGCGTCCATTCCGCCGGGCTGTACGCCCTGGCCAGCGCAGTGCACGAGGGACGGCGCGAGTTGGTCTCCGGCCTGCTGGACGAGTTGTGGGCCGCCGACGCCCAGCCCCTGACCGTGCTCAACTGCGGGTTGCTGCGCGGCTTGCGCAAGGGCAGCGCCCGTTATGAGGACCGGCAGTGCCATCTGCCGGAGGTGTTGCTGATGGTCGACGCCTTCTATCAGGGGTTCCGGGAGATGGAGGGACGACTGGAGCAGAGCGCCCAGCGGGCGCCCCAGGTGGTGCTGGGCACCGTCAAGGGCGATGTGCACGAGATAGGCAAGAACCTGGTGCGTATCGTGTTGGAGACCCAGGGAGTGAAGGTATTGGACCTGGGGGTGGACGTGTCGGCCCCGGATTTCCTGACTGCTTGCCGCGCCCATGGGGCCAAGGTGCTGGGGCTGTCGGCCTTCACCAGCAGCTCCCGCCGTGAGCTGGGCCGCGTTTTGGAACTGGCGCGGAAAGAGGGGCCGCCAGGCCTGGCCGTGGTGGTGGGCGGGGCGGCAGTCAACCAACAGGTGGCCAGCCGGGTTGGCGCCCAGGGTTATGCCCGCGATGCCATGGCGGCCGCCCGCCTGGTCAAGGGCCTGCTGGCCAATGGCCGGCAGGGGGACCATGCATAAGGATATCCTGCGCTATCTGCAGATCCCGCCCGAGAGCCGAGCCGCCCGAGAGGCCCTGGACCTGCTGGACGAGGCCCAGAACTTGCTGCGGGTGGCCACTTGGCAGCGCGGGTTGGAAACTACGGAGTTCCATCGTTTGTTCCATCCTCATGCCGCGGCCAGCCAATCATTGGGCCGCTTGTTGAATGGCTGTACCCAGGTGGTGCTGATGATCGCCACCGTGGGCGAGCAACTGGAACGGCGGGCCAAAACCTACCTGGCCCAGCATGAGACCTTCCGGGGTTACGTGCTGGACCGTCTGGGCAGCTACCTGGTTGAACAGCAGATGCGTCTGCTGGACCGTCGGGTTACCCGACATGCTTCCACCAATGGAGTGGCCGCGACCAGGCGCTATAGCCCCGGCTACCAGGACTTCTCCTTGGAGGCGCAAAGAGTCTTCGTGGAACTGGCCGCCGGGGAGGTGCCGGGGCTGCTTCTGAGCCCCTCCGGCCTACTGCGCCCTGAGAAGACCATCACCGCCGTGAAGGGCTTATTAGAAAAAAAAAGAGGCTTCGAGCAGACCTAAGTGGATTTCTGCCTGTCGGCCTTTGGGTTGGCTGTGACCAAGGGCCAGCCGGAATCTTCAACAGGATCGAGGCAGCCATTTCAACAGCCAGCGCTTCACGGAGATGCTGCCCAAAAGTGGTATGCGTGTGAGCATAGATAGAGGTGGCCCCCAATTCTTGGACAGTTTGGCGGCCTTCTTAAGGTGGAGGGCCATGGTCATCATGCCGCCGCTTCGGTAGCCCACCGTGGAACTGATCCCCAGTATGCCTCGTCCGGGGTTTTTCCGTCCAAACTCGCAAGGACCAGTGATTTTTTACCGAGCCCTCCACCCCACAGCGGCAATGGTAACTTGGGGCTTATCGTCCTTCATGTCCGCCTCCAAAACAGAGGCAAAAGTTGATCTTCCCCCGATTGTGTGGACAGGTAGTTAAGCAGCCAAGTTGATCATCTCATA
>CAZLSD010000065.1:0-14022 GCA_964561775.1 uncultured Desulfarculus sp. | reverse complement strand
TCACCTCAGAGGCTGGGCCGGCCTCCGGGTATCGGTCGTCGCCGCCAGGGATGGGTTGGCGAACAGGCAAGCTCTTGAATCACCTTGCGCCCGCGCTACGCCTTGCCCTTTCCGCTGTCCAGGCCTTCGCGCCTAGTTTATGTTCACCGTGCCGGAGAAGGAATCGGTCAGGGCGCCGCAGCCGTTTTTGACCTGCACGCTGTAGTTGAAGCTGGTGGCGCCGCCGGCGTTCAGGAAGTTGGTCTCGATATGCCACTGCTTGCCGGTTCCGCCGTCATCGTTGACCAGGGTGGTGGTGGCGGAGCCGGCGTTGGGGGTGATGTTCACGGTCAGGTTGGAGGCGGTGACCGAGGAGCCGGTGGCGAAACTGAGGAAGTTGACCGTGCTGTCCACCCCCGGTACGGGGTTGTTCCCGGAGAGGAACCATCCTGAGAAGAGGATGCTGGTGTTGTCGCAACTGCCGCCGCCGGAGCTGTTGATGATCAGGGTGATGGGCGCGACGACGGACCAGTCGCAGCTGTTGCGCGCGCGCAGCCCCAGATAGAACACGCCCTGCTGGGTGGGCTTGCCGGAGAGCAGGCCGGTCCTGGCGTCGAAGTAAAGCCCGGCGGGCAGGCTGCCGGTCAGTTCGAAGGCGCTGATGCCCGAGCCATGGACAAAGGCCGACAGGTCCAGCGAGAAGCTGGCGTTGACCGTGCCGGTCTGCTCGGGAATCACGTCAATGGCGGGGGCGGGGGCGGGCGGATTGCTGATCAGCTCGGGATTGCTGAAAATGGCCGCCACCTGGCAATCGGTGAGGTTGGTGTTGTATTGCACGGAATTGACGATGATGGAGCCCTGGGAGGTCTTGACCCGCACCATGGAGTAGTAGACGCCGCCGCTTTGCTCGATCTGGGCCAGATGGTCCTGGCCCGCGACCAGCTTGTTGATGGCGATCTTGACCACCCCGCCGCTGATGGTGAAGGCGGGCCAGGCCGCCGAGGGGCTGACCAGGACCACGGAGGTCGCCCCTGGCAGCCCGCTGATGACGATCTCCTCGGCCTTCTTGTCCACCGTGACCCCGCTGGCCAGGCCGGATTTCTCCACCTCCCAGACCCGCGTCTTGCGCTGCACCTGGCGCAGAACCTGGAGGTACTCCACCTCCGAGCCCCGCACCGGCTTGAGCCAGTCGCCCCGCGCTTGAGCCTGCCGCCGGTCCTCCTCCGCTTCCTGGGCCTTTTCCCGGCGCTGGCTGGCCATGCTGGAGGCGCTGGCGGTCTGGGCCTGCCGCGCGGGCTTGCTTCCGCCGAACCAATAATCCAGGCCCAGGTAATAGCGCAGGTCCTCGGCGCGGTCCTCGCCCTGGGCCTGCTCGGCCCGGGCCGACAGGGACCAGCGCCCTCCCAGGGGCCGGCGCAGCCCGGCTCCCGCCACGCGCAGATCAGGGTCCCAGGTGTAGTGGGCGCTCAATTCGTTGCCCAGCACCTGGCCCAGGGTCAGGCGGGCGGCGGCCTTGGGCGCGTCGGAGCCGCTGCTGGCGTTGCCCAGGTACTCTTCATATTCCTTGTGGCGGAAGCCGGCTTGGAGTTCCAGGCTGGCCCGCTTCAGGGAAAAACGCAGGCCGGCCAGGGTTTCGTACTGGCTGCCTCCGGCCAGGCCGTATTCATAGAAGTAGCGGTAATATAGCGAGTTGTTCTCGTCTATGCGGGCGCCGCTCCAGACCGTCTTGCTTTCGCTCTGAAAATAGAGGGCGGTCAGGAAGGCGGCGATGCCGGGGCTGGCGTCCTCGGACTCCTGGCGCAGCTGGCGCTCCAGTTCCAGGCCCAGCACGTACTGGCTCAGGTTGTCTCCCTGCTCGCCCACCCCGTCGAAGTCGCCCCAGGCATAGCGGTTGAGCCAGCCGGCCGAGAAGACCAACTGATTCTGCTGTCCCAGCTTGGCCCCCGCCGAGAGCAGCAGCTTGAGCATTTCCCGTTGGGCATCGCCCTGCACCGCCGCGGCGTCCAGACGCAGGCCCAGACGCCGGTCCGCGGTGTAGAGCGACCCGCCCGCGCCCAGGCGGAAGGCCATCCGGTTGTCCACCACCTCGGCTCCGCCCTCCACGCGCAGGAAGGCGCGCCGGTCGTTGAGGGAATAATCCTCGCGCAGGGGCGACATGCCCCCCGCGGAGTCGGGGCGGGCGCCGGGAAAGACCTCGGCCAAAAGCTGCGATTGGGCATCGGGCTGGGCCATGCGCGCCAGGCGGGTTTCCTCGGCCGTGAGCGGCGCCAGGCTGAAACGCGATATTTGGTCCAGGTCGGAACTGGATGGTTCGGCGGCCTGCGCGCAAAAGGAAAAGAGAAGCAGGCTGGCGGCGGTCAGCAAGGGGAGAAGGAACACCTTGCGCATTTGCACCTCTCCTTGGCCGGGGGCAGTGTCGCGTCTAGCCAGGTCGCTGGCGGCCAGCCCCAGAACGCGATTGGCCGGAGCATAGCAGAAAGTTTCAGTATTGTATATGGTTATGCCAAATACCCTACTTGTTTGCTTTCTGCCGTCCGCCGCCGTTTGGCTGGTGCGCCGCCTGGGCGGGGGCGCTTCCATGTAGGCGTAAAAATAAAATTCGTGGAAAGGGCGGTTCAGGCCGGGTAATTTGTAGGGATTGAGGGTCAAGGCGGCTCCGGTGGAGGGGCCCCTGATGGGCGGGAGACGAACCCCATTGATGTTCCACACCCTTCGCTTCAACCCCAAGCTGACCGTCCTGCTGGCGGCCCTGGCCGTGCGCCTGATCTACGTGCTGGTCCAGGTCAAGTGGCGCTTTTTCAACGTGACCCTGCTGGCGCCCGATTCCGAACGTTATCTGAGCCTGGCCCGCAACCTGTTGCATAACGGCATGTTTTCCTATGACGGCCGGGTTCCCACCGCAGCCGACGTGCCAGGTTATCCCTTGTTCCTGGCCGGTTTCCTGGCCCTGTGCGGCGAGAATCTGATTCTGCTCTATCTGCTCCAGGCCCTGTTGTCCTGGCTGACGGTGGTGATGGTCTATTGGATGGCCCGGAGGCTTTGGTCCGAGCGGGCGGGGCTGTGGGCCATGCTGCTGGCGGCAATGTATCCCATGGGCTTTGTCTACGCGGCCAGCCCCTTGAGCGACGTTCTTTACGCCTTTCTGGCGGTGGCCTTGCTGACCCTGTACGTTTGCTGGGGCGGCAAGCCCTGGGGCGGGCTGGCGGCTGGCCTGGCGGGCGGGGCCGCGGTGATGACCCGTCCCATCCTGGGATGTTTCCTGGCATTTTTGGCCCTGGCCCAGTTGCTCCACCGCGCCACCGTGAAGAAGGGCCTGTTCCTGGCCCTGGGGGTGCTCTTGGTGGCGAGCCCTTGGGTGTGGCGCAACGCCCAGGCCTTTGGCCGCTTCATCCCCCTGTCAAGCCGGGGTGGCTTCGAGTTCTATCTGGGCAACGCTCCGGACTCCAGCGGAGGTTCCGGGGGCAACCTGGCCTGGCAAAGCGACGTCAAGGTTCCCCCTGGCCCGGCTGCGGGGCAGAGCGAGAGCGCCTGGTCGGCCCAACTCTGCGCCCTGGCCGTCCAAGGCCTGCGGGAAAACCCGGGCCTGGCCCTGGCGCGCCTGCCCGGCAAGATTTGGAACATGTGGCGTCCCACCTGGGAGGGGTCGTCCTGGCGCAATTGGATATTCTTGGGGGGGACATACCTGGTCATGGCCGTGCTGGCCCTCTATGCCGCGCTAAGCCGGCGCACCCGCCAGGGGGCCGGGCTTCTCTCAGCCTATGTCCTCTACCATGTGGTCGTGCACGCCGTCATCTTCGGCATCATCCGCTACCGGGTTCCGGTGGAGCCCGCCCTGTGCGCCCTGGCCGGGGCAGGGCTGGCGGTCCTGCTGCCCGGCCGCCGCGCCCAGCAATCCGGCTAGCATCGCCCAGCCCGGGCGGTCCGGGCCGGCTGGCCAGCCAGGGCCGCGTCATTCCTCAAGCGCGCCCGTTGAGCCTCAAGGCCGCCATCCCTCTCGCGCCAGGTCAAGAGGGCCAGGGCCATATAGACCGCCACCCATACGGCGTAGGCTCCCATGAATACATAGGTGAGCGGATTGGCCCCCACGGTGAGGGCGACGCCGATCCGGGTTTCGCCCTCCGCTTGCTGGCTGAAGAAGTCGGTGAGGGTGATGCGCACGCCCTGGCTCAGCAGGGGCTCCATGATGCGCAGCTGCGCCCGCGCCGCCTCTGCCTGGCCGCTCACGGCCACCTGGGCCCAATTGGCCTGGCGGTCAAAGGCCTGCCGGGTGTTGATCCACCGGGCCTGGCGATAGGGCTGATTAAGGATGGCGGGGTCGGCCACGAAGGAGACCGAGTCCAGGGTCAGGTTGCGGCCGTCGGCCATCTGGTATCGCTGCCCAGGCAAGAGACGCACGTCTTCCTGCTTGTGCCCTATGCCCATCTCGGCCATGTGCCCCAGAAGCACCACCAGCATGACCAGGTGGGCCAGGGTCAAGAGCCAGCCGGCGGCCCGGTTGCTGGAGCGCAGGCGGGGCAGGAGCCTGGTCAGGGTGCAGGCGGCCAGGTTAAGCAGCATCACCCCCACCCCCAGGCAGAGGACCAGGAACCACAGGGGAACCAGGGGGACTTGCCAGGCCGGCCCCAGCAGCCAGGTCAGCAGGAGGATCTGGTTCATCAGCTTGAAGCCCGGGGCCAGGGTTGGGACCTGGGCCAGGACCACCCCCAGGCCCAGCCAGGCCACCAAGACCGCCAGCGTCCAGAGGGTGAATTTGAGAGAGGATAGGCGCTCCAGCATGCCTCACATCTCCGGCAGCAGGTGGATGACCAGCAGGACCACGATGAGCAGCCCCGGCGCGGCCTGGCAGATCGCCTTGCGGCGCGCGTCGGCGGCCCAGCGGGGCGGCAGGTGCAAGGCCGCGGTGACCAGCAAAAAATACATGGTGGATTCCAGGAAGTTGCGGTTCCAGCTCCAGTAGTCCCCCAGCCAATTTAGCCGCCAGGTGAAGCCGGCCAGCTCGCCGGCCAGGTAGACCGAGGTGCTAAGGAGCAGGAGATTGCGCGATCTGTAGAGCAGACTCCTGCCGTTGATGGGAGCGCTCCCCGGTCTGAGAGAGGCCAGGGCGGCCAGGGAGCCATAGAGGAAGCCGGCCAGGGCCGCGCAGCGCAGGCAGAAAAAGAGCCTGGTCCAGATGTAGCCGTACATGTACCAGTCGGGAAACAGCTTGCGCGGAGCGAGGATGAATATGGACAGCAGCAGGGCCGCGGCCAGCCAGGTCAGCCCGGCCAGGCGGCGGCTGGTTTCCCCATTGGCGCAGGGCAGCAGGGCCAGGATGCACAGGTGCCAGCTCAGGGCGGCCACGGTTTCATAGGGTCCGCTCAAGGGAGGTCTGCCCAGGGCCAGCGTCAGCAAGGCCGCCTGGGCGGTGGCGGCGGCCAGGGCCAGGATTCCCGCAAGACGCCACGGGCGGGCGTCGCCGGCCAGGGCCGCCGCCCCGGCCGCCAGGGTGGCGGCCAGGGTGGCGTAATAGCTAAGAGTCAGCCAGGTGTCTGTCACGTCGCTCTTCCAGGTTTGGATGGCCTCGTTAAAAGCGCAAGGTCACGCCCACCCACCAGCTGCGGCCGGGGCCGGGATAGTAGACCTGCTGCTCGTAGTACTTGTCGAAGATGTTGTTGACCGCGAAATAGGCCTCGTAATGCTGCCAGAACATGCGGGATATCTTGCCGTTGAGCAGGAAGACCGCGCCGGTGGAGAGCTCCTTCTGGGTGGGGCTGGCCGGGGTGGGCAGTTGGTCATAGTGCTCGCCCAGCCACTCGCCGCGCAGGTCCAGCTTGGTCAACACCACCGGGAACAGGTAGCTGGCGCCCAGGCCCAGCTTGTGCTCGGGCACGCCCAGCACCTTGTCGGTGACTCGGCCCGGGCTGTCGTCCTTGGCGTCGCTGTAGACGTAGTCCAGGCGCAGGGTCATGTCACGCAGGGGACGCCAGTTGAGCCCGGCCTCGGCCCCGGCGATCTTCACGTTGGCGTAGTTCTGGTACTTGCTGGTGCTGGAGGCGTAGGGGCCGTCCCGGCTGATCCAGTCGTTGATGTCCATGTAGAAGCCGGATATCTCGGCGGTGAGGTTCTCGCACAGGTCGCGGGCCACGCCCAGGGTGTAGTTGAGGCTCTTCTCGGCCTCCAGGGCGCTGTTGCCGTTCTTGGTGGAGTACAGCTCGAAGAGGGTGGGGAAGCGGGTCTTGCGCGCCAGGGAGGCGAAAAGCCGGGTGGTGTCGGCGAAGGTGTAGGAGGCCCCCAGCATGGGATCGATCTCGGCCTTCACGTCGGGGGTGGTCAGATCGCTTATGCGCAGCAGATCGCCGCTGCTGTTGGTCAGGTTGCTCTGGGCCTTGTCGATCTGGAACCAGTCATAGGAAGCGCCGGCCACCATGAGCAGGCCGGGCACGCCGGTGAAGCGGTATTCGGCCCCCAGTGAGCCGGTGTAGGAGAAGGTCTCGGCGAAGGGCAGATAGACGTCGTCGCGCTCCTTGTGGGAGTCGCCCTTGTAGTGCAGGGCCGCGCCCAGGTTGTGCCCCTCGGCCAACAGATAGTCGGCTGACAGGTTGCCGCCCACGAAGTAGTCCCGGTAGGTGCTGGTCGCGACCTGCTTGCTGTAGGTCAGGTCGGAGTAGGAAACGTAGTCGTCCTGGTGGTCGTGATAGAAGAGCTTGCCTTTCACGGTCAGGCGCTCGCCGAACTTCTGCTTGCCGCTAAGGTCCAAGCCCAGGTCGTCGTACTTGCCCCAGCGCGAGAGCTGGGTGAAGTAGGGCCGGGTGGTGAAGACCTGTTCGTTGTTCAGGTTGGGGGGCATGCCGCGCTCGGCTCCCAGCCAGGACAGGTTGACGAAATACTCGCCCTTGTCGGTGGGCTCCCAGCCCACCCGGGCCCAGATGGCGTCCACCCGGTAATCGGAGTTGGCGCGCAGTCCACCGTCCTCCAGCACCGTGGTGAGAGTCTTGCCCGGCTTGTTGGTGATGGTCCCGTTGCGGGGCGTGAAGTCGTCGGAGATGTTGTAGCCGTCCGATTCGCGGCGGGTGTAGTTGAACCAGTAGTTGATCTTGTCCACCTTCATGCCTTGGGAGAGGCTGAAGCGGTAGGTCTGGTTGTCGCCCACCTCGCCGGTCATCTCGAAGGCGGGCTTGTCGCCGGCCTTCTTGGTGATGATGTTTATGACCCCGGCCAGGGCGTTGGCCCCGTAGAGCACCGAGGGCGCGCCCTTGATGATCTCGATCTTGGAAATGAGGCTGGCCGGGATCTGGTCCAGGTTCAAGCGGCGGTATTTGGTCTCGTAGTAGGGCACGCCGTCGATGAGGATGAGCGTCTTCTCCTGGGACAGGCCGTAGATCTGCACCAGCTGCTCGTTGCGGTGGCCAGAGCTGACCACGATGCCCGGGGCGTGGGACAGGGCATCGGCCGCGGTCTGGCTGTTGGTGGCCTTTATCTCCTCCTCGGTGATCTCCTGGGAGGTGGCCACCTGGCGCGCGTCGGGGCGCTCGGCGCTCACCACCAGGTCGCCCAGGTCATAGGTCTTGAACGCGCCGGGCGGCGCTTCCTCGGCCCGGGAGGACCAGGGCAGGGCCGCCGTCAGCAAGGCGGCGGCCAGCAGGCTTGCCATGACGTGCTTTCTCATGGTGGCGTTTACCTCCTGATGTTGTGTGCGTTATACTATAATAAACATAACGAAAGCCCACGAAAACCCCCCCGCGGTTCCGCTGGCCAGCGGGCTGCTCCAGGGGGAACGGGGGGACGCGGGAAACACGATATACTTTTACAAGAATAACGCAAGAAAAAACCGCTGCCACTGGCGGCCGGATGGCTTGCGCAAAAAGCCTGCTTACCTGGGCGGGAAATCCTGGGTATGATGCGATAGCCTTAAGGCGTCCATGCCGCGCTTACCCTCATGGCCTGGAGAGACAATGCCCAAAGCCAAGTCGCCAAACGACAGCAACGCCTTGGCCTGCGGAGCCTGGGGCGAGGATGTCCAGCTCAAAGGCAGGCTGTGGTTGGAAAAGAACGGCCAGACCTACCTGTCCTGGGGGCGGGTGGCTCTCTTGGAGGGCATCGCCAAGGAGGGCTCGGTCTCGGCGGCGGCCAGGACCATGGGCATGAGCTACAGCCATGCCTGGCACCTGGTGGAGTCCATGAACAGCCTCTCCGGCCAGCCCTTGGTGGATAAGCAGACCGGGGGCTCGGGCGGGGGCGGAGCCCGCCTCACTCCGGCCGGAGAGAAGGCCGTGGCTGATTTCTGGAAACTGGTCAAGCAGTTCAGGCGCTGGATCGAGTCCCGCCCCCGCGTTTGAGCCCCGCCGCCGGGAGGCCGTTGCCTAGTTATACTTTTTAAGATATAACGAAACAACGGCCCCACCACTGGCGCGTCAGGCCAGCCTTGGCCGGACAGCGAAGGGGCGCATGCGCGGAACATCAAATGCGGAGGCTCTCATGGCGATGAAAAAGGCGTGGATATTGGCGCTGGGCCTGGTTCTGCTGGCCGGGGCCGGCTGGGGTCCGGCCTGGGCCGCCCCCCCGGAGATGACCGTCTTCGCGGCGGCCTCCACCACCAACGCCTTGACCGACCTGGGCAAGCTGTGGGAGTCCCAGGGCGGGGGCAAGGCGGTGCTCTCCTTCGCCTCCAGCTCCGCCCTGGCCAAGCAGATCGAACAGGGCGCGCCGGCTCAGGTCTTTCTTTCCGCCGACCAGAAATGGATGGACTACCTGGAGCAGCGCAAGCTATTAAAGGCCGGCAGCCGGCAGGACCTGCTGGGCAACCGTCTGGCGCTCATCGCCCCGGCCGACAGCCCCTTGCAGGGCAAGATCGCGGCCGGCTTCCCGCTGCTGGCCTGGCTGGGCCAGGGGCGCTTGGCCGTGGGCGATCCCGATCACGTGCCCGTGGGGCTCTATACCAAGGAGGCCCTGGGCAAGCTGGGCGTCTGGGAGCAGGCGGAGCCGCGCCTGGCCCGGGCCTCGGACGTGCGCGCCGCCCTGGCCCTGGTGGAACGCGGCGAGGCCCCCCTGGGCGTGGTCTATTCCACCGACGCGGCCATAAGCGCCAAGGTGCGCGTGGTGGACCTGTTCCCCGAGGACAGCCACGCCCCGGTGAGCTATCCGGCCGCCCTGGTGGCGGGGCAGGCCACAGAGCAGGCGGGACGCTTCCTGGAGTTCTTGCGCTCGCCCCAGGCGCGGGGCGTCTGGCAAAAATATGGCTTCCTGCTCAAGTAGGGAGAAGGCTGCTTGACCAGCGGGTGGCTCAGTCCCTTGGAGTGGGAGGCGGTGCGCTTGAGCCTGTGGGTTTCGGGCTGGGCCATCGCCGCCAGCCTGCCCCTGGCCCTGGCCCTGGCCTGGCTGCTGGCCAGGCGCGACTTTCCGGGCAAGGTCCTGCTGGAGGGACTGATCCACCTGCCCCTGGTGCTGCCCCCGGTGGTCATCGGCTACATGCTCCTGGTGCTGCTGGGGCGGCGGGGCGTCCTGGGGGCCTGGCTCTTTGAGCGCCTGGGCATCACCCTGGGCTTTTCCTGGAAGGGGGCGGCGGTGGCCTCGGCGGTGCTGGCCTTCCCCCTGATGGTGCGGGCCATGCGCCTCTCCCTGGAGGCGGTGGACCGCCGCCTGGAGTCAGCCGCCCGCACCCTGGGGGCGGGACCGCTCTGGGTGTTCTTCAGCGTGACCCTGCCCCTGTGCCTGCCGGGGGTGCTCAGCGGAGTGATGCTGGCCTTCGCCCGCGGGCTGGGGGAGTTCGGGGCCACCATCACCTTTGTCTCCAACATCCCCGGCCAGACCCGCACCCTGCCCCTGGCCATCTACACCATGGTGCAGTCGCCGGGGGGCGAGGACGCCGCCCTGCGCCTGTGCGTCATCTCGGTGATCTTGTCCCTGGCGGCCTTGCTGGCCTCCGAGCTGCTGGCGGGGGCCATGCGCCGCCGGCTGCAAGGCTAAGGCCCGTGCTGGAGCTGGAGGTGAGCAAGCGGCTGGGGGATTTCGCGGTGGAGGCCGCCTTCCGGGTGGAGGCGGCCAAGGTGACGGCCCTTTCCGGGCCTTCCGGCGCGGGCAAGACCTCCCTGGTCAACATGGCGGCCGGGCTGCTCCGGCCCGACCAGGGCCGGATCGCCCTGGAGGGCGAAACCCTCTTCGATTCCGCGCGGGGGGTCAACCTGCCCCCGGAAAAACGCCGCCTGGGCTACGTGTTTCAGGACAGCCTGCTGTTTCCCCACTTAAGCGTGCGCGCCAACCTGCTCTATGGCCAGCGCCTGACCCCCCGCCCCCAGCGCTGGGCCATGATGAGCCAGGTGGTGGAGCTCTTGGGCATCGCCCACCTGTTGGAGCGGCGGCCGGCCCGGCTCTCGGGCGGGGAGAAGCACCGGGTGGCCATCGGCCGCGCCCTGCTCACCAGCCCCCGGCTGCTGCTCTTGGACGAGCCCCTGGCCTCGGTGGACCAGGAGCGCAAGGCCGAGGTGCTGCCCTTCATCGCCGCCGTGACCCGGGAATACGTCCTGCCCGTGCTCTACGTCAGCCATGATCCCGAAGAGATCGAGCAACTGGCCCACACGGTGGTGGTGATGGCGGCGGGGCGGGTCTCCGCCGTCTTGAGCGTGGAGGAGTTCGCGGCCCAGGCCGCGGGCAGGCGTTGATCAGAGCCGATCCGGGGCCTCGTCGCCGGCCAGGGGCTCCGGCAGGCTTTCCGCCAGAATTAGCCCCAGCATGGCCAGGCACTCCATGTCCAAAAAGGCCGGCGCGCTCTCGTCGAAGAGCAGGGAGCAGCTGGCCGGGAAGCCCTCCTCCTGGTCGTTGAAGAGCAGGAGCAGGGGAACCCGGGGCAGGGCCGGGAACTGGAGGCAGAGGTCGTAGCTGAACCGCTCCCCCGGCGGCGAGCCTCCCAGGGCCTGGCCGGCCCGGGCCAGCTCCGGGCGGCGGCCGGCAAAGGCCTTGGCGATGCGGCCTTCCGCGTACTGGGCGAAACTGGCCGCGTAGGGCGCGGCGTCCTGGAAGCCGCGGTAGGAGGTCCACTGGCCGCGCAGGCTTGCGCCCCGGGGCTGGGCCAGCAGATACTTGGCCAGCACCACGCAGCGGGCGTGGCTGGGCTTGCGCCCCTCGGGCCCGCTGATGCCGCGCGGACTGACCCCATAGACCCGGCCATAAAGGGGCGCCAGAACCTGGTCCCCCTCCCTGGCCAGCCCCAACTCGGGCAGAGCCAGCCCGTCCCAGGCCCGGCCCAACTGCTCCAGATAGTCGCGGTAAATCTCCGCGAAGACCGCGGCCCGCTCCCCCATCATTCCCCTGCCTTTCCCCGCGCCCGCGCCTGGGCCAGCCGCCGGGTGAAGCTCTTGCGTTCCACCTCCTGGCCGGGCAGGCGGATGCCGGTCAGGAAGTCCAGAATATCCGGCGGGTGGGGCAGGCTGCGCCCCTGGGCCAGGCTGAAATAGGCGAAACGGGTCCAGAGCATGGCCCGGGGCATCTCGCCGCTCAAGCCCAGCATCTGGCCTTCCATGAGCAACTCCCGCGCCCCGAACTCCAGCAGGCAGGTGCGTATGCGCACCTTTTCCCGCATGCGCACCGGGGCCAGATAGGCGATCTGGTGCCCCAGCACCACCCAGTTCTCGCCGCATTGCTTCTGCCGCTCATAGATGTCCAGGCCGTGAAACTCGGCCAGGTGCTCCTCGCGGGCGTTCATGAAATAGTCCAGGTAGCGGGCGTTGTTCAGGTGCCCAAAGGGATCGCAGTCCTGGAAGCGTATGAGAACCTGGCTACAGGGCAGATAGGCGGCCAGCGTTTCCTGTTCATGGTTGACGGAGTTCATGACGCGGCTTCCCTTTGGCCTTGGCCCGCTCATCTGCCGTGGGTGCGGGCGATCTTCTCGAACATGATGGCCAGGCCCGTGCAGAGGATGTAGATGGACTCGATGTTCAGGTTATTCTCGGCGGTCTGGTCGAAGAACATGTGCAAGGAAGACTCCAGCCCCTCGTCGGGCTTCCAATAGCAGAGCAGGACGGGCAGCTTGGGCAGGGGATGGATGAGCACCGCGATGTCCGAGTCGAACTGGTCCGGGGCGGGCTGGCCGGCGAAGATCTCGATGATGATCTCGAAAAGGTCGGTGTATTCGTCGATGATCTTCTTGATCTGCTTTTCGCAGCGGTGCTCGAAGAAGCGTCCCCAGTCCAAACCGCCAGGCAGTTCGCGCAGGGGCAGCCACTTGCCCAGGGGCTGGCGGCCGGCCCCGCGCAGGGCGTAGTTGAGCATGGGCAGGCTAAGCCAGCCGTTGACATGGCAGCTGGAGATGAGGCCGTCCGGCCCCAGGCTGAACTCCTTGCCCAGGCAGGGGATGACGAGCCGCCCCTGGCGCAGCTCCAGGCCCAGGCGCTGGGCCGCCTCGCCCAGGTCCAGGCGGGACGCCTCTTCCTGCAGGGCCAGCATCCGCTGCTCCAGGTCATCGGCGGGCTGGGGGCGCTGGCCGGCGGCATCCGAGAAGCGGGCCGCCTCCTCCGGGGACAGGTGGGGGCAGTCGGCCATGCTTTTTTGCCCCTGCATCACCGCCACGGCAAAGGCCAGGCAGGCGCTCAGGCCGCAGTCGCGGCAGTTGGTCTTGGGCAGCAGCTTGTATATCGCCAGGTGGTTGCTGGGGACGGCCATGCCTAGGGCGCTCCATGGGGGTTTGCTTGTTCAAGGGCATGGTAGCAAGGAAGGGCAGGGAGAAAATCCCCCGATCGGGCCATGCGGGGCTAGGCTACACCAGGCCCTGGCGGGCGGCCCAGACCGCCGCCTGGGCGCGGTCGTTGACCGAAAGCTTGGCGAAGATGTGGTCCACATGGCGTTTGACCGTGTGCGGGCTAAGGCCCAGCACGCCGGCGATCTGGGGCTTCTTGAGCCCCTGGGACAAGAGGCGCAGCACCTCCAGTTCGCGGCCGGTGAGGGCCTGGGGCAGACCGGCCTGGAAGGGCATCTCCCCCAGTCGCAGGCGGTTCAGTTCGGCCAGGGAGCGTTCCAGGGCCTCCCGCCGCTGGGTCTGGCCACTCTGGCGCTGTTTGCGCCGCGAGATGTCGAAGCTTATGCGGGCCACCAGGTGCAGCCGCCCGCCCCGGTCGAAGATGGGATAGGCCCTGGCCTCGCGCCAGATGACCCGGCCGTCTTTCAGCACCGCCTGGCGTTCCACGGACTGGGCCTGGCCGCTGGCCAGCACTCCCCGCACCGGGCAGCGGGAATCGCAGATTTCCGTGCGCCCCGCCAGGATCTCATAGCAGGGCCTCCCCAGCACGCCTTGGGCCGGGCCATCCTGGCAGGAGGGCAAGAGCGGCTCCCTGGCCCAGACCAGCCGGTAGGAGGTGTCCACCACGGCCAGGGAATCGCCCAGCCCGGCCAGGATGTCCCAGGCCGACCAAGCCGGGCCAGCCGTCTGGCCCGTGAAGGAATTACCCTTGCCTCTCATGCCCGCCCCCCAGCCGCTGGTTGCAACCTCGCCCATTAGGAATATATGAATCAGATATGCCTAAATTTGCGCGTCTTGGCAAGGCCGGTCAAGCCTGTACCGCGGCGGACAGGCCCTCTGGACCCTCACGCACCACGCCCTTGTCTATGAGGTATCCCAGGGTGTGCTCAAAAACCTGGCGCGGCGCCTGGCCGGCGAAGTAGTGCCGGCAGGTCTCCGGGAACCAGGGCGTGGCCTCTAAAAGGCGCAACAGATCCTCGCCCGGCAGGCCGCCCTTCATGAGCAGGGTGAAGATCAGGATGCGCTTGAGCTGGTCGCGGCCCAACTCGCTCCGGTCGGCCAGGTAGAGGCGCAGGCGGGCCTGGGTGTGGGCCAGGGCCGCCTGGAAATCCTCGAAGGCCGGGCCATGGCCGGGCAGGGCCAGGCGCACCTCCAGGGCCGCCAGGCGCTCCAGGCTTCGCAGCCAGCGCCACACCGCCGCGCTGCCCTCCACGCGCTCGGTGACCACGGCCAGGTCGCGTCGCCACAGGGCGTCGGAGCAGATGAGCAGCTTCTCGCCAGGGTGGTAGAGGACCAGCCCGTCGGCGGCGTGGCCGGGGGTATGGATGACCTGGAAGCGG
>CAZLSD010000064.1:0-14499 GCA_964561775.1 uncultured Desulfarculus sp. | reverse complement strand
GTTATGGAGGATGGGACGACGTCAGGGGCGCGACTGGCGCGAGAGGGCCCACGGCGGGTGCGGCGGCGGTGGATTGCCGCGCGTCGTTGTAAAAACGGCTTTAGGGCAGGGATGAAATGGGACGAAGCCCCGTCTAGGCCTGCTTGCGGAGAGAGGACAGGCTCATGCCCCGCCGCCAAAGCTCGTAGAGCCCCGCGGCCACCAGGGGGAAATACTGCACGGCCCAGTAGATGAGGGCATAGGCCGCGGCCAGGTCCTGGGGGGCTCCGGCCATCATGAGCGCCCACATGGCGGCCAACTGGAAGGTGCCCACGTAGCCCGGCGCGGCGGGCACGGCGGCGGCCAGGGAGGAGCCCACGAAACCCATGGCGGCCATG
This sequence comes from uncultured Desulfarculus sp., assembly GCA_964561775.1. Lineage (GTDB taxonomy): Bacteria > Desulfobacterota > Desulfarculia > Desulfarculales > Desulfarculaceae > JACRDC01. The sequence goes on along the minus strand of CAZLSD010000064.1, from coordinate 14,122 downwards.
AAGGGGTCCAGGGGCAGGCCCACCGCCGGCAGGAAGAAATAGTACATGCCCAGCATGGGCAGCCAGACGCCCCAGGACTGGGCTATGAGCAGGGGCAGGCTGCGCCCCTGGCCCAGGACGCCCAAGCCCTGGTGGAAGGTCTCCAACAAGTGCCCGATCTTTTCCCCCAGGTTGGGGGAGAGCCGGCCGGCCAGGCGGGTGAAGAAGCCCATGGTGGCCTGGGGCCAGCGCCACAGCGCGCCCATCACGGCCAGCACGCCCAGATAGGCCAGCAGGAGCATGACCCCCGCTCCCCGCATGTAGGCCACGTCAAAGGCCCCGGCCTTGACCTGGGGGTCGGCGAACATGAGGGTGGCGAAGAGGACCAGCAAAAGGGTCAGGCCGTCCAGGATGCGCTCCACCACGATGGTGGCCAGGGCGCTGGTGGTGGGGACGCCGCACAGGCGGTCCAGGCAATAGGCGCGCACCAGCTCGCCCAGCCGGGCGGGCAGCACGTTGTTGGCCATGAAGCCGATGAGGTTGGCGGAAAAAAGGGCGGAGACCCGGCAATCGGCCACCGGGCGCAACAGAACGCGCCAGCGCAGGGAGCGCACCCAGAAGCTTAAGGCCAACAGCCCGTTGATCAACAGGATGTAGAGCGGGTTGACCTGCAGGGCCAAGGCCCAGAGCTGGGGGAAGTCCACGTCTTTGAGCACGTAGACCAGGCAGGCCAGGCTGATGGCCAGGCCGGCCAGGGTTTGCAGGTTCATGGCAGCTCTCCTGCCGCGCGGCGGAAGCGCTCCAACTGGGCCTTGTAGTGCTCCAGACGCTCACGCGGGCCGGCGGCCAGGGCGGAGCGGGCGGCGGCCACGGCGCGGGCGTATTGTCCGTTGACGTAATAGGTTTCGGCCAGGGTGTCCCAGATATGGGGCAGAGGGGAGAGGCCCACCGCTTGCAAGGCCAGGGCCAGGGCCTCGGGGGGATTGCGCAGATCGCTGTCCTGGGCGGTGGCCAGCACCCAGGCCAGGGTGTTGAGCACCTCCGGGTCCTGGGGAGCCAGCATCTGGGCCAGGCGCAGTTGCTCCAGGGCGTCCTGCTCCTCGCCCTGTTCGAAAAGCGCTATGCCCAGATTGAGGCGCACGGCGGGGTCGGAGGGGTCGCTGTCCAGCTTGTTCTCCAGCAGGTTGACCAGCAGGTCCTGGCGCAGGTCGCGGCCCAGGTCCAGGGCGGCCAGACCCCAGCCCAGCAGGCAGATCAGGGCCAGGCTAAGGGCATAGACCTTGAAACCGCGGGCGATGACCCGGCCCTGCAGGCGGGCGTTGTCCCGCCTGCCCTGCCCCCGCCAGAGCGCCGCCACCCGCTGGGCAATGGAAAAATGGTGCCAGGAGGGAACCTCCCGGCTCTCGCCGCTCAGGCGGGCGATCTTCTCCAGGGCTCCCACCAGAGGCTCGGCCTGGCCCAGCAGGTCCAGGGCGAATAGATCAGCCTGGCGCTCGAAATGACGCATGAAATAGCCCATGACCAGGCGCACGTAGGCTACAAGCGCCACCAGCATGGGCAGGGCCAGCAGCAGGCTCAAGGGGGCCTCGGCCTGCTGGGGTTGGCTGAGGAAACCCGCTCCCCACTCGGTGTTGGCCAGCCAATAGAGGAAGAACTGGCCCAGCAGGCTCAAAGGCTCGCTAATGCCCTGGGCCAGCACGAAAAATCCCGCGAAAAAGACCAGATAGGAGAGCAGATGGCGGTGGCGCACATGCCCGGCCTCGTGGGCCACCACCCCGGCCAGCTCGGCCGGGTTCAAGGCCTCCATCAGGCCCGGGGTGATGAGCAGATAGCGCAGGCCAGGCGCCAAGCCCAGTATCCCGGCGGTCAGGGTGCGGCCTTCCATGATGGGCCAGTCCAGGATGCCGGCCACCTTGACCCCCGCCCGCTTGAGCACGGTTTCCGCCAGCTCGCGCTGGGGGCCGCCCGGCAAGGCCCGGCAGCCCCACCAAGCCCGCACCATGGGGGGGAAAATCAGGGCCATCATGAGCAAAAAGGCCAGCAAGAAGAACAAGTCGCCCAGGCCGGTCTCCAGCCAGAACGCCGAACCTGGCCAGGCCAGGCGCAGCAGGTCTTCCAGGGCCGCGGCCGCCAGCCAGGGAAAAACCACCGGGGCCACGAAACGGAAGCGCCCCCAAAGATAGGCCCAGCGTCCCAGGTCCAGGCCCAGCAGCTTGTGCTCCAGGGGCCAGCCCGCCCAAGCGGCCACGCCCAGGTGCAGGAAAAACAGCAGGCAGGCGCTGAGGCCTTGCAGGGTGAGAGAGGAGCGCAGCAGGGGCCAGGTCAATATCTGGGCCTTCAACTCGCCCACGGTGAGCAGAAGAAGCAGGCAGACCACGGCGGTGAAGGTGAGGTAGGTCTCCAGGCGGCGCGCCGAACTGGCCGCCGAGCCCCGCCCTCGGGCCAGACGCCTCAGCAGCAGCTGCACGGCCAGACGCCCGCCCACCCACAGCCACAAGAGCAGAGCCACGCCCCAACTCAGGCTTTCCCACAGGCCCAGACCGGGCATACCGGGGCGGTAGGCCTCGAAGACGGCCATGACCACGATGAAGGCCAGTATGTGGCTGAAGAGCAAACGCGCCCCCGGGTCGGTGAAGGGGAGGGGACAACGAAAAGCGGCAAGCCCGGGCCTTCGGCGGCCGGGCCCTGGCAAATTTCGTGGTTGGCGGAGAGAGAGGGATTCGAACCCTCGGTAGAGCTTTATGGCCCTACACTCGCTTAGCAGGCGAGCACCTTCGGCCTCTCGGTCATCTCTCCGCGAGCCGGCGTGATCTTCGCTGGCTGGCCGCGACGAACGAACCCCTTTAAGGGCTCCACGCAAGGGCCCGCAAAGGGCCTGGCCAGCCTATGTCAATGATTACGGCAGGTTTCCCCGCCGACCCGGGCACAACTCTAACGCAGGCGCAAAAGGTTTGCAACCCTAATCGCTTGCCTGACCCGGCCCGGGGCCCCGCCGGACCATAGATGACCGTCTGGTCAGGGCCGCCAGGGCCGTCCCACCCGGAACCGTGATGCAAACCCGAATCATATCGAACGTATAGCAATTGAAAATGCGCAATTTCACACATATGACGCTTGATCAAACCGCCTCGGGGTGATATTCATACGGCTGTGCAAAATAATTAGCATTGGCTCTCATCAAAGTATCATTACAACCCCCAAACAAAAGGAGACGCATCCCATGAGTTGGCTCTATCGCCTGCTGGTATTGGGGCTGCTGTGCGCTCTGGCCGGAGTCTCGTCCCCGGTCTGGGCCCAGGACCAGGCCCCGGCAGCCGCCCCTGCCGCCCCTGCCGCCCCTGCCGTAGCTCCCACCGCTCCTGCCGCCCCTGACAAAGCAGCGGCCATAAAAGCCATCACCACCATAGATGCCAAAATTCAAACGGCCATCGAGAAAAGCCTGAAGGACGAAAAGCAGGCCAAGAAAACCCTGGAGATCCTGGACCCCGCCAAGCCCGTGGGCTTCCTGGGCATCCCCGGCGCGCCCGATCCCAGCCTCATCGGAGCCCTCCTGTGGGCCATGTGGGTGGGCTGGATATTCTCCACCGTGGGAGCCTTCGGCGGCATCATGGCCGGCGTGGGGCACATCAGCGTCTTCGGCCTGGGCGAGTACGCCGCCGGTTATGGCAAGGGCCACCCGGTCAACAAGATGCTCACCGACTCCATCCGCGTCTCCAACCAGTGGCTGGTGGGTCTCTCCTCTCTTATCAGCAGCTTCAATTACCTGAAGATGGGCCGTCTGGTGCTGCCCCTGGGCGCTTTCCTGGCCATCGGCTCCATGGCCGGCGGCACCATGATCCCCGTGCTCACCGCCGGCAAGGTCTCCTTCCGCGAGTACGTGGGCTTCTTCGGCATCCTGGTGCTGGTGGTGGGTTTCGTCCTGCTCTGGGAAACCACCCCCAAGGGCCAGGCATCCAAGAAGAAGGCCAAGGAAGCCGCCAACGCCTTTGAAAAGAAGGTCAAGGAAGGCACCGGCGGCGACGAGGGCGTCAAGATCGTCGCCGGCTCCACCACCATGTTGTACATCGCCCTGGCCCTGACCGTGGCCGGAGCCCTGTTCCTCTCCCTCATCAAGCAGCCCGACTGGGTAGGCTACATCCTGCTGGTGGCCGGCCTCATCACCGCCTTCTTTGGCGGCACCACCAAGTTCACCTTCTTCGGCGTGGAATTCGAGTTCAAATCCTATCTGCCCGTGCTGGGTGGCGTCATCATCGCCGCCATCTCCTCCTTCATCGGCGTGGGCGGCGGCTTCCTCTACGTCCCCTATCTCACCTCCATCGCCGGACTGCCCATGTTCATCGTGGCCGGCACCAGCGCCATGGCCGTCTTCGTCTCCATGATCGCCTCCATCTTCTCCTACATGGTCGGCCAGAGCGTGGTCACCCAGTGGAGCTTCATCGGCTTGGAGCTTATCGGCATCTTCATCGGCTCCATCATCGGACCCCGCACCTCCAAGTACATCCCCGATATCTGGCTCAAGCGCCTCTTCGTGCTCTGCGCCCTCGTCGTGGGCCTGGGCTATATCGGCAAGGGCTGGTTCCCCGGCTCCCTGCTCACCAAGATACTGCCCCTCTAGGCTAACCCTCAGCTCCCTAACTTGGGCCCCCTCCCCCCGGAGGGGGCCCAAACCGTTTGCGGCGAGCCGCCGCACCCATGACGGGTCGGGTGACGCCCTCCTCCTCCGCCCCGGATCGGCTCCCGTCGCAGGCCATCTTTCCACCAACTGGCGCGGGCGGCGAGCCGCCGCACCCATGACGGGTCGGGAGACGCCCTCTTCCCCCGCCCCGGATCAGCTCCCGTCGCAGGCCATCTTTCCGCCAGCTGGCGCGGGCGGCGAGCCGCCGCACCCATGACGGGTCGGGAGACGCCCTCTTCCCCCGCCCCGGATCGGCTCCCGTCGCAGGCCATCTTTCCGCCAACTGGCGCGGGCGGTTGCGCGGAAGCGCCGCATGGCCGCCGCTGCCGCCCGAGCAAGCGACGTGCCAGCTGGCGGGGCAGGATTCCCGCCAGCCTTGGCCAGGCTGTCATGAATCCCGCAAAGGTACTTGTAATCCCAATTCCTTCCTTGGCCTTTGCCGCTACCCTGACGGCTCGGTCAAACTGTAGGCGCCACCCTGAGTATTGACAGAGCAGCCGGGCTGGGCTACCAATTATGTAGTTAATCGGCGTCTTGACGGGTCTGGCGCAAGAAACCGCTTGGATCCCCTGCCGGGGACCGAGACGGCGCGCGGGAACGGCCAAGGGGATGGTCCCCTTTTCCCTCCCCGCCCGTCGGGAACGCCGTTATTTTTTTAACCCCGCATGTCGGAGAGGATCAGATGCCAGACAAGAAAGTGACCATTCCCGACCTCTACCAGATGAAACGCGAAGGCAGGAAAATCAGCGTGATAACGGCCTATGACTACCCCACGGCGGCGCTCTGCCAAAAGGCGGGCGTGGATTCGGTGCTGGTGGGGGACAGCCTGGGCAACGTGGTGCTGGGCATGGACTCCACGGTGCCGGTGACCATGGACGACATGATCCGCTCCTGCCAGGCCGTGCGCCGGGGCATCAGCACGCCCTTCCTCATCGGCGACATGCCCTTCTTGAGCTACCAGGTCAGCTTGGAGCAGGCCATCACCAACGCTGGGCGCTTCATGCAGGAGGGCGGCTGCGACTGCGTCAAGTTGGAAGGCGGCAGCGAGATGGCCCCCACCGTGGCGGCCATCGTGCGCGCGGGCATACCCGTCTGCGCCCACATCGGGCTCACCCCCCAGAGCGTGGCCATGCTGGGCGGCTACAAGGTGCAGGGCAAGGACCTGACCGGAGCGCAAAAGCTCATAGACTCGGCCAAGGACCTGCAAGCGGCCGGGGCCTGCCTGATCGTCTTCGAGTGCATCCCCTCGGCCCTGGCCGCAGCCATCACCAAGGCGCTGGCCATCCCCACCATCGGCATCGGGGCCGGCCCCGACTGTGACGGCCAAGTGCTGGTCTATCACGACGTGGTGGGGCTGACCACGCGCAAGACCCCCAAGATGGCCAAGCAATACATCAATCTTTTCGCTGAGGTGGAAAAAGCGCTGACCTCCTACGCCCAGGACGTGCGCTCCCAGGCCTTCCCCGCCCCGGAGCATGGCTTCGCCATGGACCCCGAGGTGGTCAAAGCGCTTAAGGTTTGAGGTTGTAAGAACTGGGGGAGAGCCTTTTTTTAGAGCGCAAAAAAAGTTCTCCCCCAGCCCCCCACTAAAAAAACGCGATATGGTTCGTATCCAAACCCCCTCGCCTTTTTAGCAAGGAAGGGGGGTTTGGGGGGCGCGGGCCCCAAGCCTGCCAAAGGCAGGCTTGGGTGCGGATAACCCTTTTTCGGCACGAAAAAGGGTTTTCCCCCAATATCCTCTTTCCCAACAGGAGACGCCATGCGCATCACGGTGATTGGTCCTGGGGCGGTGGGCTTGTTGTGGGCGGCGCGTTTGGCCGCGGCGGGGGCGCGGGTGGTTTTGCTGGATCACCGGCCGGAGCGGGCGGCCTTCATCAGGGACAACGGCATATTTCTGGAGGAGCCCCAGGGCGGCCGGCAGATAGCCATGACGGTGACGGCCGAGGCATCCCAGGCCCTGGCCGGCTGCCGCTTGGCCCTGGTCTGCGTCAAGGCCTATCACACCGCCCAGGTGGCGCGTTCCTTGGGCGAGCATTTGCCCTCCGAGGCCAGGGCCTTGACTTTGCAGAACGGGGCGGGCAACGTGGAGGCCTTGGTGGAGGCCCTGGGAGCTGGCCGGGTGCTGGGGGGCATCACCAGCGAGGGCGCCACCCTGCTGGGTCCGGGGCAGGTGCGCCATGCCGGCCGGGGGCAGACCCACCTGGGTCCGGTGGAGGGGGAAGCGGACAGCTTCTGCCGGGAAGTGGCCGATCTGTTCAACCGGGCGGGTTTCGCCACGGAGACCGCCTCGGGCGTGGCCAACCTCATCTGGACCAAGCTGGTGATCAACGTGGGCATCAATGCCCTGACCGCCATCCTGGGGGTGAAGAACGGCCAGTTGCTGGAGCGGGCGGCCAGCCAGGAATTGATGGCCGCCGCGGTGGAAGAGGCGGTGGCCGTGGGCGCGGCCCTGGGCATCCGGTTTTTGCACGATGACATGTTGGAGCGGGTGGGCCAGGTGGCCCAAGGCACGGCGGGCAACGTAAGCTCCATGTTGCAGGACGTGCGGGCCAAGCGCCGCACCGAGGTGGACTACATCAACGGCTACGTGGCCCGCCAAGCCCAGGGCCTGGGCCTGGCCACGCCGGTGAACCTGACCCTTACCCGGCTGGTACGCGCCATGGAGCAGGGCTACGCCTAGGCCCGCGGGGCGGGCATGATATCGAGGCCGCCTCAACCGCCCGGACGTTGGAAAAGGCAGGCCTGGCTGGGGTAATTTATAGTTATTGTTCCTAAATTAATAAATACCCCCCCATCGCTTTTTTAGGAAGGGGGTTTGGGGGAAACCCTTTTTTGGCATAAAAAAGGGTTTCCCCCAAGAACCCATTTCTTAAAAAGCTTGGACGCCAAACGTGAACACCGCACCGCCTGCCAAATTGTGGACCCTTGAGTTCGCGGCCCTGAACGCCATCAATTTCCTGAGCCTGTGCAACGTGGCCTGCTTTTTTCAATTTCAGGGCTACTTGCAGGGTTTGGGCTTCGAGGCGGGGGAGCAGGGCCTGCTCATAAGCGTCTTCGCCCTGGTGGGGCTGGCGCTGCGCCCCCTGGTCAGTCCATATCTAAATGGCGGCAACGCCCGGCGCTGGATGTTCTGGAGCGTGCTGGGCGTCATCGCCAGCCTGGCCTTGTACAACTGGGCGCTGGACATGGGGCTGCTGCTGGCGGTGCGCCTGCTGCACGGCCTGGCCTATGGCGTGCTCATCGCGGCCTTCACCGCGCGCCTGGTGGCGGCCATACCCGAGGGCAAGAGCGGCCAGGCCTTCGGGGTGGTGGGCATAGTTACCCTGCTGCCTTTTGCCCTGCTGCCTCCCCTGGTGGTGGAGGCGGCGCGTCTGCTGGGCGGATTCGTGGCCGTGCTCAACGTCACCGCCGGGGCGCTGCTCTTGATCCTGCCCCTGCTGTGGTTGACGCCGCCGGTGGGCGCGGGGCAAGCTCAGGAGCGGCCGCGCTGGGCCCAGATCAAAGACAACCTGGGACAAAAGACCGTGGCCAGCCTGCTGGCCATGTCGCTGTTGGTGTATATCGCCTTCGCGCCCATCTTTTATTTCGTGGAGACCCACGCCCGCGCCCAAGGCCTGGCCAACCCGGGCCTGTTCTACACCACGGTCACCCTGACCGAGCTGGCGGTGCGGGTGTTGGCTGGCCGCGCCCTGGACCGCTTTTCCAAGACCTTGCTGCTAGGCTGGTCGCTGGCCTTGCTGGTGGCGGCCTATCTGGGCCTGGCCTGGCTGCCCGGGCCGGGCGGCCTGCTGGCCGGAGCGGCGGGTTTGGGCCTGGGCTGGGGCATGACCATGCCGCTTTTGGGCGCGCTGATGTTTGACCGCTCGCCCGCCCACCTGCGGGGCCTGAACGCCAACCTGGGCTTTTTCATGTTCCAGGTGGGGCTGTTCGTGGGGCCCCTGGCCGGCGGCCTGGTCCTGGAAAGGGCCAATTTCGCCGCCCTGTCCCTGCTCTGCGCTCTGGTATGCTTAATGAGCCTGGCCTTGCTGCCCTTGGCCGGCGCTCCACAGAAAACCATGGAAGCCTAAAATTTATGCTCGGGGGAGATGATTATGCCCATAGAACCCGGACTGCTCTGGGAAATAGACCTTTTCCGGCCCGAGGACGCCCAAGGCGTGGTGGAGCTTTTCCTCACCGTGTATGGCGAGGGCTACCCCATACGCCACTTCATCGACGCCGAGCTGCTCAAGGCTGAAAACGCGGCCCAGCGGGTGGTTTCCACCGTGGTCCGCACCAGCCAGGGCGATATCGTGGGGCACAACGCCATGTTCCACAGCGCGCCCTACGAGGGCATCTGGGAGTCGGGTTCGGGCCTGGTGCATCCCCTCTACCGGGGCGGCAAGCACATCTTCACCGACATGGTCAAACACGGCCAGGACCTGCTTCTGGGTGAATTGGCGGGCCAGGGCATCTTTGGCGAGCCGGTCTTGAACCACGTCTTTTCCCAGCGCCTGACCAACGGCATGGGCTGGATCTCCCTGGCCGCCGAGGTGGACCTGATGCCCGCCGAGGCCTATGCCAAGGAGCAGAGCGCCCAGGGGCGGGTCTCCAACCTTCTAGACTTCGGCACCCTGCGCTCCCATCCCCACGAGGTCTTTTTGCCCACGGAGTACGAAGCCCAGTTGCGCTTGCTCTACGGCAAGCTAAACGACCAGCGCACCTTGAGCATTTCGCGGGAGACGCCGCCCACCGGCTCGTCCACCAGCATCAGTAGCCAGGTCTTCCCTTTCGCCCAGGTGGCGCGCATCCCCGTGCCCCAGACCGGCCAGGATTTTCCCGCCGCCTTGAATAAAATCGAGTCGGAGGCCCTGGCCCAGGGGGTCAAGGTCTTCCAGGTCTGGCTCAACCTGGCCGAGACCTGGGCCGGCTGGGCCTGCGGAGTCCTGCGCGAGCGTGGCTATTTCTTCGGCGGGGTGCTGCCCCGCTGGTTCAACAGCGACGCCCTGCTCATGCAGCGCATGACCCACCGGCCCCACTGGGAGGAGATGAACATCCACTACGACTGGGGCAAGGAGATCGTGGCCCTGGCCCGGGCCGACTGGGAGCGCAGCATAGGCTGAGCATGGCCGAGACTTGGACCATAGGCCGCCTCATCGCCTGGGCCTTCGGCTATCTGCGCGAAAAGGGCGTGGCCGCTCCCAGGCTCTCGGCCGAGCTGATGCTGGCCAAGGCGCTTTCCTGCTCGCGGGTGGACCTCTATCTGCGCCATGACCAGCCCCTGAGCCCCGCCGAGCTGGCCGCCTTCAAGAACCTGCTCCTGCGCCGGCGCGGCCAGGAACCCCTGGCCTACATCCTGGGCCGGCGCGAGTTCTACGGCCTGGACCTGGCCGTGGAGCCGGGCGTGCTAATCCCCCGCCCCGAGACCGAGCTGCTGGTGGAGGAGGGCTTAAGCCTCCTGGCCGAGACACCCACCCCCCGGGTGCTGGACCTGTGCAGCGGCAGCGGGGCGGTGGCCCTGGCCCTGGCCCACCAGCGCCCCGACTTGACCGCCCTGGGCGTGGACGTCTCGCCTCAGGCCCTGGCTGTCTCCCAGGCCAACGCCCAGCGCCTGGGCCTGGCCGGCCGCGTGACATTCCTCCAGGGCGACCTGTGGCAACCCCTGGCCGCCGGCGGCGGCTTCTTCGACCTCATCACCGCCAACCCACCCTATATCCGCGAGGACGAGTGGCCCAGCCTGATGCCCGAGGTGCGCGACCACGAACCCCGCCTGGCCCTGGTCTCCGGCCCCTCCGGCCTGGAGATCACCCAACAGATTATCATCGGCGCGCGCGCCTTCCTGCGCCCCTTGAGCTGGCTGCTCATAGAACTGGGCGCGGGGCAAGGGCCCCAGGCCAAGGCGGTTGCACAGGCCGCCAAAGTATACGATGATGTTCGCGCCATACGCGACTTGGCGAATATAGAGCGGGTGCTTTGCTGCCGGCTAGCCGACGTGTGACTTTCAGGGTGTTGAAAAAGTCCGTCCATGGACTTCTTCAACCCAGCTTGGCCACTGGCCCGCGCTTAACCGGCGTTTTTCAACAGCTTGTTAAGGCTTTTCCAACCAACGTATTCTGGAGGAGGGGGGCATGTCTGGAAAAGTTGCAGTGGCGTATGAGGCGCCACCAATCAAAAATCCCAATCGTTTTTTAGGCTTTGTTCGTATCGCTTTGGCGGTGGTCCTGGGCGTTTATTTGATCAACTGGTCATCCGTCAATCTCATTGACAACGCCCTTAACACCTTGAACGCCATCAACAGCGGAACTCTGCGACTATTCTCGCCCCAGTTCCTGACCTTTGTCGCCATTTCGCTGACTATTGTCCTGCTGGGCCTGAAAGTCCTGATAAGCAACTTGTGGCTGGGAATCAAGTCGCTCCTGGATTTCAGCATACCAGCTGAGGCCCCCAAGAATTTGCAGACCAAGGCCGTGATAGACAACCTGCTTGATGGAAACAAAATCGTATCCTTTGAAAATCCATCAAGCATCATAATCAAAGCCAGCAAGTGGTTCAGTTCGAAATTCAGTACAATCACCGAGCCCTATGGCGCCTTAGTCGAAGAAACCATCAACTCTACCCCTTGGCTGATCGTATTGCTGCTGGCGCTGGCGCTGCCGGTTTGGTTCAACGGGTTAATTCAGAATACGTTCAACGTTACCTTTATCTATCCTTTGCCGTGGGCGTTGATCTACGTTCTCCTGCTGGTGGTGGGGACGCGAGTCGCCGCTTGCATCCTCATGAGGCCGGTTACGCCGGAGGTGAAGCCCAACAAGGAAAGCAAGCATATTCTGGAAGCAGGGAACCCCAAAAATTTTTACAATCATGTAGTGAATACCCTGGATTCCTTGAAAGTGGGCACCCTGCCCCATAGGGAATACCGCAATGTCGCGCCCACCATGGTCAATGTCGCGGACAAACTCACCTCGACATTTTCCGGTGACGTGGTGATAGAAACCCAACCGCAGCCAATCGAGCACGACACGGGCATGGCCCCTCATTTGTTGGGCGTAGTCGGGGCCGTGCTATCGATGTCAGGATTTTTCATCTTGCTTGGCGTTTGCGCGGATGGCTTGTCATTGCGCAATCTCTCGATCGACAAGATACTGTTCTGGATTCCCAAGATGGCCGTGGCCATGTACGCCGGACGTTTGGCGCTAATCTACGGGAGATCCTTTATAGACAGGTCGTTCAAGCTGTTCAACCTGTACTATTTTTCCAGCGACATCTACAGACTGAGCTTGGATGGCACCTTCACCACCAGCCATATAGGCTTGGTGCCGGGCTCCAGGCATGGAGGGCTGGAAAGCAACCGCGTCGCGGTCCAGAGCGACTGTCACGTCACGATCCAGGGCTACCACATAATCAGCGAATCACACGGACTGGCCAACACCATGGGCATGAGCGGCGAGCGGGTCATCGTCTCCGCCCCGCCGTCGGCCGACTTGGATCAGGCTGTTCAGTCTTTGCTCCAATACGTCGCCTCGTTCAAGGACTCCTCCGGCAAGCTCGCGCCAGTCGACACGGATCAGAACGCCGCGAAGCTCATCAACATTAACGCCCGCATCGCCGGGATGCAGGCGGAGGCGGAGAGAAGGGGCGCCACGGCCCTGGAGGCCAGCCCCGCCATGGACCTGCTTGAGAACAAGCCGGCCATGGAGAAGGCAAAGGGCCTTGTCAACGTCGCGCCCGACAACAAAACCTGCCCAGCCTGCGGAGCCGAGATCCTGGCCGGGAAGAACTTCTGCGGCGATTGTGGTAAAGATTTGCGCTGATACGCCGCTTTTTGTCACCGGACCTCTTCGTCGTCCTGGCTAGGCCACCGTCGTGTGCCCTTGGGGTAGAAAATGGACAAACTCATCATCGAAGGCGGGCGGCCGCTGGTGGGGCGGGTGAGGGTGGCGGGGTCCAAGAACGCCACCTTGCCCTTGATGTGCGCCACCTTGCTGGCCAGCGGGCGCAGCCACTTACGCAACGTGCCCAATCTGCGCGACGTGCGCACCATGAGCAGTCTGCTGGGCACCTTGGGGGCCAAGGTGGACAGCCGCGGCGACGAGGTTTGGGTGGACACCAGCGGGGCCGAGGGTGACGAGGCTCCCTATGACCTGGTCAAGACCATGCGCGCCAGCGTGTTGTGTCTGGGACCGCTGGTGGCCCGGCGGGGGCGGGCGCGGGTCTCCCTGCCCGGCGGCTGCGCCATTGGCGAGCGCCCCATAGACCAGCACCTGAAGGGCCTGGAGGCCATGGGGGCCAAGATCGAGCTGGAGGGGGGCTATGTGGTGGCCAAGGCCAAGCGCCTGAAAGGCGCCGAGGTGGCCATGGACTTGGTGACCGTGACGGGCACCGAGAACCTGATCATGGCGGCCTGCCTGGCCAAGGGCCAGACCATCCTGCGCAACTGCGCCCGCGAGCCCGAGGTGATGGACCTGGTGCAGGCCTTGAAGGCGGCCGGAGCCAAGATCGAGGGCGCGGGCACCTCCACCATAACCATACAGGGAGCGGACGATCTGGGGCCTTTGGACCACCAGGTCATGCCCGACCGCATCGAGGCCGGCACCTACATGGTGGCCGCCGGCATCACCCGGGGCGAACTGACCATCGCCGAGGCCCCCCTGGAGCACCTGACCGCCGTGGTGGGCAAGCTCAAGGAGGCGGGGCTGCGTTTTCAGCAGACGCCCAAGGGCCTGGTGGTCAGCGCCCGCCGCGCGCCACGGCCGGTCAACGTCATCACCGGGCCGTATCCCGGCTTCCCCACCGACATGCAGGCCCAGCTCATGGCCCTGCTGACGCTCTCGCCGGGCAGCTCGGTGATGCAGGAGACCATCTTCGAGAACCGGCTCATGCACACCAGCGAACTGCGCCGCCTGGGGGCCAACATCGAGGTCACCGGCTCCACGGCGGTGGTCAAGGGCGTGCGGCGGCTGACCGGAGCGCCAGTCATGGCCACTGATCTGCGCGCCAGCGCCTGCCTGGTGCTGGCCGCCCTGGCCGCCGAGGGCCAGACCCACATCAGCCGGGTCTATCACCTGGACCGGGGCTATGAGCGCATCGACCAGAAGCTCACCGCCGCCGGAGCCTCCATTACCCGCGTTTCCGAGCCTCTGCCCGGCCAGGCCCGCTGAGGCCGCTTCATTATTTTGTCTGGCTTGGACGCCCCGCGCGCCAAACGGCCAGGAGCATGCCGGGTAATCCCGCATCAGCATTGACCAAATCTTAATTGGCCTTTGCTTGCATAGCATAGCCTACCGCTATGCTATGCCCCAAGCAAAAGCTTGAAAATAGCTATAATACAGTGGAGAATGAAAAATCCCGTTCGATGCGCCATGGTGGTCTTGCCCGGACCGACACCCGAGGGGACCTTGCTTTCTTAAGGCCCCTACAATGCTAGGAGGAGGCGAGCTATGGATTTCGAGTTGAGCGAGGAGCTGTTGATGCTCCGTGACATGGCGCGCGATT
>CAZLSD010000063.1:0-14668 GCA_964561775.1 uncultured Desulfarculus sp. | reverse complement strand
TCCAGCAATTCGCGGATGGAAAGGACCATGGAATTCATGGCCGAAAACCAGGCTTGCGGCAGTCCCGGGTCCCGCGCCTGCTTGGGCAAGAGCATCTGCTCATCGGCCTGCGCCCGCAGAGCGAGCACCCTGGCCCGGCTTTGCTTCAGTTTCGCCAGCGCGGATCCTCGTGAGTCAGCCTGCCCGCCCGAGATGCCGGACAAGGCCCTGGACAAGGCCTGCTCGCCTTCCTGGCGCCGGCTCTTTATGAACTCCCGGTTGGCGGCCATTTCCTTCAGCGGGCCAGCGTGGTTGAGCACCACGTTGATCCTTCCCCGCTCATAACCGAAGTTCCGCACGGCCTGGAAAAGATCGATGCCCTGGTTGAGTATCGCCTCCATGCGCCGGCTTTCGGTCCAGTCTTGATAGGAACTGAAAACGCCCATGGCGGCGGGAAAGAGAAATAGCGCCGCCAGCAGAGCCAGGACGCCGACCAGACTTGATTTGATGCTGAAGCAATCCCCCCCGCCCCCTGTTGGGCGTTTGCTCACCTTTTGATCTCCTCTGTAAAACAGATGGGCCGCGGGCAGCCCAACCAAATTTAAAACAGCATGTTCACTGGGGCGGCGAGGCGTGTAAATCGCCCGCTCCCCGGTCGTCTATTCGATATAGCCCAGATCGCGCAGGCGCTCGGCCACCTGGGCCTCCTCCTCGGGGGTGAGCTGGGCGGTGGAGCCGGCGGTCTGGGCCAGGACGGCGGTGTAGCGAGGCGGGTTGGCTTCCAGGAAGCCCTGCTCCAGGGCCTGGGTCAGCAGACGGCCGTCCATGTAGTCGGGTATCTCCTGCCCCAGCAGGTGCAGGGCCGTGGGGGCCAGGTCGATGACCTGGCAGTCGGTGAGCACCTGACCGCCACGCACCTGGGGGCCGGCCAGCAGGAAGATGCCGTTCATCTCGTGGCGGCCGCTCCAGCGCTGGGTGGTGAACAGCTCCTCGGAGAGCTTCTCGCCGTAGAAGTCGAACTCGCTGGGCTGCTTGATGAGCCAGCCCGGCGAGCAGAGCACCAGCAGGTCCGGGGCCTGCTCCATGGCCGGGCCGGAGAAGACCTCGGCCTTTAGATAGACCTCCTCCACCACCCGGCGGCCCTGCTCGTCGCGTATCTGGTACAGCTCGCGGCGCAGCTTCTCCAGCAGGGCGGCCTCCTCCTCGGGCCTCACCGCGGCCCGGTTCAGATAGACCGAGCCCACCGCGCCCTCGGAAAAGGCCTTGGTCTTGTCCCAGTCCAGGCGGCGCAAGAAGCGGTTGATGCCCTTGTCGTGCATCTGGGTGCGCAGGCGATGGGCGGCCGGGCTGCCCATCACGCTCAAGGCCTTTATCTTGACCCGCTCGGCCAGGGAGCCCAGACGGGCCAGGCTGCCCTCGGCCATGCCGGCGTTGTCCAACAAGTGCAAATAACCCTTTTGCCGCAGCCAGTTGGCCAGCACCAGCGAGCGGTTCACCGGCCCGGCTCCGTGGTCGGAGACCATCATCACGTGCCCGCCCGGCCGCAGGGCGGCCAGCAGACGCCCCAGGGCCTGGTCCAGGTCCTCGTAGACCTGGTTGATGGCCTCCCTGTGCTGCTGGTGCTGGGGGTGGCTGGGGTCCAGGTATTTGAAGGCGAAATGCTGGATGCGGTCGCTGGA
Source organism: uncultured Desulfarculus sp. (assembly GCA_964561775.1). Lineage (GTDB taxonomy): Bacteria > Desulfobacterota > Desulfarculia > Desulfarculales > Desulfarculaceae > JACRDC01. The sequence goes on along the minus strand of CAZLSD010000063.1, from coordinate 13,010 downwards.
GATGAAGACCAGGAAAAAGAAGTCGGGGTCATCGCGCTCCAGCAGATACAGGGCGTGCTCCAGGCGGCGGCGGTTCATCTCCTTGAGCAGTTCCAGGTAGCGCTGGGGGTCCTGGGCATCCATGGCGCATTCCAGCTGATAAGGGCCGAAACGCCCCTCCAACTCGGTTTGCAGCTCGGGCGGGTGCATGAAACCCTGCAACCCGTGGGGAGTGAACATGCCGGGGATCATGAAGCCGTTGACCTGATCGGCGGGATAGGTCATGGGCACGTTGAAGACTCCCGTCTTGAAACCCAGCTTGCTCAGGATGGACCACAGGGGGGGCCGCCGGCGCAAGGTGCTGTTGACGAAGAAGTTCTCGCGCTTGGCCGGGTTGTAGTGATAGGCGTCGAAGATGCCGTGCTGGCCGGGGTTGACCCCGGTGCTGATGGAGGTCCAGGCGCAGGGGGTCAGCGGGGGTATGGTGGAGCGGCAGGGGCCCCAGCTGCCCTCTTGCTGCAAGCGGGCCAGGTTGGGCATGCGCCCCTGGGCCACCAGGGGGTTGATGATGTCGAAGGTGGCTCCGTCCCAGCCTATGATGGCCAACTGCCCCTTGCTCACGGTCGTTTTCCTCCCGCCCCCGCCCCAGGTGGCGGCGGCGCTCCGGCCAGCATCCCCTTGAGGCCGGTCAAGTCGCTTATGCGCAAAGCGCCGCTGGCCAGGGCCAGTCCGGCGTAGACCGCCTGGCAAGCCGCCAGGGCCAGCCATATGTTGACATCCCTGAGCAGCCAGCCGGCCAGGCCCGCTCCCAGGCAGGTCAGCCCCACCCGCAGCAGCAGGCCGCCCAGGGCCAGCTTCAGCCCCATGGCGCGGACAAAAGCCCAGCCGCAGGTGGCCAGCAGCAGATAGGAGCCCAAGGCGATCCAGGCCGCCGCCGCCGAGCCGTGGCTGGGAATGAGCATCACCCCGGCCACGAAGCCCAGCGCGATGACCAGGGCCGCGGCGTAGACCCCGAAGCGCTGGCGGTTGCCGGCCACCAGCAGGTTGTTCAGCAGCATGTCCAGAGTCAGGGGGGCCAAGGACCAGGCCACGATGGAGAGCACCGGCACGGCCTGGGCATAGCGGGGTCCCAGGACCAAGCCTATAATCTCGTTGGCGAAAAGGCTCATGTTCAGGGAGAGCCCGCAGCAGACCAGCAAGGAGAAGCGAGCCACCTTGCTGAAGAGGGCCTTGAGTTCCTCGGGCCGTTCGCTGACCAAGCGCGAGAAGACCGGCAGCACGGCGGTGGCCAGGGAGACGGGTATGACTTGCAACTGCAGGGCCAGGCTGTGCGGGGCCTGGAACAGGGCCACCTCCTGGGTGCTGCTCAGCCACTTGAGCAGGAGCACGTTGACCTTGAAGATGTTCTGGTAGAGAAAGACCATGATGCCGATGACCAGGGCGGTCTTGAAGAAGGGCCACAGGTGGCGTCCCAGATCGCTGAAACTGGGGCGGGCCAGGCGGCGGAAGGCCAGCCAGCCGGCCAGGGCGCACATGCCGGCCTTGGCCAGACAGGTGGCCCAGAAAACCGCCAGCCAGCCCAGGTCCAGCCACACCACCAGCCCCATCAAACCGGCCCAGAGCATGCTGAAGGCGATAGTGACCTGGGGCTCGTAGCGCATGCGTTCAAAGGCCTGGAACACCGCCCGGAACAAGAGCCCCATGATCCAGAAGAACTCGGCGGCCACGGTGATGAGCACCGCCTGGCGCATGGCCGGGCTAAGGTCCATGGTCCAACTGATGGCCACCACCACCAGGCTGGCCAAAAGCGCCAGGGACAGGCGCAGGCTGATGGCCACCCCCAGATAGGCCGGGGCCTGGGCGCGATCCCGGGCCACCTCGCGGATGAGCACCTGCTGGGTGCCAAAATAGCACAAGGCCATGACCGCGGTGACCAGGGCCACGATATAGGAGTAGTCGCCGAACTCCTCCAGGCTCAAATAGCGGGCCACCCAGACCATGATGAGGTAGGCGGCCACCAGGTCCAGCCCCCGGGCCAGCATGACAAAGCAGGCGTTGCGCGACACGCCGCCCATTTCACCTCTGGGGTGGAGAGAGCGGGCGTGTTGGGGGGGAGGCGAAACCTCTGGCGTGGCGTTCATGGCGGAAACTCACCCCTGGCCAAGCCGGAAGACCGGCTCGTGATAATAAGCACTAGCTCCGCCGCGAGACTCGTCTTCGTCAAGGCAGTCAACCAGCGCCAAGCCAGGCCACGCGGGCTGGCCATGGAAATGGCGGGGCTGGCTTTTTGACCTAAATACTGCTATCCGCTGCCTCCCCAGATATCTTCCCAGCCCGGCCCGCAGAGGTCCATCTCCTCGATGCGGGTCGCCTCCTTGGTCCTGCGATAGAAGCAGAGCTCGCAGGTGAAATCGGGCCACAGGTTGGCGGCCGCGATATCCAGGCAGAAGACATAGTGGGGACAGTTGAGGTTGCGTTCCCCCATTTGGCAGACAGGATTGGCATCCAAGGGTAGAGACAAAGACTTGTCCTCGTGTTGGAAGCGCTTGGGCCAGGGGCAGTCAAGACAGGGTGGGAGGCTAACATGTTTTCCCTGGGTATGCAAGCCGGGAGCCGGGCCAAAACGTCCGTTTTCGCCGGAACCATAAAGATTCAGGGGGGCAGGCCGGTTGGCCTAACCTCCTGTTTTAATGGTGCGCCCGGGGTGATTCCACCAAGTGCGGCCTGGTTTGCGGCAAGGGCGGCAAGGGCAATTGCCTCGACAGCGCCTGCGCCGAGAGCTTTTTCCTTTCCGTACGCTCGAAGTGGAGATGGTTCACGGGGAAAACTGCTCAGCCGTTAGGCCATGCGCGGGTGGTATTCCGATACATCAAGGTGGACTACAACCGGACCAGGAGGCATGGAGCCAACGGCTACGTCAGCCCCTTGGCCTTGGCATCCCAACAGATCGCTTGCTAGTCTGCCCGCTGTGCTTGGCTAATATCACCCAAAGGAAGACCACCGGCGAGGAACCCTCCCCAGCGCACCAACCCTACCCTTATCCAGATAATAGCTCAATTAAAATAGTAGTCGAGCAATATGCCAATAATCGCCGCCAAGTCTGGTGGTGCTTCGTAATGAGCTTCGGTCCACCCCTCTTGGCGTCGGCCCTCCCGTCTCTCTCTTTTCAAATCAGTTAAATCAAGGTGATACGATACTAAACCTTGTATTTAGGACATTAATGATCATTTAAGTATGGCTACCAGGCCCGTACCGTTGATGACGGCTTGCCAAAATGTGCCGGCGCAGGTACCGGCCTCCCTGCGCTTGGGCGGTGGTTTGGGGCCCAAAGATGGACCACATGGCCAAATTATGCATAACAATATGATTTAATTTTATAATCAACATCGGCCTCGCCAAGGGGAAGGCTTGCCTTGGTCGTGGATATGAGCCAAGGGAGGTTTACCGCTTGAAATCAAGCGCCTCCTGATTACAACCGTTCCCGGGGGATATACATAGCTATCTATTCATTAATATTAAGTAAAAAATAGATATAAAAAATTGTTGACAGCCGCGAGGCGGGCATGGTTGAATGTAGCTCAATTAGATGGCGTTTTGAGTAATAACCAAACACCGCTCGCGCATACTGGGATCATCAAAAGGGTGGTGATGTCGACAGCAAGCCCAAGTCCGCTCTCGCATGGCTTGACCTCGAACCCGGGGCAGAAACCAGAAGCCCGCCAGGAGTGATGCCTAAGTGACTCCTCACCGTTCCTGCTGTTTAGGGCTAGCGAAACCTCATCCTGCTCTGAGCGCTTCTCCCTGGCCGGGCTTTCTGGCCTCCAGTCCTGCCCCTAACCACCCTGGGCTGGAGGCTTCCTTTTTCCCGTGGAATCTTTTGCCTTCCCACGCGAGGGGAGGGGCGCGCCAGGCGGGCATTTGGCTTTCCTTGATGGCGGGCTGCGGGCGCGGGCGACGAAACCACCCTCCCTGCTGAACCCGCGGGGAGGATGTCAACAACCGCTTAGGATCACGGGCGCATCCCCTTTTGGTACGGACCGGTGGCCGAGGGTGGCCATGGCCAGCCGCTCGGTCAAGAAAACAGGGACGCAACCTAAGGAGGCCTATCCGCGAACAGGGACAGCCACCTAGGTAACGCGAGCTAAAACCAGGATCGGACAGGAGACAGCAAATGGCAGGCGCCAGCACATCGGCGAGCCCCAAGGGCAAGGAACCCAAGGAAAAAGAAAAGGACAGCACCTTCTTTCATCCAGACCTGCTGGAAGTGCCGCAGGATGGCAAGCCGCCCTATTTGAAGGGCTACCGCTGCCTCAAATGCGGCCAGTTGGACTTCCCCAAGGTGACGCCCTGCCCCTCCTGCTGGGGGGAGGAGTTCGAGGTGGTGCCGCTAAGCCGCCAGGGCACTCTCTACAGCGTGACCGACATCTTCATCGGCCAGCCCGGCATGGCCACGCCCTACATCTTCGGCTATGTGGACCTTCCGGAAAACGTGCGTATCTTCGCGCAGATGGAAGGCGAGATCGGCAGCTTCCACTGCGACGACCAGGTGGAGTTGGTGGTCGGCCCCGTCCGCATGAACGCCGACAACCTGCCGGTCAGCAGCTACAAATTCAAGAAGGCCGGGGCTTAGGCTGGCCCGGATAGGAGCGTGCGATCATGAAAATGATGCAGGAAGTATTCGTCCTGGGAGTCAGCGAGACCAGGTTCGGCAAGCACAAGGATGATTACGAGATACTGGGCCGGCGGGCGGCCCTGGAGGCCTTGCGCGACGCCAACATCGACCGGCCTGACTTGGTGCAGAGCGCCTATGTGGGCAACGCCACCAACGGCATCGTCACCGGGCAGACCATCTTCAAGGACCTGGGTATGTGCGGGCATATGCCCATCATCAACGTGGAGAGCGCCTGCTCGGCCGGCGGCATGGCCGTCTACTGCGCGGTAAAGGACGTGGCCACCGGCCTATGCGACATAGCCATGGCCGTGGGGGCCGAGAACCATTCCTTGCACCGGGCCACCGGCTCCGCCTTCACCCCGGCCATGAACGACATCGAGACCGTGCACGGGGCGGTCATGACCGGCAAGTACGCCCTGCGCGCCAACCGCTACATGCACGAAACCGGCGCCACCATCGAGGACCTGGCGGGAATAACCCAGAAGAACCGGCGTCATGCCGCCAACAACCCCTACGCCTGGTTCAAGGGCGACATCAGCATCGAGGAGATCGTGGGCGCGCGCATGATCGCCTATCCCCTGACCCTGCACCAGTGCTGCGGCATCTCCGACGGCGCGGGCGCGGTGATAGTTGGCAGCCGGGAGGCGGTCAAGCGCCTGGGCGTGGCCAAGCCGGTCAAGGTGGCCGGCGCGGTGGTCTGCTCCGGTCCCTATCACAACCGCCCGCGCGACATCACCGGCGACGACATCACCGAGATGAGCGCCGAGCAGCTCTACGAAGAGTCCGGCATTGGTCCCAAGGATGTGAAGGCCCTGGAACTGCACGACGCCTTCACCATCGCCGAACTTCTCTATTACGAGTGCCTGGGGCTTTGCGGCAAGGGCGAGGGCCTGAAGTTTTTGCGCGAGGGCCAGGCCACCCATGGCGGCCAGTGCGTGGTGAGCCCCCGTGGCGGCATGCTCTCCTACGGACATCCCATCGGGGCCTCGGGAGCCGCCATGATCGCCTCGCAGATCAAGCAGATGCGCGGCCAGTGCCCTGGCTATCAGATCGATCCCCTGCCCAAGGTGACGATGACCCATGTGACGGGCGGGGGGCTTTCTGGCACCGAGCACGCGGCCTGCACTATGCACATGTTCGTGAGCGCCTGGTGACAGGCAAGCAATCGAGGGGGTGGAGGTAGGACATGACAAGCGCAAAGTTGAGGACGGCCCTGGTGGTGGGCGCGGGCAGCGCCCTGGGGGCGGAGATCGCCCAGGAATTGGCCCGGCAGGGCGCGGTGGTGACGGCGCTGGACAGCGAGGAACAGGGTTTGCAGGAACTGGGCGCCAAGCTGGCCCGGCTCAAGACCGGCTCGCGCAGCATGGTGGTGGAGACGGAGCAGGACGCCCAGGTCAAGTCCGCGGTGGACACCGTGCTGGACTCCTGGGGACGTCTGGACATCCTGATCAACGCCGCCGATTTCCCCTGTCAGGGAGAGGTGGATTCCTTGGCCCCCCAGGAGTGGGACGCGGCCCTGGGGCGCAACCTGAAGTCCATGTTCCTGTTCTCGCGGGAAGCCGTGCCCAAGATGAAAGAGGCCAAGTATGGGCGCATCGTCAACCTGGGCTCCATCGCCTGGCTGGGCTGGCCCAAGCAGAGCAGCTACGCCGCCAGCCAATCGGCCATCTTCGGCTTCAACCGGTCGCTGGCCCTGGAGCTGGCCAGCTTTGGCGTGACCGTGAACCTGGTGGTCAAGGGCGACCTGTCGTCCCCGGGAGTGGAGATGCCCCAGGAGGAGATTGAGCGCATGAGCGCGCGCATACCCCTGCAGAAGCTGGGCGCCCCGGCCGACGTGGCCCGCGCGGTGGGTTTTTTGGCCTCGGAGCAGGCCAAGTACATCACCGGCCAGACCCTCTTTGTCTGCGGGGGCAGGAGCATCCATTATTCCATGTCCGTCTGAGCCTCCCCGCGTGGGATGCTTGAGAAGGGAGGTTGACATATGGGCGTGAAGAACCGGGTGGCCTTGATCACCGGCTCGGCCAGCGGCATCGGCAAGGAGACGGCGCGCTTCTTTGCCCAAGAAGGCGCCAAGGTGGCCATCAACGACCTGTTCCCGGACAAAGTGGAGCAGACCGTGGCCGAACTGCGGGCGCAGGGCTTCACCGCCCTGGCCGCCCCGGCCGACATCACCAATAAGGGCCAGGTGGAGGGGATGTGCAGCCGGGTGGCCGGCGAGCTAGGCTCCCTGGACATCCTCATCAACAACGCCGGCATGGAAAAGGCCGGGGCCTTGCGCAAGTTGAGCGAGGACGACTGGGACATCACCCTGGACGTGAATCTCAAGGGCGCCTTCCTGTGCGCGCAGGCCGCCCACAACTTCATGGTGGACAACAACTTCGGGCGCATAATCAACGTGGCCTCCCGGGCCTGGCTGGGCGGGGCCGGTCAGGCTCCCTATGCCTCGGCCAAGGCCGGGGTAGTGGGTCTGACGCGCACCCTGGCCCTGGAACTGGGGCGCAAGGGCATCACGGTCAACTGCCTGGCCCCGGGGCTCATCCACACTCCCCTGTGGGACGCCCTGCCGGACAAGAACAAGAAGTTTCTGCTTTCCAAGCAGCCCACCGGCTCCCTGGGCGAGGTGGCCGACGTGGCCAACACCGCGCTCTTCTTGGCCGACGACCTGAACTCCTTCATCACCGGCCAGGTGCTCTACGTCTGCGGCGGGCGCAGCCTGTTCTCGGGCTAGGCGGGCCGGCGCATGAGCGGAGGCAGCGGAACCTAACTTTGCCTAGGGGTGATATAGCCATGGCGGAACATAAGCGCGAGGGCGCATTGCAAGGTGTGAAGGTAGTGGATTTCACAGGGCAGCTGGGCCCCTACGCCGGCAAGCTCTTTGTGAGCCTGGGCGCGGAGGTGATCCATCTGGAGCCTCCAACGGGTGACCCCATGCGCCAGGTGTCTCCCTTCCTGGATAATCAAGCCGGCCCGGAACGCAGCCTGTCCTTCCTTTATTACAACGCCGGCAAGAAGAGCCTGGTGGTGGACTTGGCCCAGACCGAGGGGCGCGAGATATTCCGCAAGCTGTGCCGCGAGGCGGATGTGCTCATCGAAAGCGCCGCGCCTGGCTATTTGAAGCGCCTGGGTTTGTCTTACGCCAACTTGTCCCGGCATAACCCCAAGTTGGTGCAGGTCTCCATCACCCCCTTCGGGTGCAGCGGACCCTACCGTGACTTCCCCGCCTCGGACCTCACGGCCAGCGCCTTGGGCGGCTTCCTCTATCTGGCCGGGGTGGACAACGACAAGCCGGTGCGGGTGAGCGATGACCAGGCCTATCGCATGGCCGAGGGCTATGCCGCGGTGGGCGCATTGTTGGCCCTGTACCACGCCCGGCGCACCGGCCAAGGCCAGAAGGTGGAGGTCTCCTGCCAGGAGGCGGTGGGCATGGCCCTGGAGAACGCCATCCAGTACTGGGACCTGGAGGGCAAGATCCGCCGCGGGCGGGGGCGCGAGGCGGGCACCGCCACCATCCACCCCTGCAAGGACGGCTTCATCGCCCTGGTGGCCATCATGGGCGAGAACAAGGTCATGTGGGATCCCTTCGTGGAGTGGATGAAGTCCGAAAACGTGGAAGGCTGGCAGGATTTCGAGGACCCGCGCTGGATACAGCCGCGCTATCGCTCCTCGGCCGAGGGCTATGAGCGCTTCTGCCGCATCTTCGAGGCCTATTCCATGCAGCACGACAAGCTCTATCTGTATGAAAAGGGCCAGTCCCACCGCACCGCCATCTCCCCGGTCAGCGACGGCAAGGACCTGCTCAACAACCCCCAGCTGCAATACTGCGGGTTTTGGCAGAAGCTGAAGCATGAGGCCCTGGGCGGCGTGGAGATTACCTATCCCGGCCCGGCCTGCCAATTGGGCAACTCCTCCTGGACCCTGGGCGGGCCGGCCCCCGTACTAGGCCAGGACAGCGCGGAGCTGCTGGCGCGGATGCATTACAGCACCGCAAAAATCAAGGAACTGGCGGACAAGGGGGTGATCCATGTCGCCTGAGAGCAAGGGAGCCTTGGACGGCATCGTAATCTGCGACTTCTCCTGGGTGGGCGCGGGCCCCATCGCCACCAACGTCCTGGGCCAGTGCGGGGCGGAGGTGATCAAGATCGAGTCCAAGACCCGGCCGGACATCCTGCGCAAGGGCGGCCCCTTCAAGGACGGCATCTCCAAGGGCTTGGAGCGCAGCGGTTATTTCTCCAACCGCAACCCCAACAAGAAGGGCCTGGCGCTGAACATGAGCCTGCCCCAGGCCCGCGAGGTGGCGGTCAAGCTCATAGCCAAGAGCGACATCATCATCAACAACTTCCGCACCGGCCAGATGGAGAAGTGGCGTCTGGGCTGGGAGGACTGCCGGGCCATCAACCCGCGCATCATCTACGTGACCATGAGCCTGCAAGGCACCGAGGGACCGCACAAGTCCTACATGGGCTTTGGCGTCAACTTAAACGCCCTGTGCGGGCTCACCGCCCGGGCCTCCTTTCCCGGCCAGCGCCCCTTCGGCACCGGCACCAACTACACCGACCACGTGATGGTGCCCTGCCACGCCCTCTTCGGCATCATGGCCGCCCTGGTGCAGCGCGAGCAGACCGGCCTGGGCCAGACCGTGGAAGTGAGCCAGCTGGCCTCGGCCATCAGCATGATGCCCAACGATCCCATGGCCTACGCGGCCAACGGCCAATGCCTGGGCCCCCTGGGCTTTGGCGATCCCCACGCCGCCCCCCACGGGGTCTACGCCTGCCTGGGCTACCGCAGCTGGATAGCCCTGGCGGTCTTCAGCGAAAAGGATTGGGAGGAGTTCAAGGAGGCCATGGGGCGGCCGGCCTGGGCCGAGGACGGCAAGTTCGCCACCCTGGAAGGGCGCAAGGCCCACGAGGAGGAACTGAACCAGCACGTGGAGGAATGGACCAGGTGGCGGCGCGCCGAGGACGTCCAGACCGAACTGCTGGAGCGGGGGGTCAGCGCCGGCATGGTCAAGGACGCCCGCCAGGTCATCGACGACGCCCAGCTCAAGGAGCGCGGCTACTGGACCTATCTCGATCACTCCGAGGTGGGCATAACCCTCTACAACCGCGCGCCCATCGTTTTCAGCCAGACCCCCATCCGCATGCGCAAGTCGGCCCCGCTCCTGGGCGAGAACACCAGGGAGGTCATGACCGGCATGCTGGGCTATTCGACGGAGGAGGTGGATGCCTTGAGCCGGGATGGCGTCCTGGCCTAGGCGCGGGTTCTGGGCGGCTAGGCCGCGTTTGGATAAAAACATCACCTTAAGGGGGTGAGAGATGGATTTCGCGATACCCGAAGAATACATGATGCTGAAAGATTCCATGCGTGAGTTCGTCAAGCGGGAGATGCTGCCCCTGGAGAAGGTCCTCCTGGAGCGGGAAATGGCCCTGTGGACCGAGCCGGGGCCCCTGATTCCCGAGGAGGATCACCAGCGCCTGCTGGACAAGTCGCGCGATTTGGGCTTCTGGGGCCTGGAGGTGGAGGAGCGCTTCGGCGGCCAGGGCCTGGGCATGCTGGCCAAGACCCTGGTGGTGGAGGAGATGTCCAAGTGCCTGGTGGGCTTCTCCCACCACGGCTTCACCCTGCCCCCCGACGCCCCCAACCTCTACTACCTGCATGAGTGCTGCACCGAGATCCAGCGCGAGCGCTACTTCATGCCCTACTGCGAGGGCAAGCTGGATTCGGCCATGGCCGCCACCGAGCCGGGAGCAGGCTCCGACGTGAGCGGGCTCAAGACCAAGGCCGTGCGCAAGGGCGACAAGTGGATCATCAACGGCACCAAGACCTTCATCAGCAAGTGCGACTACCCCGCGGTATTCTTCATCTGCATCGCGGTCACCGATCCCCAGGCCTCGGCCAAGGACCGCTTCACCGCCTTCCTGCTGGACCGCGGCCACCCCGGCGTGCGCATCGGCCGGGAGATTCCGGTGATCGGGGCCATGCCCGTCTGGGACCTCATCCTGGAGGACGTGGAGGTGGATGACACGGCGGTGCTGGGCGAGGTGGGCAAGGCCTTCATCCCCCTGCAGAACCGCTTCGGGGTCCGCCGCATCGAGCTGGCGGCCCACTGCACCGGCATGGCCGAGCGCCTGATTCAGATGATGATCGACCACGCCAACAACCGCGTCACCTTTGGCAAGCCCCTGGCCGAGCGCGGCGTCATCCAGGACTGGATCGCCGACTCCACCATCGAGCTGGAGGCCGTGCGCTGGCCGCTCTACTATGCGGCCTGGAAGTCCGACGCCGGGCACAAGGACCTGCGCCTGGAGGGGGCCAGCATCAAGGTGGCGGCCACCGAGATGCTGACCAGGATAGTGGACCGCGCCATCCAGCTGCACGGCGGCATGGGCGTCACCCGCGAGGTGGGCCTGGAGTACGTGGCCAGGATGGTGCGCATCTGGCGCATCCTGGAAGGCCCCTCCGAGATTCACCGCTGGGCCATCGCCCGCCAGCTGCTCAAGGAGAAGAGCCCCTACAACCCCTTCATCCTGGAGAAGGCCAACTAGCCCCACCCGGGCTTGGCATGAACCAACGTGACGCCGGCCTTTAAGGCCGGGCAAGGAGGAACACCATGGGGGTTGATTACCGCCAAGAAGGGCACGTGGCCTACCTAACCCTGAACCGCCCCGAGGCCATGAATTCCCTGGACCCCGAGTCGGTGGATGACCTGCGCCGCATCTTCACCGAGGTGCGCGAGAATGATGAAATCCGGGTGGCCGTGCTCACGGGCGCGGGCGAGAAGTCGTTCTGCACCGGCACCGACATGAAGAAGACCCCGGTGCCCAAGGAGTGCATGGCCAGCATCTATCTGCGCGACGGCCAGCCCATCCTGCCCTACATGCGCATGTGGAAACCCATCATCGCGGCCATCAACGGCTATGCCGTGGGCGGAGGCCTGGAGATGGCCCTGGCCTGCGATCTGCGCATAGCCTCCACCAAGGCCAAGTTCGGCCTCACCGAGGTCAAGGTGGCCAGCCTGGCCGGACTCAACGGCACCCAGGCCCTGCCTCGGGCCATCCCCCAGGCCGTGGCCATGAAGATGCTTTTGACCGGGGAGGTCATCGACGCCCGGGAGGCCTTGCGGGTCGGCCTGGTCAGCGACTTGACCGAGCCCGCGGAGCTTATGGGGCTGGCCAAGGAGCTGGCCGAGAAGATCGCCCAGAACGCGCCGCTGTCGGTCAAGGCCGTGAAACAGGCCGTGCTTCTGGGCCAGGACCTGCCCTATGATCATGGTCTGGTGGTGGGTCATCTGCTCTGGGGCATCCTGAGGGATACCGAGGATCGCAAGGAAGGTTTCAAGGCCTTCGCGGAAAAACGGGCGCCGCAATACTCCGGACGATGAGGCGCGCTCCCGGTTATAGGCCCACCATGGGCGGCCCGCCCCTCGGATGGAGGGACATGTTCCCGGCCTCAGGCGGCGGGTCCGCCCTTCTTGACCGGAGTTAACGGCGGCAGACCTGAAGCGCCGAAGCAAGGAAAGGGAGGCGGCATGCATATCGCGGTGTTGGCCAAGGTGGTGCCTGATTATGGCGTTCCCTTCGCGGATTTCGAGCTCATCTCCGGGCGGGCCAGTCCGCGTTACACGCGCATGCTGGGCATGTATGACGAAAACGCCCTGGAGCTGGGCGTGCAGCTGAAACAGAAGACGCAGGCCCTGTTCAGCGTGCTGGCCTGCGGCCCGGAAGACGACGTGCCCGTGCTGCGCAAGGCCCTGGCCATGGGCGCGGACCAGCTCTTGCTGACTGGCGGAACTGAGGAGGACCCCCTGGCCCTGGCCGAGAACCTGCGCGCGGGCCTGGACAAGCTGCCACCCTGCGACCTCATCCTGGCCGGGCGCCAGTGCTCGGATATCGAGCGCGGACTGGTGCCGGCCATGCTGGCGGCCAAGCTGGGGATGCCCTTCATCAACCAGGTCATCACCCTGGAGCAGGAGGGCGGGCGCTGGCTGGCCCGGCAGATCACCGACAACGGCTGGCGCGATCTGGCCTTCAGCGGACCGGCCGTGGTCTCGGTGACCAGCCACGCCGGCAACGTGCCCCGCATCCCGGCGGTCAAGGACATCTTCGCGGCCAAGAAAAAGAAGGTGGAGACAGCCGCCGCCGCGGCCGCCCCCGGCCTGGCGCTCAAGGAGCGCTCCACCGAGGTGGTCAAGATGGAATCGGTCTGCGAGATGCTGCCGGTGGAGGACTTCAAGGCCACGGCCCAGTTGCTGCTGGCCCGGCTCAAGGAGGAGAGGTACCTGTGAAAACTCTCATCGTAGAACTGCTGGAGCCCTCCCGTTTGGGGGAACTGGTCACGGTGAGCCACCTCTTGGGCGAGGACA
>CAZLSD010000062.1:0-14706 GCA_964561775.1 uncultured Desulfarculus sp. | reverse complement strand
CGCTAGCGGCGCGCCAGGCCGCGTGCCGCGGTTGTCAAAACGGGTCGGGAAAAGCCCTTATTCTCCCTAGGCGATGCGCTTGTGGAAGCGCAGCACGCTAAGGGTGAAGAGCGCCAGGCCCAAGATGCCCAGGCCGGCCATCTCCGGCCACAGGATGTCCAGGCCCACGCCTTTCAGGAACACCCCCCGCACCACGATGATGAAGTAGCGCAGGGGGTTCAGATAGGTCATGTACTGCACCGCCTCCGGCATGTTGGCGATGGGGAAGATCAGCCCCGAGAGCAGGATGGCCGGGGTGAGGATGAAGGAGCCGCCGGTCATGGCCTGCTGCTGGGTGGAGGAGAGGGTGGATATGAGCAGCCCCAGCCCCACCGAGTTGAAGAGAAAGAGCACCGTGCCCAGGCCCAGCACCCACAGCGAGCCCTTGAGCGGCACCCCGAACCAGAACACGCCCACGGCGGTGACCAGGGCCGCGTCGATGATGGCGATGATGACAAACGGCACGGTCTTGCCCAGGAGCAGCTCGGCGGGCCGAAGCGGCGAGACCAAAAGCTGCTCCATGGTGCCGATCTCCTTCTCGCGCACCACGGCCAAGGCGGTGAGCATCAGGCTGACCAAAAGCACCACCATGGCGATGACCCCCGGCACGAAGGACCAGCGCCCGGTCAGGTTCTCGTTGTAGTACACCCGAGGCTCGATGGTAAGCGGCGTCTTGATCTCGGTCTTGCCCAGATCGCGCAGACGTTTGTTCATCTGCTCCTCGGTGAAGGCGCTGATGATCTGGGTGACGTAGCGCAGCACCACCAGGGCCGCGTTGGAGTCGGTGCCGTCCACCACGATCTGCAAGGCCGAGGTGTCGCCGGTCTTGAGGTTCTTGGCGAAGTCGTGGGGGATGCGCAAGAGCAGGGTCATGTCGCCCCGGTCGATGAGGTCGCGGGCCTGGTTCTCGTTGTCCAGATACCAGCGCAGGTCGAAGTAGGGCGTCTCGCTCAAGCGCGAGATGAGATCGCGGCTGGCCGCGCTGCGGTCCTGGTCCAGCACCGCGGTGCGGATGTGGTTGATGTCGAAGTTGATGGCGTAGCCGTAGACGATGAGCTGCACCAGAGGCGGCAAAAAGAGCAGCACGCGCATGCGCTTGTCGCGCAGCACCTGGATGAACTCCTTGACCAGCATGCGTCCGATGCGGCGCAACAAGGCTTCACCTCACCTTCTTGCGGAAACGCCGCACGGCCAGGGCCAGGAACAGGCCCGCGAAGCCGATGAGCAGGACCACGTCCTTCCACAGATGCGCCCAGCCCAGGCCCTTCAAGTACACCCCCTTGCTTATGTCCACGAAATAGCGCGCCGGCACGATGTAGGAGAAAAGCTCCATGGCCAGGGGCATCTGGCGCACGTCGAACATGAAGCCCGAGAGCAGGAGCGCGGGCAAAAAGGTGGTCAGCATGGACATCTGGTTGGCCTGGAGCTGGTTGCCCGCCGCCACCGAGATCAAGAGCCCCTGGCCCAGCATCACCAGCAGGTAGAGCGCCGAGCAGAAGACCATGAAGAACCAGTCCCCCCGCATGGGCACGTGGAAGAGCGCCTGCCCCATGATCATGGCGATGGCCATGTCCAGCATGCCGATGAGGAAATAGGGCCCCAGCTTGCCCAGGATCAGCTCGGCCTTCTTGAGGGGGCTGGCCATCAGCCCCTCCATGGAGCCGCGCTCGGCCTCGCGCACCACGCACAAAGAGGTCAGAAGCGCCCCCACCATGGTCATGATGACCACCACCAGGCCGGGCACGATGAAGTTGCGGCTCTCCAGTTCCTCGTTGAACCAGACCCGGGGCTCGGCCTTGATGGGGGTCTTGAGCTTGACCAGGCCCTTGGGCCTTAAGCGCTCGATCATCACCCGCTGGTTGAACTCGGCGGTGATGGCCTGCACGTAGCCCAGCACCACGTTGGCGGTGTTGGCGTCCGCCCCGTCTAAGATGACCTGCACCTTGGCCGTGGCCCCGGATTTGAGATCGCGGCCAAAGCCGTGGGGGATGACCAGGCCCAGGCGCGCCCGCCCCTGGTCCAGCAGCAGGTCCAGCTGCTCCTGGCTCTCCACCCGTTGCTCGAAGCTGAAGTAGCGCGAGCTGATGAAGTCCGTGAGCAGCTGGCGGCTCATCTGGCTGCCGTCGCGGTCGATGACCGCCAGGGGCACGTGCTTTATGTCGAAGGTCAGCGCGTAGCCATAGAGTAAGAGCAGGGTCACGGGCATCAGGATGATCTGGATCAGGCTGGAAGGATCCCGCTTGATGTGAAGAAGCTCCTTGCGGAACATGGCCCATATGCGCGTCCAGCTCATGGGTCAGCTCCCCGCTTCCTGGATGAAGGAGATGAAGGCGTCCTCCAGGCTGGGCTCCACAAAGTGGGCCCGCTCCACGGCGATGCCCGCCGCGGCCAGGGCCCGGGTCAAGGGCTCTTCTATCTCCTCCTCGTCATCGGCCATGACGTGCAGGCTGTCGCCGAAGATGTTGGCCTCCAGCACTTGGGGCAGGGCGCGGGCTATGTCCAGGGCCTGGCCCAGGCGCTCGGGGTAGACGGCCAGGATGCGCCCGGGCAGGGCCTGTTTCAACTCCCGCGGGGTGCCCTGGGCGATGACCTGGCCGTGATAGATGAGCACCAGCCGGTCGCAGAACTCGGCCTCGTCCAGGTAATGGGTGGTCACCAGGATGGTCACTCCCTGGCGGGCCATGTCGCCGATCATGTCCCAGAAGTTGCGCCGGCTGATGGGGTCCACTCCGCTGGTGGGCTCGTCCAGGAACAATATGGACGGCTGGTGCAGCACGGCCGAGGCCAGGGCCAGGCGCTGGCGCAGGCCCCCGGCCAGGTTGCGGGTGATCTCGCCCGAGCGATCGGCCAGCCCCACCATCTCCAGCACCTGGCCGGAGCGCTCCTTGACCTGGGCCTGGCTTAGCCCATAGACCCCGCCGAAGAATTGCAGGTTCTCGCTCACGGTCAGGTCGTCGTAGAGCGAGAACTTTTGCGACATGTAGCCGATGTGCTCCTTGATGCGGTAGTGCTCTTTTATGATGTCATAGCCCGCCACCCGGCCCATGCCCGAGGTGGGCAGCAGCAGGCCGGTGAGCATGCGGATGGTGGTGGATTTGCCCGCGCCGTTGGGTCCCAGAAAGCCGAAGATCTGCCCCCGCTGGACCTGGAAGCTGACCCGGTCCACGGCCTGGAACTCGCCGAAGCGCTTGCTCAGCTCACGCACCTCTATGGCCAACTCCCGCGTCATGGCCTGACCGGCTCCCGGTCCACCACCTGCACGAACATATCCTCCAGGCTGGGACGGGCCGGGTTGACCCGCACCCCCTCCAGACCGGCGGCGGCCATGGCTTGTAGCAGCGCGGGCCGGGCCGCCTCCTGGCTCTTGACCGTGATCATCAGCCGCTCGCCCATGGTTAGCACGCGCTGGCTCAAGGGGTGGGCCTCCACCACCGCGCGGGCGGCCTGGGGATCGCTGGCGCGCACCTCCAGGAGCTGCCCCTCAAATCCCTCGCGCAGGGCCTGGGGAGTGTCCACGGCCAGCAAGCGCCCCTGGTGCATCAGTCCCACCCGGGCCGCCCGCTCGGCCTCGTCCAGATAGGCCGTGGAGACCAAGATGGTGAGCCCGTCCTCCAGCAGGCGGTAGAGGATCTGCCAGAACTCCCGGCGTGACAGGGGGTCCACCCCGCAGGTGGGCTCGTCCAGCAAGAGCAGTTCCGGGGTATGCACCAGGCAGCAGGCCAGGCCCAGCTTCTGGCGCATGCCGCCGGAGAGATTGCGGGCCAGGCGATCGCGGAAAGGAGTCAGGCCGGAAAAGGCAAGAAGCTCCGGCGTGCGCGCCAGGCGCTCGGCCTTGGGCACCCGGTACAGATCGGCGTAGAAGGCGATGTTCTCGTCCACGCTCAGGTCGTCGTAGAGACCGAAGCGCTGGGGCATGTAGCCGATGCGCTCCTTGATCGCCTCGGCCTGGCTGACGATGTCCAGGCCCAGCACTCGGGCTGAGCCAGCCTCGGGGTCCATGATGCCGCAGAGCATGCGCAGGGTGGTGGTCTTGCCCGCCCCGTCCGGCCCCACCAGGGCGAAGGCCTCGCCCCTGGCCACCTCCAGGCTAAAGCCCTCCACCGCCCGGGTGGCCCCGAAGCTCTTGACCAGCCCCTGGGCCTGGATAGCCAACTGCTCGCTCACGGCGGCTAGCGGGCGGGCTGGTTCAGGGGGATGAAGGCCTCGCCGGGCTGACCCGGGCGCAGACGGTGTTCGGGGTTGTCCAGCTTGATTTTGGAGCGGAACACCAGAGTGACCCGCTCCTTGGCCGTCTCCACCGTCTTGGGCGTGAACTCGGCCTTGGCCGCCACGTAGACCAGACGGCCGGTCAGCTTCTTATCGGGGTAGGAATCGGTGGTCACCGGGATCTCCTGGCCCAGGCGCACCTTGGCCAGCTCGGTCTCGGGCAGGTAGACCTCCAGCCAGATGCCGTCCAGGTCGCCCAGGGTGACGATGGGCGCGCCCACCGCCGCCACCTCGCCGGGTTCGGCGTCGCGCACCAGCACCACCCCGCCCACCGGAGAAATCAAGGTGGCGTAGCCGTGCTTGGTCTTGGCCAGTTCCAGGGTGGCCCGCGCCAGCTCCACCTCGGCCTGGCCGGCCTCCACGTCCTCGCTCCGGAAGCCCTCCTTGGTCAGGCTCTGCTTCTCCTCGGCCCGGCGCAAGGCCTCGCGGGCCAGATCGGCGGCCAGTTGGGCCTTGTCCAGATTGGCCCGCGGCGTGGCTCCCCGGGCGAGCAGGTCCTGCTGGCGCTTCAAGTCGCGCTGGCGGTCGGTCAGGTCGGCCCTGGCCTGGGCCACGGCGGCCTTGGCGTCCATCAGTTCCTGGGGGCGCGATCCGGTCTTGAGCTTCTTCAGGTTGGCCTGGGCCGCGGCCAGCCGCGCGGCGGCCACCGCCACCTCCTGGCGCAGGTCCTGGTCCTCAAGCTCGGCCACCACCTGCCCCGGGGCCACCTGGTCGCCCTCCTGGACCTTGACCGTGGCCAGCTTGCCGGCCACCTTGAAGGAAAGATCGGTCTGGGTGGTCTCGATGTGGCCGGACAAACGCAAGGAGTCGCTGGCCTGGGCGTTGGAACCGGCCTGGCGGGCATAGAACCACCAGCCCCCGCCCAGGGCCAGGGCCAGGATCACCGCCGCCACCACCTTACGCTTCATGTGCGTCCCCCGGATAGGGTCGTGAAAATCATGCTTGCCAAAAGCCCCTATAATCTAGCATACAACCTGATGGAGGGGGAGTCCCCGCCTGGCCGGGTGATGGCCTTCCTTTCCGGACTTCGAGTCTCTCCCAGACCTAGCTTAATCAAACACCCTTCCCATGGAGCGCCCCCATGCGAAAGAACAACCAGGCCTGGCTGCCGTCCTATTGCCAGCCCAGCAGCTTCCTGCCCAAGGTGCCCGAGACCCGCGCTCTCTTCAGCCGGCGCGCCTATGTCTTCCAGGATTTCCTGGCCCGGGCCATGAGCTTCTTGGCCAGCGACCAGGCCCGCAAGATGGGCTTCGACTACCAGCCGGCCTCGGCCCTGCCCTGCAAATGGAAGTGCTCCGACGAGTCGGTCTTCGGGGTGGACCTGCACCTCTACGCCTTCACCGGTCAATACCCCTTTGACAAGGGCCTCATCGGCGGGCACTTCAACGAGTCGTCCCTGGGGGCGGCGGTGCACCATGGCCGCATAAACCTGGACTTCGGCGGCTCCCACGTGGGCTATCTGCCCGGCCAGGGAGGCGGCCTGTTCGGCCAGATATGGCGGCCCCTGGACCAGGCCGCCAGCAGCGGCTGCGGCTATCTGGTCAGCCTGCTCGCTCCCTTCAAGAAGGTCTACGACGACGCCTGCGAGAACATCCTGATCTTCTGCCCCTCCGGCGAAAAGCCCCTGGTCAGCGTGCCCAACGAATTTTTGCAGCCCAACTGGTCCAGCGGCAACATCAAGCTGCTGGTGGACCTGGACGCCCTGACCGAGGGCGAGGTGGCCTATCTCCAGAACAAACCCCACACCCACACCATGATCGGCCGCTCCCTGTTCTACCTGCACCGCGAATTTTTGCAGGAGGCCGGGCTGGACCAGGCCAAGGCCCTGTGCAGCTCCCAGCCCACGCCCATCGGCCGCAACCTGGGGCACCGCTACTTCAACATCTTCGACGCCCAGACCGCCCTGGACGAGGCCGGTCTGCCCCAGCAGAAGCTGCTCCTCTACATGAAGTTCATCCTGGCCGCCCAAAACAGCCACGAAAGCCTTAAAGCCGCCATCGTCAACACCATCCTGGAGCACAACCGCCTGACCGACGCCGTGCGCGCCGCCAATTTCAAGCCCTACGACTTCGTCAGCTTCACCGGCCTGTTCATCGACATGTACGACGAGGAACTGGGCTCCTACGTCAACCTCTTCCAGCCCCTGGGGCTCAACATCAAGCCCAAGGACAAGACCCGCGAGGTGGAGTTGACGCCAGAGGAGATACACCACGTGCTGGACCGGCTGACCCCGGCCCAGCCCAAGCTACAGGTGCCCGCGCTGCTGGAGCCCAGGCAGATGGACCGCCTGCGCGAACGCTTCACCTATCAGCCCGGCGTTTTCGCCAGATAGAGGGGCCGGGACAGGAACAAGGCTGGCGCGGCGCTTGCGCGGAAGCGGGGAAGGGCCGACCCTTTACCGCCCACGCAAGCGGCGTGACAGCCGGCGGCCGGAGCCTGAGCCAAAGGCCGGTGGGGCTATTCCTGGTTGTCCCGGGGAGGTCTGCGATTGGCCTTGGCCTGGGCCCGGGCGCGCTTGTCGGCCAGGCGGCTGGCGCGCTGGGCCCGGCTGACCCGGGTGGGCACCCGGGGCGTGACCGGGGCGTTCAACTGGGCCAGGCGGCGGGTGAGCCTATCCAGGGCGGCCTGGCGGTTAAGTTCCCGCGAGCGGCGCTCGCTGGCGGTGACCACCAGGCCGCTGGGCAGGTGGGTGAGCCGCACGGCGGTCTCCACCTTGTTGCGGTGCTGGCCGCCGGGGCCGCTGGCCCGGAAGTATTCCCAGGCCAGTTCGTGCTCGGGTGGTGGGGTCAGGCTCATGCCGCCAATCTTACCAGATGGTGCGCGGGACAGAGCGGGAGGCGCTGGGGGTTATCCCAGCGCCTCCCGCGTCCCTGCCGGGGACGCCGGGGGGCGACGCCTTCCGGCCGGGGCTACTTGGATTGGCAGTCGTACATCTTGGGGGGGATGAACAGCGTGGGGATGGCGGTGAGGAAATAGGCCACGGCCAGGATGGCCAGGCCCATGCCGATGGAGCTCTGGGTGGCGATGCCCCCGATGATGGCCGGGGCCAGGGCCGCGCCCACCCGCCCCAAGTTGTAGGAGCCGCCCACCGCCGTGGCCCGGGTGGCCACGTCGAAGCTCTCGGCCATGTAGGAGCCGTTGACCCCGTAGGGCGCGCCGTAGAGAAAGCCGAAGACCGTGAGCATGACCACGATGGTCTCGGGCGTGTGATAGAAGATGATGAGGGGCAGGGCCACGGCCGTGCCCAGGCAGGGCAGGGCGAAGAGCGCGCGCCGGCCGAATTTGTCGGCCAGATAACCGGCGATGATCTTGCCCACCACCGCGGCCAGGAAGGTGCCCACCATGAAGCCGGTCATCTTGCGGAAGTCCATGCCGGTCTCGGTGACCAGGTAGCTGGGCAGCCAGGTGCTGACCCCGTAGTAGCCGAACTGCAAAAAGGTGCAGGTCATAGTCCAGAGCAGGAAATACTTGCGCGAGACGGGGTTGCCCAACAAGAGGCGCCACTCGGCCCTGGCCTTTTCGCGTTTTTCCGCTTTTTGGCTGTTGCGCTCCTGCCAGCCGGCCGGCTCGGGTATGACCCGGCGCATGTAGAGGGCCAGGGCCACCGGGGCCAGGGAGCACAAAAACAGCACCCGCCAGCCATAGACGGGCACGATCATGCCCGCCAGCAGCGAGGCCAGGGCATAGCCCACCGAATAGCCCGCGCCCAGCACGCCCAGCACCTTGCCCCGGTGCTTGGTGGGCACGAACTCGCCCACCAGGGTCATGCAGACCCCCCACTCCGCGCCCATGCCCAGGGCGGAGACGAAACGCACCGAGGCGAACTGCCAGTAATTCTGCGTGAGCCCCAGGATGGCGGTGCCCACCGAGAAGAGAACCATGGTCCAGGCCACCGTGCGCACCCGGCCGAAGCGGTCGGCGGCCCAGCCGCCCAGCACGCCGCCCACGGCCATGCCCACCATGGAGATGGTGCCCAGGGTGCCGGCCTCGATTTTGTTGAGGTGCAGGTCGATCATGAGCTGGGGCAGCACCACCGAGAGGAACATCATGTCCACGCCGTCGATGGTCACGCCCAGGAATGACGAGATGAAAACCATGATCCACAGCCTGGACCCGGCCTGGGGGGCGGTGGCGGCTGTTCCGGCTTGAACGCCTGTTTCTTTCGCGGCTTCCATGGTTCCTGCCTGGTCCCCTGGGTGAAGTATTCGAGCGCGGCTTGGCCAGGTTATGACGGGTTTTGCCAATGCAAATGCGGCACCAGGAAAGGCGTCGCGGGTAACATATGCTAGATAAAGATGATTTGGCGCCGAGCCCTTATGAGCCCCGTTCATTGGGGCCAGCGTGGGCGAAAATGCGCCGAGAAGCAGGGGGCGGATAAGCGAAAAGCCGCTTATCCGCCCCTGATGGCCTGGGATAAAACTGGCGTGGCCGCTGTCAGCCCACCGCGCTCTTGAGCAGGGAGCGCTTGCGCCGGGGCGCGCTCTGCTGGCCCTCGTCGGCGGCCTGCTCTTGGCTGGGGACCACCAGCTGCAAGGCCTGGGAATCGGCGAAGAGTTGGCGGAAGAGCTGGTTGTTCAGCTGGTGCCCGGACTTGAAGGCCTGGAAGGCCCCCAGGATGGGCCGTCCGATCAGGGCCAGGTCGCCCAGGAAGTCCAGCACCTTGTGCCGCACGAACTCGTCATGGAAGCGCAGGCCGTCGTCGTTCAATACCCGGTAGTTGTCCACCACCACCGCGTTGTCCAGGGAGCCGCCCAGGGCCAGGCCCATCTGGTGCAGGCGGCGGATATCGGCCATGAAGCCGAAGGTGCGCGCCCGGGAGAGTTCCTTTTCGTAGGAGCGCTCGCTAAGCGCGAAATCCAGCCGCTGCTGGCGGATGGCCGGGTGGGGAAACTCGATGGTGAAGTCCACCCTGAGCTGGTCGCTGGGGCTCACCTTGATGAACTTGTCCCCCTCGCTGACCTCCATCTCGCGCATGACCCGGTAGAACTGGCGGGGGCGGGCCTGGGAGGTCAGCCCGGCGCTCTTGATGAGGAAGACGAAGGGGGCCGAGGAGCCGTCCATGATGGGCACCTCGGGGGAGTCGGCCTCCACCAGGACGTTGTCCACGCCCAGGCCGGAAAGCGCCGACATGAGGTGCTCCACGGTGGAGATGCTCACGTCCTCCACCCCGATGGTGGTGGAGAGCTGGGTGTCCACCACGTGGTGCACGTCGCAGGGGATGAGCGGCGCGCCGGGGCGGTCGGTGCGCTTGAAGACCACCCCGGTGTCGGGCTCGGCCGGGCGCAGGCACAGATTGACCCTGCGGCCGGAGTGCAGACCGATGCCGGTGGTGGAGACCGGGCGGCTCAAGGTGCGTTGGAACAGGTGCATGCAGTTATCGCCTAGCTCAGCAAAGGGTAATCCGCCGCAAGTCCTTACAGCAAGCTCCGTGCCATGCGCAACGGGAGAGCGGCGAAATCGGCTAGGCTAACGTCATGTAATCACGGCTGTTGTCCACATGACCCCGGGAAACGCCGGACGGCGGGGCCGGGCTTGGTAGTCAGTGTGGGCAAAAACACACACCAAGGCTCATTCCTGTGGGTTTTTTGGCACGCCCTCCCGCAAAAGCCTGGCCGCCGTCTCCAGGTCCTGGGGATAGTTGACGTTGAAGAAGCTCATGTCCTGGGGGTCCAGGCGGGCCACCTCTTCCCGACTGAGCAGGCTGGCCCCCACCGCGGGCAAGAGCATGCGTGGCCTGCGATCCCCCTGCTTGAGCAAGCGCAGGGCCGCAGGCAGGCAGTCGCGGGAGTAGTAGGCCAGAAGCGGCTCGGGCCAGCGCGGCCCCAGGGGGGCCAGGGCTTGGTGGCGGCCATGGGCCTGGGCCAGGGCCTGGAGCAGGGATGGCTGGGCCAGGGGCAGGTCCACGGCCAGCAACACTATTCCCGGGGCGTCCGTGTCCAGGAAGACCGTGGCCAGGGCCGCCAGGGGGCCTTGGCCGGGCCAGCGGTCGGCCAGCACCGCGCAGGGCAGGTCGGCCAGGGCGGCCACATCGTTGGTCATCACCAGCAGGCGGGAGCAGACCTGGCCCAGACTGTCCAGAACCATGTCTATGAGCCGGCGCCCCTCTATCTCCCGGAAGGGCTTGCGCCCGCCCATGCGCGAGCCAGGACCGCCGGCCAGCACCACGCCCCAGGGATGGTCCATGTCAGGCCTCCCGCTCCAGGGGAGACTGCCCCGAGGGCTCCAGCACCCGGCCGGGCTCGAACTGGCGGTTTAGATACACCGCGCACTGGGAGCAGGGGCCGGGGCAAAGAGTCTGGAATTCTTCCCTTATTTTGTAGCAGTGCTGGTGGGGGTGATGAAATGCCGCGCAGAGTTGGCGGTCGCTACAGTCAAAGATGTTCCAGCAGGGGGCCAGCACCAAGAGGTTGCGCAGGCAGGCCAGGGTGAAGCCCCGCTCGTGGATCAGGTAGGTCAGGCGGCGGATCTGGGCCACCTCGAATTCGCCATAGAGGCGGTTGTTGGTGTTCAGCTCCCGCAAGGGCTTGATGAAACCCTCTTTTTCGTATTCGCGAATGCGTTTCTGGCTTAGGTTGACCGTGCGCGACACATCGTTGATGAGATACATTGGTCTTCCCGGCGTGAGGTGGTTTATACAAAATAAATTACAAATAGGGACCTAACCTAATCCCCGGCTGAGTTCCTGTCAATGACATTCTGGCCCTGGCCGGGCGGGCCGTCCGATTGGGGGCTTGCCCGGCCAAGGCCAAAAAAGGTATGGTCATCACGGCGGCCCGCACGCTGAATTCCCCAGCCAACACGAGGTGCACGATGCCCAAACGTCTTGCCAGTCTTTGTATGGCGCTCGCCCTGATCTGCGCTGTCTCCGCGCCGGTTTTCGCCCAGTCCGCCAACGAGTTGGCCGCCCAGGCCGCGGCGGCCTATGACCAGCGCGGGGACCTCGCCCAGGCCCGCCAGGCGGTCCAGTTCTACGAGCAGGCCCTGGCCGCCGACCCGGCCAGCGAGGAGACGGCCTGGCGGCTGGCCCGCGCCCACTATTGGCTGGGCAACCACGCCAGCGGCGAGGCCCAGTTGCAGGCCCTGGAAAAGGCCGTGGAATCCGCGCAGAAGGCCATCGCCCTCAACCCCAAGTCCTTGCCCGGCCATTACTGGCTGGGGGTGTGCTATGGGGTCTATGGCAAGGCCAAGGGCATCATGAAGAGCCTGTCCCTGGTGGACCCCATCAAGCAGGAGATGGCTTTCGTCATGGATATGGACCCGGCCTATGAGGACGGCGGACCCCACCGGGTGCTGGGGCGGCTCTATCACCATCTGCCCGGCCTGGTGGGCGGCAGCAAGTCCAAGGCCGCCGAGCACCTGGAAAAGGCCGTGGCCCTGGGTCCCCAGCGCTGGCTCAACCACCTTTACCTGGCCCAACTCTATCTGGACCAGGACAAGAAGGATCAGGCCCGCGAGCTGTTGCAAAAGATCGTGGCCGGCCCGGCCCAGCCCGGCCTGGAGCCCGAGTACGCCGACTGGCGGGCCGAGGCCATGAAGCTGCTGGAGGGGCTCAAGTAGGCCCCCACGACCCGCCCCCTGGTTTGTGGCCCCGGCGAGGTTGCTGTAATATAAGGGCTTCACCAAAGCCCGCCTGGGACAGCCCTGGCCGGGGCCAGATGCGAAAGGGTGCTTTTCAACATGCGCAAGATTTGCGTGGTGGTGGGCTCGCGCGCCAACTATTCCAGCATCAAGAGCGTGATGCGCGCCGTGGCCGACCATCCCGGCCTGGAGCTGCAACTGGTGGTGGCCGCCTCGGCCCTCTTGGACCGCTACGGCGCGGTGGTGGACGTGATCCAGGCCGACGGCTTCACCCCCAACGCCCGGGTCAACATGATCATCGAGGGCGAAACCCCCCTGACCATGGCCAAGTCCACCGGCTTGGGGCTAATCGAGCTGCCCACCATCTTCGACGCGCTAAAGCCCGACGTGGTCATCACCGTGGGGGACCGCTACGAGACCATGGCCACCGCCGTGGCCGCCGCCTACATGAACATCCCCCTGGCCCACACCATGGGCGGCGAGGTCACCGGCACCATCGACGAGAGCATCCGCCACGCCGTGACCAAGCTGGCCCATATACACTTCCCGGCCAACCGCCTGGCCGGCGAGCGCATCGTCAAGATGGGCGAGCCGCCCCAGAGCGTGCACGTGGTGGGCTGCCCCCGCATCGACCTGGTGGCCGGCATAGCCGCCCAGTGCGCCCGCCAGGAGCCCTGCGGACCAAACGGCGACTTCCTGGCCCGCGAGGGCGTGGGCGGGCACGTGGACCTTAGCCGCCCCTTCCTGCTGGTCAACCAGCACCCGGTAACCACCGAGTACGGCCTGGGCGAACGCCAGGTCGAGCAGACGCTCAAAGCCCTGAACGAGCTGGGCATGCCCACCATCATGCTCTGGCCCAACGCCGACGCGGGCAGCGAGGACATAGCCCGGGGCATGCGCAAGTTCCGCGAGCACTTCAAACACGAGCACATCCGCTTTTACAAGAACTTCCCCGTGGAGACCTTCGTGCGGCTCATGCTCTCCTGCGCCTGCCTGGTGGGCAATTCCAGCGCGGCGGTTCGCGAGGGGGCCTTCCTGGGCGTGCCCGCGGTCAACATAGGCACCCGCCAGCACGGCCGCGAGCGCGGACCCAACGTCATCGACGTGGGCTATGACCATGACGAGATCCTGGACGCGGTGCGCCGCCAACTGGTGCACGGCCGCTACCCCAGCCTGCCCATCTATGGCGACGGCCAGGCCGGCAAGCGCATAGCGAACATCCTGGCCAGCCTGCCCGCCCTCAAGGTGCAGAAGCTAATCACCTACTAGGCCCCGGCCAGGGAGGTCGCCCAGCGTGCGCCAAGGCCAGAGCACAAGGCCAGAGTAGATGACCCGCCGCGCGCGCCTGGCCCTGGTTTTGCCCGGCTCCATGGTAGCCCGGGTGGCGCTGGAAACCCCCATCCTGCCGCTTCTGGCCCGGCGCGACGACCTGGAAGTCTGCCTGCTCACCCCCTATGCCGCCGATGCGGCAACCATCGCCGCCCAGAACGCCCCCCACCTGAGCTGGGCCGAACTGGGACGCCCGGTACCCGGCGTTGGCCTGGGTTATGGCGGGCCGGGCCAGGCCATCCCCCGCCTCCTCCAGCGCGTGGTGGCCCGCCTGACCCGCCCCTGGGTGGGCTTCGGCCAGCTGGTCTGGCGCTTCAACCACCTGCAAGGTTTCGCCGGCCACCGCCACAAAATGAAGCTACCTCCCGAGGCCCGCGCCCGCGAGGCCCAAGCCGGCAACTTCGTGGAGCCCTCCCTGGGCCAGCCCTGGCCGGACAGCCCGGCCATGTTCCAGCTCATCAAGCGCCTCCACTTCGCGCCCTGGTACAGCGAGCCCAGCGTGGAGGCCTTCCTGGACCGCTTCGCCCCTGACCTCATGGTGCTGCACCACGTGCAGATGCAGGCCATCCGGCCCTATGTCTGCGCGGCCCGCCGCCGGGGCATACCCATGCTGGGCATCGTGGCCTCCTGGGACCAGCCCACCACCAAGGGGCCGCTCCCCCCGGGCATGGGCGGCTTCCTGGTGCAGAGCCAGCGCATGCGCGAGGAACTGGCCATGTACCACGGCATTGACCCCGCCCAAGTGGAGGTCACCGGCTGGCCCCAGATGGACGTTTACTTCCAGCCCGGCGTGCTCCTGCCCCGCCAGGAATTTCTCTCCGAACTGGGCCTGGACCCCCAACGCCGCTTCATCCTGCTGGGGGCCAACACCGCCCGTCTGGGCGCTCACGAGCCCTCCATCGCCGCCCACCTGGCCGAAGCCCTGGCCCAGGGCCGCTTCGGCGGCGACGTGACCCTCATAATCCGTCCCCACCCCAAGGACCAAGCCTGGCAAACCCGCCTGGGCCATCTGCACGCCCCGCCCCGGGTCATGGTCCTGCCCGCCGAGATGGGCCGCCTCAACTTCCTGGCCAACCTGCTCAAACACGCCAGCCTGGTGGTGGCCAGCAGCGGCTCCATCGCCCTGGACGCCCTGGCCCTGGACACCCCGGTCGTCAACCTGGCTTTTGACGGCGACCTCACAGTGGACTATCATCGCAGCGTGGCACGCTGGCTGGAGCTGGACCACTACCGCCCCGTGGTGCAGAGCGGCGGCGTGCGCCTGGCCAACAGCTTCAGCGAACTGGAACAGGCCGTGGCCGCCTACCTGGACGACCCCAGTCTGGACAGCCAGGGCCGCGCCAAATGCCGCGCCCAGCAGTTGGACCCCCTGGACGGCCAAGCCAGCGCGCGCATGGTGTCAGCCATGGCTGAGGCTGTGAGGCGAGGATAGGGAAGGAATCTGGGGGAGAACCTTTTTTGCAGCGCAAAAAAGGTTCTCCCCCAGCCCCCCTC
>CAZLSD010000061.1:0-14740 GCA_964561775.1 uncultured Desulfarculus sp. | reverse complement strand
CTGAATCCTTTAAAAGGCGCGGCGCCAGGGGAATACTACCACCATGCGCCGCGCCAGGCCCGGCGAAAAAGAGCGGCCACGCGGCGCTCCCCGAGGAGCGGCCTTGGAGGGGAAAGGCGAGGTTTTTTTTGACAAATATGTGAAGACTGCGCCAATATATCAATGATGGGTTCGAATGAGCTTTTTTACAACTCTAGGCAGGTGCGTGGGATGGCCGACCAGTTGGACAAAATCATCCTGGAGTCCCTGGACAAGGAGGACCCCAACCTGCTGCGCGCGGCCTGCCTGATGGCGGGCGGCCGCGGCCTGGCCGAGGCCGAGCGCGGCCTGCTCAAGGCCCTGGCCGCCAAGGCCTGGCAGGTGCAGGCCGAGGCGGCCCGCGCCCTGGGCCTGGCCGGCTCTCCGGGCTGTCTGCCCTTTCTGCGCCGCCTGCTCAAGGCCTCCGATGCTGATCTGCGCCAGAAGATGCTGGCCGCCGTGGCCCAGACCAAGGCCGAGGAGGTCCCCGGCGAGGCCCATCCCGAGGTCAAGCGCGCGGCGGCGGTGGCCATCAACCGCCTGGACCCGGCGGCCTGCCAAGACACCCTGCTGGGCGCGCTCAACTCGGACAATCCCAACCTCATGGTGGCGGCCATGGCCGGGCTGGCCAACCTGGAGGCCGTCCAGGGGCGCGAGCGCATGCAGGAGCTGCTCTCCCATGCCGACCCGGCCGTGCGCCGCGCCGCCGCGGCCAGCCTGGGGCGTCTGCGCCAGGCCCCGGCCGTGCCGGGGCTCATCGCCCTGCTGGACGACCCCCAGGCCGAGGTGCGCAAGGAGGCGGTCATCGCGCTCAACCACATCAAGGACCGCCAGGCCCTGGAGCCCCTGGCCTTCCGCCTGGAGGACAGCGACCCCGAGGTGCGCCGGGTGGCGGCCATCGCCCTGGCCAACTCCCGCTCCAAGAGCGAGACCGTGATCCGGGCCTTGGGCGCGGCCTTGCGCGACCGCGAGCCCGCGGTGCGCCAGGCCGCGCTGAGCGCCTTGGCCAACCTCAAGGCCGAACATACCCTGGAAGAGGCCTGCCTGCTCCTGGGCGACACCCACGAGGCGGTGGCCCGCCAGGCCGCCGTGACCGTCTCGGTCCTGTTGCAGGCCCGCGAACGCCCCGAATACGAGAACGACTGCCAGGGCTGAAGCCCCGCTCCGCTGCCGTAACTGATAGGACGTCTGCCGAAAGCCTGGGGGGACCCGGCGGGAGTCCGATCATTCAAGCAGTTTAAACAACAATAAAAAGACCTTGAGGCCCCCTTGGGCCGCCAACTTGCAGACACCCCCGGCCAGCAGCGCAGTCCGGGGGTGAAGCGGCATGGGGTTTCAGAGGGTCAAGCAGTCCGGCCAGGCGGGCGCGCTGCGCCGGGGCGCTGTCTGGCCCGCTTGCCTGGCCCTGGCGGGAGGCGGCGGCCTGGTCCTGCTCTATGGCTGCGCCGGACGCCTGGCTGCCCCGGTCCTGCGCGAGGCCCCCTTTGCCGGAGCGCCTCCGGCTTCGGGGGCGGCCGCTGCCGGCCCCCTGGCCTGGCTGCTGGCCGGCACGGCGGCCGGGCTGCTGGCGGGCTGGGCCTTGGCCGCTTGGCGGCGCCGGCAAAAAACGCGCGCCGCCCTGGAGGTGGCCGAGCCCGCCCTTGACCGCGACCTGCTATGCCTGCAAACCGCCTTGGAACTGCTGGACGGCCTGGCCCGGCGCTGGCGGCGGCGGCAGAAGATCAAGAGCCTGTTCCAGCGCCGGGGCGGCTCCTGAAACCTGGGACGGGGCGCTCCCGCGTGCTAAGCTGGGGCAAGGCCGGCGTGGGGCCGGCCTTGCATGGACCACCCCCCTTGGCCAGGGAGAATCAGCATGGAGCTTTGGGAAGCCATCCGCCTGCGGCGCAGCGTGCGGGCCTTTGCCCAGGATGAACTGGACCAGGCCGTCTTGAGCGAGATGATAGAGGCCGCCCGCCTGGCCCCGGCCGCCGCCAACCTGCAACCCCTGGAATACCTGGTGGTCACCCAGCCCGAACTGCGCGAGCAGGTCTTTGCCTGCCTGAAGTGGGCGGCCTACATCGCCCCCAAGGGCAACCCCCCCGAGGGCAAGCGCCCCACGGCCTATGTGGCGGTGCTGGCGCGCCAGGACTATCTGCCCCCGGTGGGCTCGGACTATGACGTGGGCGCGGCGGTGATGAGCATGCTTCTGGCCGGGGTGGCCAGGGGCGTGGCCGGCTGCTGGATCAAGTCGGTCAACACGCCCAAGCTGCGCGAAGTCCTGGCCCTGCCCGAGGGCCTGGCCCTGGATTCGGTGGTGGCCCTGGGCCGTCCCGCCGAGAGCCCCGCCCAGGTGGACCTGGCCCCGGAGCAGGAGGGCAGGGAGGCGATACGCTACTGGCGCGACGAGACCGGCCAGCATTTCGTGCCCAAGCGCGCCCGGGCCGCCATCCTGCGCTGGCAGCGCTACGGCGGCTAATCTTGGGGCTTGCCTGACGCGCCGGGTCAGGCTGTGGGCCTGCCGGCGGGTGAAATCAGCAAGGGCGGGGCCAAACCCCGCCCGTCTTTTTCCGGTGGCATTGGAATGGGGCTGGACCGCCAGGAGCGGGCCGGCCGCCGGGGATCACAGCCCCAGGTCGTCGCTGATTTCTTGCATGGCCATGAGCGCCAGGGCGGCGAAGTCGGCCAGCCCCAGGCCCAGCCGCTGGCAGAGCATGACGTGATCGCGGTTGACGCTGGCGGCGAAGGCCTTTTCCTTCATGCGCTTCACCACGCTCTTGGCCTTGACGCTGGCCAGTTTCTTGTCGGGATAGACCATGGCCGTGGCCATGATGAGCCCGGTGATGGTCTCGCCGCAGGTCAGGGCGAAGTCCAGGGGCGTGACCCGGGATAGTCCCAGGTTTTCGGCGTTGTGGGCCTTGATGGCCTCTATGATGGCGGGGTCCAGGCCCAGGGGCTCCAGGATGGCCGCGCTATGCAGGCCATGGCGGGCCATGTCGTGGGCGGTGGTCTGGTAGTCCAGGTCGTGCAGCAGACCGGCCAGGCCCCAGGCCTCCGGATCGTGTCCCAGATGGCGGGCCAGGGCGGCCATCACCGCCGCCGAGGCCAGGCAGTGCTTCTTCAGCCTGTCCTCGGGGCAGTGGATGTCCAGCAGGGACCGGGCCTGGGCCAGGTCCACGGCCGGA
This sequence comes from uncultured Desulfarculus sp., assembly GCA_964561775.1. GTDB lineage: Bacteria > Desulfobacterota > Desulfarculia > Desulfarculales > Desulfarculaceae > JACRDC01. Next base: position 11,561 of record CAZLSD010000061.1, on the reverse strand, counting down.
CCTAGGCGGCGGCCAGGCGGCGGGTCTTCTTCTTGAGCCGGCTGATCTTCTTGCGCATGACCTCCAGCTTGACCTTGTCCGCGCCCTCGGCGCGCAGGCCGTCGCGGGTGGCGCGCAGGGCCTTGATCTTGGCCTTGGTGTCGCGGATGGCGCCGGTGTCCACCTGCTTGCCCTCATCGACGATGCCGCGCGCTTCCTTGATGCCGGCGATGAGTTCGGCCTTGTTCATGGCGTGCACGCCAAGAATGCCTTCGATGGTCAGCGCCAGCTCCCGGAGTTCCTTGGCGGTCATTCTCTCCAGGGGTTTTTCCTTAGCCTGCTTCTCGGCCATGGTCCTTCTCGCCTTTCCTTACTTGATCTGGCGGACTGGGGCCGCCCGCCCGTGCTTTTTATCGTTGAAGCGGAGAGTTTACCCGCTCTCACCATCCTTGGCAACCATTTTGAGGAAGGGCGTGAACAGGTCCAGGGGCAGGGGGAACAAGGTGGTGGAGTTGTTCTCCGCCGCCACTTCGCGCAGGGTTTGCAGATACCTTAGCTGCAAGGCCTGGGGATAGGCGGCGATGATCTGGGCGGCCTGGGCCAGCTTCTCGGCGGCCTGGTACTCGCCCTCGGAGTTGATGATCTTGGCCCGGCGCTCGCGCTCGGCCTCGGCCTGCTTGGCCATGGCCCGCTGCATCTCCTGGGGCAGGTCGATGTACTTGACCTCCACGTTGGCCACCTTGACCCCCCAGGGGTCGGTGTGGGTGTCCAGTATCTCCTGCAAACGGGCGTTGATGTGCTCGCGCTCGGAGAGTATCTGGTCCAGCTCGGCCTGGCCGCAGACCGAGCGCAGGGTGGTCTGGGCCAGCTGGCTGGTGGCATAGAGAAAGTCCTCCACCTGCACCACCGCGCTGACCGGATCCACCACCCGGAAGTAGACCACCGCGTTGACCTTGACCGAGACGTTGTCGCGGGTGATGACGTCCTGGGGCGGCACGTCCATGGTCACCAGGCGCAAGCTAACCTTGACCATGCGGTCGATGACCGGAATGAGGATGATGAGCCCCGGCCCCTTGGCCTTGATCACCCGGCCCAGGCGGAAGATGACCCCTCGCTCATACTCCTTGAGCACCTTGAGCGAGGTGGCCAAAAACAGGACCACCAGCACCAGCACCGGCACGAAACCGGTGAGCAGACCCAGGACATTGGCAATCAGGTTCATGCGGATCTCCTTGGCATGGCGGGGCCAGACGGCCTACCCCGCCGGAGTGGGCTCCTGCTCCACCCGGTTGCGCCCCTTTTGCTTGGCCCGGTAAAGGGCCTGATCGGCCAGGCGCACCAGCAGGTTGTCGTCGGCGGTCTTCAAACCGGCGTGGTCCAGGCTCACCGCCCCCAGGCTGATGGTGATGCCCACCTCAAGCCCCTGGCCCAGGTCCACGCGCATCTCCTCCACGGCGGCCCGCAGCTTCTCGGCCAGGCTGGCCGCCCCCTGCACGTCCGTCTCGGGCAGGATGAGGGCCATCTCCTCGCCGCCGTAGCGGGCCAGCACGTCGTGGGAGCGGCAGTGGCCGGCCAGTCGGCGGGCCACCTGGCGCAGCACCTCGTCGCCGGCCTGGTGCCCGTGGCGGTCGTTGACGTTCTTGAAGTGGTCCAGGTCCATCATGACCAAAGACAGCCAGCGCCCGTGCCGCCTGGCCCGCGAAAGCTCCTGCCCCAGGCGGGCGAAGAAGTGCCGCCGGTTGAACAGCCCGGTCAACTCGTCCTCGTGGGCCTGGCGCTCCAGGGCGGCCTGGGCCTGTTCCACCTGGCGGTTCAAGCGCCGGGCCGAGCTGAGCACCAAGCCCAGGAACACCAGGGTGGCCAGCACGCCGGCGCCCAGGGCCAGGGTCAACTGGGAGCCGCGGGCCTTTTCCAGGGAGGAGATGTCGAACCTGATGCTGACCGCGCCCCGGATGTCGCCCTCCTTGTAGCCCTGCTGGTGGTGGCAGGGCAGGCAGTCCTTTTCCATGAGCAGGGGGGCCATGTAGCGGAAGATGTTCCTGCCTTCCCCCACGATTTCCTCGAAATACTCGCGCTGGCCGCGCACGAAGGCCAGGTAGCCCTCCTGCTCGAACAGGTCGGGCTGGTTGGCCGGGTTCAGGGGCCGGGTGCTGGAGAGGTGGAAGGTGAACAGGTTGTGTTCATCGGCGAAGCTGGATACCTCCCGCGTCATGCCCGCCGGGTGCACCGGCCGGTAGACCTCGCCGTCCTTGGTGGTTATCTCGGGCAGGTTCAGGTAGTCGTTGGGCGCGTCCCGGGCCTCCTTGCGTACATAGACCCCGCCGTGGCTGGCGTTCCAGCGCCGGGTCAGGGTCAGGCTCTCGAAGGCGCTGCGGGCGCGCGAGAGCAGCTGGTCCTGCAACTGGGCCTCGCTGCGCAGGGCCAGATAGGAGAGCATGGCCAGGGAGAGCACCAGGGTGGCCACGCTGATGTTGAGCATGAAGCCGCGCCAGTGCCTGGCCCGCTCCGGGCCGCCCAGCCTGATCTTTTGCCCGGTCTCATGCATAGCCTATCTCGGGCGTGAGCGGGATGTTGCTCCTGATGAAATGGCCGCTGCCCCGGGCGATCTCCTGCCCCTTGGCGTCTTCGATGCGGCTCTCGGCGATGAACAGGTTCTTGGCCGCCATCACCACCTGGCCCAGGCAGCGGATCTGGCCCTCCCTCACCGGCCTCTCTATATAGGTGGTGAAGCTGATGGTGAGGACGAACACCTCGGTGGAGAGCGAGCCGGCGGCGAAATAGGCCGCGTCGTCCAGGGCCTTGAAGTACATGGCCCCATGGGCCGCGCCGGCGGCGTGGAAGAAATCCTGGCGCACCTCCAGCGTCACCTCGGCCGCGCCCCGGCTCACGCTCAGGCGTGGCTGGAAAAAACGGTTGATGGGCGCGCGGTCGTACATGCGCTCCAGCTTGCGGAAGTGCTCGGCGTTCTGGGCATGGCCGGTCACGGCTGGCTGTCCTCCTTAGGTCCGCGCCAAAGGCTCCACGGTCAAGAGCAGGCCTTGCACGTCCCGGATAACCACCTGGGCTCCCGGCTCCAGGTCCTGGGCCCCGCTGGCCCGCCAGCGTTCGCCGGCCACCAGCACGTGGCCGGCGTCCAGGACCGTGGCCGAGCGGCCGATAAGCCCCTCGGCCCCGGTGGAGGCCTGGCCCAACTGGGCGCGGCCGGCCAGCCAGGCCACTCCCCCGAAGAAGGCGATGAAGGCCGTCAGCGAGGGCAGAAGCACCAGCAGCGAAATCCGCATCAGGTCGTCATCGCTGTCGAAGAGCAAAAGCGAGCCCAGCACCAGGCTGGCCGCTCCGGCCAGGCTCAAGAGGCCGTGGCTGGCCACCTTTATCTCCAGCATGAACATGACCAGGGCCAGGCCCATGAGGGCCAGCCCGGCCAGGGAGACCGGCAGGGTGGACATGGCGAAGAAGGCCAGGAGCAGGCTTATCCCTCCCACCACGCCGGGGAAGATGGACCCGGGGTGGGACATCTCGAAGTAGAGCCCGGCCAAGCCGATCATCATGAGCAGGTAGGCCAGGTTGGGGCTGGCTAAAAGGCTGATGAGCCTCTGCCGCCAGTCCGGGGCGTGATAGCGGATGGCCCGCTCGCGGCTGGTTATCTGGCGGGGTCCGGCGGCGGTCTGCGCCACGAAGCCCTCCAGTTGCCCCAGCAGGGAGGCCATATCCGAGGCCATCAGGTCGATGAGCTTCAGCTCCAGGGCCTCCTGGGCCTCGTAGCTCCTGGACTGGCTGACCATGAGCTGGGCCGCCTCCAGGGGCCGGTCATGCCCCCGGGCCAGGGAGGCGATGAGGGCCTTCAAGTCCTCCACGGCCTTGTCCCCGGCCGGACCCTTGATCTCCTGCCCGCCGCCCGCGATGGGGTGGGCCGCGCCCAGGTTGGTGGCCGGGGCCATGGCCGCCACGTGGCCGGCCAGCACCAAAAAGGCCCCGGCGCTGGCGGCCCGCGCCCCCTGGGGAGACACGTAGACCGCCACCGGCACCGGCGCGGCCAGGATGACCTGGACCATCTGGCGCATGGACTGGACCAGGCCGCCCGGGGTGTCCAGCTCTATGACCACCAGGCTGGCCTGCTCGGCGGCGGCCCGCGCCAGCCCGCGCTCCAGGTAGTCGGCGCTGGCGGGGTTGATGCTGTCTTTGAGCTCCAGCACCCAGACCGGGCCGGCGCCCGCCGGCGCCCCCGTCTGGGCCGCCGCCCCGCCGCAAGCCAGAAGCCAGGCGGCCAGGGTCAACAGCGTCATCCTGGGCAGCCAGCCTTTCATCTCCTAACCTCCTTGCCGCGCCTGGCCCAGGATGCGGGCCGTTTCCTTGAGGTCGCGGTAGACCTCGGCCTTGTGCTGGGGCGAGCGCAGCAGGAAGGCCGGGTGGAAGGTGGGCAAGAGGGGCGCGCCCTCCAGGCTGGCCAGGCGTCCGCGCAGGGCGCTGATGGGGGCGTCGGAGCCGGTCAAGGCCTGGGCCGCCGGCCGCCCCAGGGCCAGGATCAGGGCGGGGCGCAGGGCCTGCACCTGGGCCAGCAGGAAGGGCCGGCAGGCGGCCACCTCCTCGGGACGGGGGTCTTGGTTGCGCGGGGGGCGGCACTTGACGATGTTGGTGACGTAGACCTGGGCGCGCTTTATGCCCACCGCGGCCAGCATGCGGTCCAGGAGCTGCCCGGCCGGCCCCACGAAGGGCAGGCCCTGGGCGTCCTCCTGTTGGCCAGGGGCCTCGCCGATGACCATGAGGCGGGCTCTGGCCGGCCCCTGGCCAAAGACCAGCTTGTGGCGGTGTTCGGCCAGGGCGCAGCGGCGGCAGCCTTCCAACCCGGCCTGGATGGCGGCCAAGTCCTGGCCCGGGGCCGCCTCGCCGGCCTGGGCCGGAGTCCGGCCTTGCAGCCGGTCCAGCAGCTCTTCCAGTTGGGCGGAGCTTCCCCGCACCAGGCCCAGGCCCAGACCGGCCCGGGCGCGCAGGTTGTCGGCCAGTTGGCTGGCCGCCAGAGCGTGGGAAGGGCGGGGGCGCATCTCCCTCTCTTTCGGTGCGGCGGGACAGGAACCTTAGGTATCTATATTGGCATCAAGGCGGGTTTGGCGCAATCTCCGCCCCTAAAGCGAGGGTTCGCGCCGGTTTCTCAGCTCCTGGGCCCGGGTGTCGAAGCGCGCCGCCAGCAGCAGGTCGAAGTCGCGCCCCAGGTGGCGGCGTTGGGCGGTCAGGGTCTGGCGCACCTCCTGCCACAGCCGGTCCAGGGCCGAGAAGCTGTCCACCCCGGCCAGGCGGCGGGCGGTCTGCTCCAGGAGTCCGGCCCGCACCCGCTCCACGTTCATCTCGAACATGTCGCGCAGGCTCTGCTGGCGGTCCATGGCCAGGGGCAGCTCCAGGCCTTCCTCCCAGAAGCGCAGGAACACCTCCTCCAGGCGGTCCAGGTCGTTCTCCCGGGCCATGCCCTGGCGCACCCGCTCCATCAGGTCCTCGGCCTGGCGGGAGAGGTTCTCGTTGAAGGCGGCCTCCAGGCGCTGCTGATAATCCAGGGTGCTGTAGGAGGTGAGCTTGAGCTTGGTCAGCTCCTGGTGATACAGGCGCTTGAGCTTGTTGGGGGTGCTGGCCCGGCGCACGGCCTCGATGCGGCGGTCTATGCGGGCCAGGTCGGCTATGTCGATGCTGAGCAGGTTCTCTTCCTGATCCAGGCGCAGGCTCAAGCCCTGCTGGGCCCCCAGCAGGGCTTGCACGAAGCGGGGGCGGTTAAGGATGTCGCCCGGGTCCAGGCGGGAGAACACCTCGTTGACCACCTCGAACTTGGTGGCCATCACCCGGGCCAGGGGCCAGAAACTGACGGTGAACTGGCGCTGGAGCTCCATGCCCAGCTTGGCCGCCGCGGCCAGGCCCAAGAGCAGCAGGCGGATCTGGTTGGGATAGGTCAGACGCTCGGCGGCCTTGGCGAAACCGTGCAGCATGACCGGCCGCCCTGGGTCGGCCAGGGAGTTGACCAAGAAGCCCTGGTACTCCCGGCGCAGCAGCATGAGACCCCGGTAGAGGCGCAGGCCCTCGAAGAGGTCTCGCTCGAACTGGGTGGCCCCCAGTGAGCGCAGGGCCTTGAGCCGGTAGATGAAGGCCACGGGCAGGCCGTGGCGCAGCATCATCAGGTCCAGGAAATCGATGTAATAGAGGCCGCGCAGGCCCATGAGCCGGTCAATGCCCGCGTCCCACTGGCCCTTCTCCCGCCAGCGCCGCTGTTCCGTGGGGGGCGGCTGCTCGGTCTCCAGCATCTGGCGCAGCCCGGCCACGGGCGACTCCTCGCGTTGCAGCTCCAGATAGCGGTCAAAGGCGAAGTGCTGGCGTCCATGCTCCTCGATCATCTCCTCCTGGGCCTGGCGGGCTTGGCGGCCGCCGATGATGAGGCCGCGCACCAGTTCGCGCAGGGCCAGCAAGCGCTCCAGTATATCTTCGGTGAAGCCGCCCTCCAGGCTGGCGGCGCAGGTGATGACGCCCAGCACGAAGAGGGCCTCCACCAAGGGGGGGTCGTCCATCTCCAGCAAGGGAGACAGGGAGGCCAGGCTGGCCTCGCCGAAGACCACCTGCCGCCACAGGTCGTGGTGGGCCAGCGTGAAGTCCAGGTCGCGGCGCATGGCCTGGGCCAGTTCCAGGCTGGAGCTGAGCGGCGGCCGCGCCCCCGGCTCCAGGCGGGCCGGGCGGCCCTGCTGGTCGAAGAGCAGCACCGTCACCATGAGCAGGCTGGCCAGACGGGGCTGGGAGGTGACCAGTTGGTGCAGGCTGGAGGTGAGTTCCTGGAATTGCAGGGGGCTGACCCCCACGATGCCGGCGGCGTTGGCTCCGAACTGGTTGCGGGCCATCTCGTGGGAAGCGGCCATGTCCTGGAACATGTCCAGGCGGCGGCCGTGCAGGGCGCTCAGCTTGGCCGCGGCCGAGAGCCTGCGCTGGGTCTGGGGGTGGCCCGCCTCCTGGGGCAGCAGGCGTCCGGCCAGGTGGGGACAGTTCTCCACCACCCGGCGCAGGTTGCCGGCGAAGGCGGCCAGGTCGAAGAGTTGCTCCAGCAGGTAGTGCTCCAGTTGGCGTTGCAGGCCCCGGTACTCGTCGGCCATGTCCGGCCGCAGGGAGGCCGCCCCGCCGCCGGCCGCTTCCTCCTTCAGCGCGCTTATGAAGCGTCCCACGGCCTGGGAGCGGTGGTCCATGGCCGCCAGGCGGTGATCGGGCACCCGGGCCAGGGGCTGGCCCAGGGTCAGGTTCAGCTCCTGCTTGAAGCGGGTCAGTTCCTCCAGCACGTCGATGAAGCGGGGGGTCAACGCGCCGGTGCCGGCGTCCAGGGTCAGGAAGAGGCCGCTGTCGCGCACATAGGCCTCGCCGCGCTGGGCCAGGGCCTCCCGGCGCTGGGCCAGCCACTCGGGCGAGAGCTGCTCCGGGGTCAGGCCCAAGAGCGCGCCGCGCAGCTTGTCCAGGCGCTTGTCGCGCTGCTCCGGGCGTTCCGAATCCAGCAGGTGGTTGAAGTTGATGAGCCGGCGCTCGCTGGTGTGCACGCAGATCCAGAGCAGGGTGAAGCCGGCCGCCGCGCCCAGGCGGGGCAGCAGGCGGCCGGTGCCGTGCAGTTCACAGCTTAGCAAGGCGCGGAAGAAATAGGGCCGGGCCGAGGAGTCGCCGGCGTAGAAGCGCTCCACGAAGCGCCGCGCCTGCTGCAACAGCTCGATGACGCTCTGGATGCGGGCCAGCTTGGCCGGCGAGAAGTCGGCCAGGGCCTCCTTGGTGCGCGGGCCGGCCTGCTCCAAATCGCGCCAGCGATCCAGGTATTCGAAGAGATCGAAGAGCTTGAGCATCTTGCGCGCGGTCTTGGCCTGCACCCCGCCCAGGCGCGAGATCTCGTCGTCCTCGATGTCGCTCCAGCCTATGTCCGGGTCGGTCACCACCCGGATGGCGTTGTCATAGAGCTTGAACAGCTCCTCCACCTGCTCGTGGCTCAAGGGCTTCTCGCCGGCGGCGGCGCTCTCGGCCACCGAGAGCAGGCGGTAGAGCCGGATGATGCCGATGGCCTCCTCCAGGCTGTGATAGCGCCCCACGTCGGTCAAGGGGGCCAGGGTGGTCTCGGGCAGCTTGCCGAAGGTGACCCGGCTCATGGTGGAATGCCCCAGCACGATGAGATAGAGCTGGCCCAGGGGGCCTTCGGGCAGCCCCATGAGCGAGAGCTTCTCCAGGTTGGCCAGCACCGGGGTGCGCGGACCCAGCGCCTGCTGGGGATTGAGCCTGCCCTCCAGGCGGGCCAGGCGGGGAGCCAGGTCCATCAGTTGCAGCACGTCCATGAGCTGGCCGTGGCGGTGCAGGGCCTCGAAGGGCTTGCGCAGGCGGGAAAGCTCCAGGCCGGCCAGGCCGGCGAAGGAGCCCTCCTTGACCTGGATGAGCATCTTGAGCACGTCCTGCACGTAGGACATGGAGTCCTTGTAGCCGGCCAGGAGGGCCCGGTCGCAGCCCACCAGGTGGCGGCGTCCGGCCTGGGTCTCCAGGTGGGCCAGGGGGACCAGGGGGACGCGGCGCACCGCCTCCAGCACCACCTGGGTGGGGGGCAGTTCCCCCACCAGGGCATAGCGCTCCTCCCACTCCTGGCGTTGGGCCTGGGGCAGTTGGGATGTCAGGGAGCGGGTGTGGAAAAAGGGGGCGAACCAGCGCTGCCAGGCCGAGAGCAGGCGGGGGGCCGAGCCCCGGGGCATGGGCAGGTCCTGGTAGGGCAGCAGGTCGATCTCCGGCGGAGTGACCTGGGGCAGCAGCCGCCCGCCCAAAAGCCCCTCCACCGTCTCGTGGTACACGCCCAGTCCAGTCAGGAAGGCATGGAAATCGAAGCGGTTTATGGTGAGGGTCAGGCCCTCGCGGCTTTGATAGCGCCGCCTGGTGCGGTAGACGTGGCTGAATAGCAGAAAGCGCTTGAGCTCGTCCTGGCGCTTGAAGGTGACCTGCACCGTCTCCCGCGAGCTGGCCAGGGGCCGGTCGCAAAGGGCCAACAGCTCGCCGTCCTCCTCCAGCAGGTCATAGAAGCGGCTGACCATGAAGTGGCCATAGGCCTCGCGCCCTTCCCGGTCGCGGGGCGGCTCGAAGCCCAGGCGGCGGCGCTCGTTCAGGATGAAGTCGCGGGGATCGCCCACCATGACCAGGGCGTGCAGGGGCCGCCCCGGCCGAGCGGTCAGGGCCTCCAGGGAGTCCAGCAGCAAAAATTCCAGATGGGGCAGACGCGCCTGCAACTCGGGCAGCAGCAGTTCATAGTCGCTGGCCACCAGCCCCACCCGCATGGTCTCGCGCAGGCGGCGGCCCAAGAGCCCCCCCAGGAAGCCGGTGATGAGGTCGGTCTTGGCCTGCACCTCGGCCAGGAAGTGGGCCACGAACTGGCGGGGGATGAGATAGAATGGCTGGCCCAGGCGGGAATAGCGGATGAGCAGGCCCAGGCGCTTGAAGATGTCGTTTATGCCCCGGTAGTTGGCGGCCAGTTGCCCCGGCTCGCAGAAGTCCACCTTCTGCAACAGGGCCGCCTCCTCCTCGGGCAGGATGGTCTGCTCGAAGAGCCCCAGGCCATAGGCGTTGCCGCCGAAGCGGTCGGGCAGGAAGGGCGGATGGTTCTCGGCCGGGAAGGTGCCCAGGGGCACGTCCTCCGAATCCACGCCCAACTCGGCGAAACGCTCCGGGCCAATGAAGCGATAGAGGCCCGAGAACCGCCTGACCTCGGGAGGCAGTCCGAACCGGGGGCTGGAGGTCATGCCCTCTCCCACCCAGATGTTGAGGTTCCCCAGGGCGGAACCCATGACTTATAGTATTACAGAAAAGGCAATGTAGACCCAGACGCTGGTGGATGTCAATCATTGCCTGGCCGGCGTCAATGCCCGCCGCCGCGTTACAATGAACAGGGGGGACAAGCCATGGTGGAGCCTAATCTGACCGGATGGATGATGATGCTGCTGTCGGGGCTAAGCGCGGGGGTGGGGAATCTCATGCTGAAACGGGCCAACCTGGGGCCTTTCGAGACCGCGGTCTCGCCCTGGTTCATGGGCGCCATCTCCTTGTTCCTGCTCAACGTCTTTCTGCTGGCCAAGTCCATGGAGAATTTGCCGGCCTCCCTGGCCACCCCCGTGGTGGCCGGCGCCAATTTCCTGGTGGTGGTGCTGGGAGCCGCCCTGGTTTTCGGCGAATCATTGAACCCCTGGCAATACGCCGGCCTGCTGGCCATCGTGCTGGGAATCTTCCTGGTGGGCAAGGCCTGAGCCCCCGGACTGGCTGCAAAGGAGATAAACATGCCCCACGATCCCGCCGAGTTGCGAAGCTTCCTGGAAGTCCTGGGCTATGACGAGGAGCCCTTCGGCATGTTCTATGCCGATAAGGAGCCGGAGCAGGGCCAAACACCCAAGCCCGCGCTGCTGCCCAGCGCCGCCGACGAGGCCGCCGGCCAGGCCGACCTGGGCGCGGCCTTCAAGGACTTCTCCTGCGTGCTGGGGCACATCTGGCTGGCGCGCAAGAAAAACAGCGCGGCCTGGTTCTCGGCCCAGCGCTGGGGCTGTCTGGGCGGGGCCTTCTTCCTGGGCTACAACAAGCCCCAGCTGGAGGCCATCGTCCACTACGTCTCCACGGGCGTCCCCGGCCTCTTCCCCGGCGAGCATTACTTCGACACGCCCCAGGCCGCCCGCGACTTTTACCAGGCCATCGACCCCCTGCCCGCGCCCCAGCCCTGTTGCGTCTTCAAGCCCCTGTCCCAGTTCACCCCCGGCCAGACGCCCCTCCTGGTCAACTTCTTCGCCCGCCCCGAGACCATAAGCGGCCTGCACCAGCTCTGCCTGTGGGCCAGCGGCGACCTGGAGGCCGTCAAGAGCCCCTGGGGAGCTGGCTGCTCCAACCTGGTCACCTGGCCGCTCAAATACCTGGCCCAGGGCAGCCCCAAGGCCGTGCTGGGCGGCTGGGACCCCTCCTGCCGCAAATTCCTCAAGACCGACGAGATCACCCTCTCCTTGCCCTACCCCATGTTCACCAGCCTGCTGGAACACTGGCGCTCCTCCTTCCTAACCACCCCCACCTGGGACCTGGTGCGCAAAAAGATCGCCCGCAGCCGCAAGGCTTGGGGCGAGGGGGAGAAATAGGAGTAGAAGAGGATGGGGGGAAACCCTTTTTGCGGGCCATGGAAACCACCCAAGCAAGCAGAGCTTGCTTGGGGCCCGGTGATGGCCCGCCCGGGCGCGATAGCGCCCGTGAGGCCGGGCAAAACCGCGCTTTTGCCCGGCCGAGGCGCCAGCAAAGCCATGGATGGCTTTGCTGGCAGGTAATGGACACCAAAAAAGGGTTTCCCCCCAAACCCACCTTCCTAAAAAAGCGAAGGGGGTGAGCGCAGGCTTTGGCGGCCAGCAACCAAGCGCAACCATGAAGCCTAATTTGGGGGGACCAAGACGGGCGGGGATAAACCCCGCCCCTACGAAGAATATCTTGTTTCTTGATGTGGGGGCGGGGTTTATCCCCGCCCGTCTTGCCCGCGGAAAAAAATTTCACGCCCGTTCTGCGCCAGGCAAAACACACGCTTTTTTAGGAAGGGGGGTCTGGGG
>CAZLSD010000060.1:10344-14845 GCA_964561775.1 uncultured Desulfarculus sp. | reverse complement strand
GGCCGCAACCCGCGCACCAGCAGAGCGGCGGCGAAGGGGATCAGAGCCGGAGCGCGGCTTCTTCTCCTGGTATTTCGTGGCGCGTGGTTTCATCACAGCCCCGCTAGGTCTTGCCGGGAAAAGGCGGAAGATAAGGCCCGAAGGAGGTAGAGACAGAAAAGCAGAGACAAGCCCGTCTGCTCGTGGTCCACTCTCCCACCCCTCGCAAAGACGTTTACGCGATAAGGCGGTTGGGAGCATGCGCGCTACAAAGGAGAGAGCCTGGCCCCACCAGGACCAGGCTCTCTTGTTCTTTCTTTAACCTTGCCCGATTTATCCGGACGGAACCCCGCCCCGCCTCCGCCCAGGCGCTGGCAACTCCCCAGACGGCCTCTCTCTAACTTGGTTAGAGTTTCTTAAATTAAATAGTAGTTGCCAAAGAGCCGGCCCAATTGGGGAAAACTGCTTTAACCGCGTGTAATGACGTGGTTATGACCTCGCGATCTTTTCCACCGCCCCGCCAGGTTTTCCACCGCTCGCCCTGGTGCGCGCCTCTTTTCCACTCCTACTCCACCACCGCGCCCCCGGCCGCGCTGTCCTCGCGCAGGGATCTCTCCACCTCGCGCACCTGCTGGGCCAGCTGGGGGTTGTCGCGCAGCAGCGTCTCCACCTTCTTGACCCCCTTGACCACCGTGGAGTGGTCCTTGCCCCCGAACCAGCGCCCGATCTCCGGGAAGGAGTGGCGGGTCAGGCGGCGGGCCAGATACATGGCCACCTGGCGGGGCTGGCTCACCTCGCGCGACTTGCGGCTGCCCTTCAGCTCGCTCACCTTGACCCCGAAGCTGTTGGCCACCGCCGAGAGCACCGCGTCCAGACTGACCCGCCGCTCTCCGGCCAAGGGGCTCACCAGCCGCCGCACCAGGTCCATGGTGATCTCCACCCCCTGGAAACTGCTCACCGCGATGACCCGGGTCAGATACCCCTCCAGCACGCGCACGTTGTTCTCCGGCTGCCGGGCCAGGAACAAGGCCACCTTGCGCGAAAGGTCCAGCCCCCGCTCGGCCGCCTTCTTCTGCAGGATGACCGCCTTGGTCTCCTCGTCCGGCGGCTGCAAATCGGCCAAGAGGCCGCCCTCGAAACGGGTGCGCAGGCGTTTTTCCAGCCCGGCTATCTCGCGGGGTATCTTGTCGCTGGAAAGCACCATCTGCTTGCCCGCCGCGGCCAGGGCGTTGAAGGTGTGGAAAAGCTCCTCCTGGGTGCGCTCGCGCCCGCCCAGGAACTGGATGTCGTCTATGAGCAGGCAGTCCATCTGGCGGTACTTCTCCTGGAAAGCCGCCAGACCGTCGAAACGCACCGCCTGCATGAGATCATTGGTGAAGCCCTCGGCCGAGCAGTAATGCACCTTGAAGCCGGGCCGTCGTTTAAGCAGGTGGTTGCCCACCGCCGTGAGCAGATGGGTCTTGCCCAGACCCGCCCCGCCATAGAGCAGGACCGGGTTGTAGAGCCGCCCCGGCTGATCCGCCACCGCCTGGCAGGCCGAATAGGCCAGTTCGTTGCACGGACCCACCACGAAGGAGGCGAAGGTGAATAGCGGGTTTAGACCAGGCCCTGGCGGCATGGCCGCCTCGACCGGAGGCGGAGCGGGCAGGGCCGGGGCCAGTTCCAGAACCCCCGTCTCCATGCCCAGGCTGACCGGATGCCCCAGCACCTGGGACAAGGCCTGCTGCACCGAGGACAGATAACGCTCCCCCACCCACTGGGCGAAGAACCGGTTGGGCAAAAGCAGTACCGCCCGCCCTTCCTCCAGGCGCAGCTCCAAGGGAGCCAGCCAGAGGTCTACTTCTTTCTGGGGAATGTGGCTGCTAAGCCTGTCCAGGACTGCCAGCCATAACTCATGCTGCGACATGGGGCGGATCTCCCTGCCTTGTGGCCAATGCTGTGGGTGTTGAGAGAATAGGCTGGCCTTGGAGTTGGGAGCGCCGCGTTCTCCGTTCCGGAGAACCTCTGGGCAGAGTGCGCCCCACCCTTGGGATATATTTAAGCAAAAAGACAAGGTCTTGGCAAGGCCAAAGCACCCTCCGTTACAGGAACTCGCCCATACTTGACAGGCTACCGCTTGTGCCTCACTATTTTGACACTGATTTGCAAAAAAACCCCTCCCAGGAGGCTTACCCTCTAACTCTGGAGAATAACTTGGCTTATACCATCGCTATCGCTGGCAAGGGCGGGGTGGGCAAAACCACCGTGGCCGGTATGTTGGTGCGCTACCTGGTCAGCCGAGGCCTGACCCCCGTGCTGGCCGTGGACGCCGATTCCAACAGCAACCTGAACGACGTGCTGGGCATCAAGCTGGAAGGCACCCTGGGCGAGGCCCGCGAGGACATGAAGAAGGGCCAGAGCGAGGGCATGACCAAGGACATGTTCATCCAGATGCGGGTGAACCAATGCCTGATGGAGTCGCAGGGCTTCGACCTCATCGCCATGGGCCGCCCCGAGGGGGCTGGTTGCTACTGCGCCGCCAACCACCTGCTCACCGACAGCATGGACAAACTGGCCGTCAACTACCGCTATCTGGTGGTGGACAACGAGGCCGGCATGGAGCACATCAGCCGGGTCACCACCCAGCGCGTGGACCTGCTCCTGGTGGTCAGCGACCCCAGCCGCCGCAGCTTGACCGCCGCCGCCCGCGTGCAGCAGCTGGCCCAGGAAATGAAGATACTGAAGGGCGAGAGCCACCTCATACTATCCATGGTGCGCGGTCAGCCCTCGCAACAACAGCTTGAGGTGGTCAAGGAACTGGGCCTCGACCTGGCCGGCTACATCCCCGACGACGACACCCTGGCCAAATTCGACGCCCACGGCCAGGCCACCAGCCAATTGCCGGTGGAAAATCCGGCCCTGGCGGCGGCCTTCGCCATTTTCGCCAAGATTATTCCGGAGTTGTCCGCATAAGTATATCAAGGGGCCCCGCAAAGGGGCGTCCCGTGGGCTGTTCCAAGTGGCACAAGCGCACATTGCACAAAAATACCGGACTCCTGCATCCCTTTTTGGGGCTGGGGCGGGAAAAACCAGTAAATACGTGGATAAGTGGCGCTTGTGCCAAATTCTTTTTTCTTGACAGCCGCATGCTTATGTAATAGCGTGGTGCCGCCTTTCCTGGGCTATCTTGGGAATAAAGCGGCCGTTTTCGTCCGGTGCGCAGCTAAAAGACGAGGCGGGGCGGGTAGCGAAAACCGTCCCTTCCCGGCTTTGGGCGCTTCGGTCGAAGAGGAGGCGGCCGCTCAACGGTAACAAGGAGTTACTAACTAAACCTCTTGAAACGGGAGGGAGCTGCTGTGGCCTTTGCAATACCGAAAGTAACCTACTCCGGCAAAATCCTTGAGGTCACCCTGGGCCAGGGCGACAAGGCGCTCAAGGTGGGCGGCGAGAACAGCTACCCATTCCACACCTTCGAGGGGCAGATGCCCCGCCGCCCCGTGCTGGCCATGGAGGTGTGGGACATGATGCCCGAAGACTGGCCCGCCGCCTGTCTGGACCCCGTGGCCGACGTGGCCGGCGACCCCGGCGCCTGGGCCAAGAAGTGCGTGGAGCAGTTCGGGGCCGAGGCCATCGTGGTCCAGCTGAAGTCCACCGACCCCAACGCCAACGACGCGCCCCCCGAGAAGGCCTCCGAGGCCGTGGGCAAGGTGCTGGCCGCGGTGCAAGTGCCGGTCATCGTCTGGGGCTGCGCCAACTCCAACAAGGATGCCGAGTCCCTGAAGCGCATCGCCGAGGACTTCCAGGGCAAGAACCTGCTCCTGGGCCCGGTGGACGAGGACAACCACAAGGCCGTGGGCGCCGCCGCCCTGGCCTACAACCAGTCCATCATCTCCAGCAGCCCCATCGACGTGAACCTGGCCAAGCAGCTCAACATCCTGCTTAGCAACCTGGGCGTGCCCCTGGAGCGCATCGTCATCGACCCCACCACCGGCGGTCTGGGCTACGGCATGGAGTACTCCTACTCGGTCATGGAGCGCATCCGCATGGCCGCCCTGGTCCAGGAGGACGACAAGCTGGTGCTGCCCATCATTAATAATGTGGGCAACGAGGTCTGGAAGTCCAAGGAAGCCAAGCTTTCCAACGAGGACGCTCCCGAGCTGGGCGACAGCGCCATGCGCGGCGTGCTCATGGAGGCCACCGCCGCGGTCTCCTTCCTGCTGGCTGGCTCGGACATCGTCATCCTGCGCCATCCCAAGTCCCTGGCTCTGGTCAAGGGCTTCATGGACAAGCTGACCGCCCCGCGCGCCGCCGCCGCGCCCAAGGCCAAGGTGGACCGTCCCAAGGCCGCTCCCATCGCCGGCGCCGCCAAGCCTGCCGCCAAGCCCGCCGCCGCCGCCGCTCCCAAGCCGGCCGCCGCTCCGGCCGCCGCCGCCCCGGCCGCTCCGGCCTTGGACGCCAAGGCTCAGGCCGAGGCCGAGGCCAAGGTGAAGCTGCTGGCCGAGGCCCAGGCCAAGGCCGCCGCCGAGGCCAAGGTGAAGGCCGA
>CAZLSD010000060.1:0-10244 GCA_964561775.1 uncultured Desulfarculus sp. | reverse complement strand
AGCTGCTGGCCGAGGCCCAGGCCAAGGCCGCCGCCGAGGCCAAGGTGAAGGCCGATGCCCAGGCCAAGGCCAAGGCGGAAGCCGAGGCCAAGGCCGCCGCCGCCGCCGAGGTCGCCGCCCGCGAGCAGAAAAAGGCTCAAGAGCAGGCCGAACTCAACGAGCTGCGCCGCAAGCGCGCCGAGGAGCGCGCCGCCCACGCCCACCACGCCAAGACCGTCAAGAAGGAAGGCGTGGAGTATGGCAAGGACCGTCAGTCCGGCATCGCCGGTCCCGACGCGGCCTATATCCTATTCACCCTGGAGCGCTGGTCCCTGCGCGGCCCTGGTTATCTCAAGTAGGCGGACGACAGTAAGGTAGACGATCGAGGGTTGGGAGGCCCTCGTCAAGTTACGAATGTAGAGAGGGGGTACACCCTAAATGATGAGGAGGAACCTCTGATGTCGGCAGATGAGATCAAAAAGGCCGAAGTAGTCAAGGAAGCCAAGAAGGCCAATCCCAAAGAAGTCAGCGTAGACGTGGCCACCACGCAGATGCTGGCCAAGGCCCAGGCCGATGGTGTGGAAACCATCTTCGACCGGGCTGTCACCATGAAACCCTGTAACATCGGCGAGCAGGGCACCTGCTGCAAGAACTGCTCCCAGGGCCCCTGCCGTCTGCCCCTGACCAAGAAGGTCACCGACAGCGGCGTGGACGACCGCAAGGGCCTGTGCGGGGCCACCCCCGAGACCATCGCGGCCCGCAACTTCGCCCGCATGGTGGCCGCTGGCGCCGCCGCCCACAGCGACCATGGCCGCGGCGTGGCCGAGGTCTTCCTGGCCGCCGCGCGCAAGGAGACCAACGACTACACCTTGAAGGACACCGAGAAGCTCCTGGAGATCGCTCCCGACTTCGAGGTGCCCACCACCGTGCTGGTGGACGGCCAGGAAGTCCAGCGCGACATCTTCGAGATCGCCGAGGAAGTTGGCGAGAAGGCCCTGGGCCAGTGGGGTCAGCAGACCGGTGAGGTCTATTACGCCAAGCGCGCCCCCGCCCCCCGCTATGAGCTGTGGAAGAAACTGGACGTGATTCCCCGCGGCATCGACCGCGAGATCGTGGAAATCATGCACCGCACCCACATGGGCGTGGACCAGGACTACCACAACATAGTCAAGCAGTGCACCCGCGCCGCCCTGGCCGACGGCTGGGCCGGCTCCATGATCGCCACCGACCTGCAGGACGTGCTCTTTGGCACGCCCTACCCCATCCAGGGCGAGATCAACCTGGGCGTTCTGAAGGAAGACCACGTCAACATCATCGTGCACGGCCACGAGCCGCTGCTCTCCGAGATGATCGTGGTGGCCGCCCAGTCCCCCGAGATGCTCGACTACGCCAAGACCAAGGGCGCCAAGGGCATCGTGCTGGCCGGCATGTGCTGCACCGCCAACGAGATCCTGGTCCGCCACGGCATGCCCATCGCCGGCAACTACCTGCAGCAGGAGCTGGCCATCGTGACCGGCGCCCTGGACGCCATGGTGGTGGACGTGCAGTGCATCATGGAGAACCTGGCCAACGTGGCCAAGTGCTACCACACCAAGCTCATCACCACCAACCCCCGCTGCATGATCGAGTCGGGTGAGACCACCCACATCGAGTTCGACGAGCACCACGCCCTGGAAGACGGCATGAAGATCGTCCGCACCGCCGTGGACAACTTCGTCAACCGCCGTCCCGCCGCGGTGCAGATCCCCAGCGCCAAGGAAAAGATGGTGGTGGGCTTCTCCTGGGAAGCCATCAACTATCACCTGGGCGGCACCTTCCGCGGTTCCTTCGTGCCCCTTAACGAGAACATCATCAACGGCCGTATCCGCGGCATCGGCGGCGTGGTGGGCTGCAACAACGCCCGCACCATGCACGACTCCGATCACCTGATCATCGTCAAGGAGCTTTTGAAGAACGACGTCATCGTGCTGACCACCGGCTGCAACGCCATGGCTTGCGGCAAGGCCGGCCTGCTCACCCCGGAAAGCGCCAAGGTCTTCTGCGGCCCCGGCCTGGCCGAGGTCTGCGAGACGGTGGGCATCCCGCCGGTGCTGCACATGGGCTCCTGCGTGGACAACAGCCGCATCCTCATGGCCGCCACCCAGGTGGTCAAGGCCGGCGGTCTGGGCAAGGACATCAGCGACCTGCCCGCGGCCGGCTCCGCCCCCGAGTGGATGAGCGAGAAGGCCATCAGCATCGGACACTACTTCGTGGCCAGCGGCGTCTACACCGTCTTCGGCGTGGGACTGCCGGTCACCGGCGCTCCCCGTTTCCAGAAGCACCTGTTCGAGGAGCTGGAGGGCATCTACGGCGGCAAGTGGGACCTGGTGATGGACCCCTACGAGCACGCCCGCAAGATGATCGAGCACATCGACAAGAAGCGCAAGGCCCTGGGCCTGGACAAGGCCAAGGAGCGCGTGCTCATGGACATGGCCGACCGGCAGAAGCTGGACGCCGCTTAATTCCTGCAGGAAGAGGAGCCAAGAAAAATGTCCAAACTGGTAGCGTTCGCCGCCATCCAAGGCGCCTACAACATTGTCTCCAAGGCCGAGGGCATCTACAAGAGAGCTCTGGAGCAGTACGGCCCCGAGAAGAAGCTGGAGTTCCCCAACACCGCCTATCACCTGCCCATCATCTACTCTTTGCTGGGCATTCCCGTCAAGAACCTGGGCGACGCCAAGAAGGCCATGGACGTGACCCGTCGGCTGCTGCCCCCCCACGTGAAAAACTTCAACCACCTGCCCTACCTGGGACCCCTGCTGGACGCCGGCATGGCCGCCCTGTTCGCCGAGGAGGTGGTCGAGGCCATCCGTTACATCGACGACCCTGACTTCTACTCCGTCTCCGAGGTCTGCGACCCCGAGTCCGGCAAGATCTGGCTGGGCGCGGCCGAGGACACCGTGTTCCGTAAGCGCGGCGTGGAGTTCGTGGACGGTTCGGCTCCGGGCTTCGCCGCCATCGTGGGCGCCGCCCCCAGCCCCGAGATCGCCAAGCTCATCGCCGAGGAGTATCAGCGCCGCAACCTCTACGTGTTCATGTGCGCCAACCAGGCCGGCACCACCTTCACCGAGCAGCTCATCGAGGCTGGCGTGCAGGTGGGCTGGAACACCCGCTTGGTGCCCTTCGGACCCGACATCAGCGCGGCCGTCTTCGCCCTGGGCTTCGCCAACCGCGCGGCCATGGCCTTCGGCGGCATCAAGCCCGGCGACTTCCGCAAGATGCTGCTCTATAACAAGGACCGCATCTTCGCCTTCGTCAACGCCCTGGGCGAGGTCAATGCCGAGTGGGCGGCCAACGCCGCCGGCTGCGTGAACTGGGGCTTCCCCACCATCAGCGACACCGACATCCCCGAGATCCTGCCCACCGGCGTGTGCACCTACGAGCACGTGGTGGCCAACGTCAAGCACGAGGACATGGTCCAAAAATCCGTGGAGATCCGCGGTCTCAAGACCGTGGTCACCAAGGTGGACGTGCCGGTGTCCTACGGCGCGGCCTTCGAGGGCGAGCGCATCCGCAAGGATGACCTGTTCGTGGAGATGGGTGGCGGCAAGACCCAGGCCACCGAGATGGTCGAGATGGCCGACATGGACGAGATCGAGGACAACAAGGTCATCGTGATCGGCAAGGACCTCAAGGACCTGGGCGACAAGGGCGGCAGGCTTCCCCTGGGCATCTACGTGCAGGTGGCCGGCCGCAAGATGCAGCCCGACTTCGAGCCCATCCTGGAGCGCCAGATTCACCACCTGGTGAACTACGCCCAGGGCGTCATGCACATCGGCCAGCGCGACATCGCCTGGATCCGCATGGGCCGTCCGGCCGTGGACAAGGGCTTCGAGCTCAAGCACATCGGCCAGATCTTGCACGACATGTTCCACAAGGACTTCGGCTCCATCCTGGACAAGGTGCAGGTCACCCTCTACACCGACAAGGAAGACGTGGACAAGTTCACCGCCAAGGCCCGCGCCGCCTACAAGACCCGCGACGCCCGCGTGGAGAACATGACCGACGAGTCGGTGGAGACCTACTACTCCTGCACCCTGTGCCAGTCCTTCGCCCCCAGCCACGTCTGCGTGGTCAGCCCGGAGCGCACCGGCCTGTGCGGCGCCTACAACTGGATGGACTGCAAGGCCTCCTTCGAGATCAACCCCACCGGTCCCAACCAGCCCATCGAGAAGGGCGAGTGCCTGGACCCGGTGCTGGGCCAGTGGAAGGGCTGCAACGAGTTCGTCTACAAGGCGAGCCGGCAGAAGATCGACCACTACAACTTCTACTCCATCGTCTATGACCCCATGACCACCTGCGGCTGCTGCGAGTGCATCGCCGCCCTGTTGCCCGGCTGCAACGGCCTTATGACCGTGCACCGCGACTACACCGGCGAGACCCCCTGCGGCATGAAGTTCACCACCCTGGCCGGCGTCATGGGCGGCGGCGCTTCCAGCCCCGGCTTCGTGGGCCACAGCAAGTACAACATCACCCAGCGCAAGTACGTGGCCGGCGACGGCGGCCTGCTGCGCATGGTATGGATGCCCAAGTCCTTGAAGGAAGAGCTGCGCGAGGGTATCGATCGCCGCGGCAAGGAAATGGGCGTGCCGGACCTGTTCGACAAGATCGCCGACGAGACCGTGGGCACCGACGAGGCCACGGTCATGGAGTACCTCAAGAAAGTCAACCACCCCGCTTTGAGCATGCCGCCCATCGTGGGATAAGACAAAACAGGGGGCCCTCCGCCGGAGGGCCCCCTGACTACCGTAGGATGCGGGTTTTTCGGGAAGGAGTGGAGCATGGCCCTAACCGGCATTCAGATATTCAAACTGCTGCCCAAAACAAACTGTGGGGAGTGTGGGGTTCCCACCTGCCTGGCCTTCGCCATGAACCTGGCGGCGGGCAAGGCCGAGTTGGACGCCTGCCCCTACGTCTCCGACGAGGCCCGGGAGCAACTGGCCGAGGCCAGCGCCCCCCCCATTCGTCCGGTCACCATTGGCAGCGGGGGAACTGCCATAAAGGTGGGCGGCGAGACGGTCCTCTTCCGTCATGAGAAAACCTTCTTCAACCCCTGCGCCTTCGCCGGGGCTATCAAGGACACCGACGCCGACATCGCCGACAAGGTAAAGCGCTGGGCCAAGTACCAGTGGGAGCGCGTGGGCTTGAACCTGCGCCCCGAGCTGGTCTACCTGGAGTGCGCCTCCGGCGACGCCGCCAAGTTCGAGGCCGCGGCCAAGGCCGTGACCGACAACAGCGACCTGTCCCTCATCCTGGCCTGCGAGGACGCCGCCGTGCTGGCCCCCGTGGCCAAGGCCTTGAAGGACAAGAAGCCCCTCTTGGCCGCGGCCACCAGCGCCAACGCCGACAAGATGGCCGCCCTGGCCGGCGAGACCGGCCTGCCCCTGGTGGTCAAGGGCGTGGACATCGATGAGGTCATCGAGCTGACCACCGAGCTGACCGGGGCCGGCCTGAAAGACCTGGTCATCGATACCGGCGCCCGCGACCTGGCCGGCATCTTCGCCGACAACATCGCCACCCGCCGCGCCGCCCTTAACACCGGCAACCGCTCGGTGGGTTTCTCGCCCATCAGCTTCGCCAACGCGGTGAGCGCGGACCTGGCCGAGCAGACCGTGGCCGCCGCGGCCATGGTGGCCAAGTACGCCGGCATCATCGTGCTGGACGACTTCCAGGCCGAGGCCATCTTCCCGCTGCTGTTGGAGCGCTTGAACATCTACACCGACCCCCAGCGCCCCATGACCGTGACCCAGGGCATCTACGAGATCGGCGGCCCCGGCCCCGACTCCCCGGTGGCCATCACCACCAACTTCTCGCTGACCTACTTCATCGTCAGCGGCGAGATCGAGGGCTCCCGGGTGCCCACCTGGCTTCTCATCAAGGACACCGAGGGCCTGTCGGTCATGACCGCCTGGGCCGCCGGCAAGTTCAGCGGCGACGACGTGGGCATGTTCGTCAAAAAGAGCGGAATCGACCAGAAGGTCAACCACAAGTCCCTCATCATCCCGGGCTACGCCGCCGCCATCGCCGGCGACCTGGAAGAGGAACTGCCTGGTTGGAACATCAAGATCGGTCCGCGCGAGGCCGCCCATCTGCCCAAATTCCTCAAGGAGTGGAAGGCTTAAAAAAGCCTGCGCCCTGAGCCAGGAGGGAAAAGACCCATGCAGCTAATCGGCGAGAACTTAAACGTCATCAAAAAGCAGATCGGCCAGGCCTTCAAGGACCGCAATCCCGAGCCCATCCAGAAGATGGCCCTGGAGGAGAAGGCGGCCGGCATGGACTGGATCGACATCAACCTGGGACCGGCCCGCAAGGGTGGACCCGAGCTGATGGAGTGGGTGGTCAAGACCGTGCAGGAAGTCGTGCCCGACATCCCGCTGGCCCTGGACACCTCCAACATCGAGGCCATCGAGGCCGGCCTGGCCGTGCACAAGGGCACCGCCCTGGTCAACTCGGTCATGGCCCGTCCCGAGCGCTACACCAAGATGCTGCCCATGGTGGCCAAGTACGGCGCGGACATGATCGCCCTGCTCTGGGGCCCCGAGGGTCTGCCCCGCGACGAGAACGAGCGCGCCGCCCTGGCGGTGGAGCTCTGCTACGCCGCCAACGAGGCCGGCATCCCCAACGAGAAGCTCTTCGTGGACCCCATCATCACCCCGGTGAACATCCAGCAGCCCCAGCTCATGGCCACCCTGACCTTCATGAGCATGCTGCAGGACATCGCCCCCGGGGCCAAGTCCACCAACGGCCTCTCCAACATCAGCAACGGCACCCCCTGGCGTGAGCCTCTCAACTCGATCTACATGATCATGTTGGAGCGCAACGGCATGTTCTCCTGCATCGCCGACTACGAAGACAAGCTCCTCATCGACATCGCCCGCGGCCGCCGCAACGATCTGGTCGATGTGGTGCACAAGGTCATGGACGGTGAGATCAGCGACCCCAGCCAGGTGGAAGGCGACGAGGCCAAGCTCTTCGTGCGCGGCGCTCGCGTCATCCTGGGCAACGCCCTCTACTCCGACTCCTGGATGAACCTCTAGGAGCCAATGCCCCCCACCCCGCGCCGAGAGGGGAGCGGGAGGGGGGGTGTCCAAGGGCGACAAGTGATAGACGACTAGCCAGCCGGCGGGGCGTATGCCTCGCCGGCTCGCTTTTGCATAGTCTGTGATACTGGACGGGCGTCGTGGAAAATGATAGATTAGATGCGAAAAATAAATTCTAGAAAGGGGACCACAGGTGGAACAGACTCAAATTCCCTGTGATGCCGAGCCCGGTTTGTTCAAAAGCGAGCTATTGGTCACGTTTACCACGGTTGATGGCACGCGAAGCTACTTTGTCGATGAAAGCATATTCCACCCTGATTCGACTGACTCCGCAAAGGGAAAGATTGATGTTTGGATATTGGGAAGGAGGCCAGAAGGCATAGTTATCTCTGTTCCCGGACAATCGGCTGAATTGAAGCCTTCAAGAATTATGGTTGCCGCCTAAATGGTACTTTCCAACGTCGATATCGCGTTGGCTTTAAAACAAAAGCGTTTTGTTATTGATCCAGAGCCACAAGCGCAAGATTATCAAACTTCAGCGGTTGACTTGCATCTAGCCGAGGATTTTTTCGCATGGGATTATAAAAAGGTAGAGCAAGCTGCGCGCGGATTGGGCCATGAAATAGTAATAGACTTGTCTCGCTTTAAATATCTGGAACTCGCCAGAGAGTTTCTTCCTCAACTGTCACCAGATTCCGATGGGGCAATATTACTTAATAAACACGATTTCCTCCTCGCCACGACCGCTGAAAAAGTTGGTAATAGAGATCCTGGCTGCTGTCTGGCCGCCAGGGTCGAGGGGCGCAGCAGCCTAGCACGCCTGGGCCTTCAAATTCATATGACAGCTCCCACAATCCATGCCGGGTTTTTCGGAAATATCACCCTTGAAATATTCAACGCTGGCCCCTTCCCCCTCAAGCTCCGCCCTGGCCTGCCCATCTGCCAGCTCATCGTTGAGGAGGTGTCCTCACCCCCTTCCGGCGATATGGAGAGGCACACCTTTCAGGGGCAGACCACTCCACGTGGGGCCTGATCCTCAACCGATCCCCAACTATTTCCTAAAAATACCAAACATGGCCGAACCAGCTAGAAACCCCGCCGATCGCTGGCTCAACTACGTGGCCCTGACCACGGTCATCCTGGCTGTGGCCGCCTCCCCCTCGACCTTCAAGGGCAACCAGCTCTCCACCCGGGCGGTGCTCAGCCAGTCCCAGGCCAGCGACCGGCTGGCCCTGCCGCCAAGTTCGTCTCCTCACCCCACCGCATTCGCGACAGCCTAAGGATTGCATCCCCACCCCGCAGCCTTTTTTGGAAGCGGGGTGGGGGGGCGCGGGCCCCAAGCCTGCCATAAGCCTGCCCCAGGCGGGCTTGAGTGCGGATAACCCTTTGCTGGCACGAAAAAGGGCTCCCCCCCAAGTCTTCAAGCGCCCCTTTTTCTTGCCTGGCCAAGGCAAACTCGGCTAGAATCTATGCATATATAGCGAAGCCTATCCCTGGTCTTGGCGCGCAAGGCCGGGGAGCGCCCCTTTTAACGTGAGACATCAAGGAGATAAGGTATGCGCAAGCTTTTGGTGGCAAGCCTGGCGGCGGTCCTGATGTTGGGTCTGATGGCCGGGGTGGCCATGGCCCAGGCCAAACCCGTGGTGGGGGTGGCCGAGTTCAAGAACACCTCGGGCGCGGCCTGGTGGCGGCACGGCATGGGCTGGGACCTGGCCGGCATGGTCAGCAACGAGCTGTCCAGCTCGGGCAAGTTCCGCATGGTGGAGCGCAGCAAGGTAGAGCACGTGCTCAAAGAGCAGGACATGGCCTCCGGCGGGCGCATCCGCAAGGGCACCGGCGCGGCCACTGGCCAGATGACCGGCGCGCAGTATCTGGTCCTGGGCACGGTTACGGCCTATGAGGAATCCACCAGCGGGGCGGGCGGCGGCATCCACGTGGGGCCGCTCTCCTTCGGCGGCAAGCAGGAAAAGTCCTACATGGCCGTGGACCTGCGCGTGGTGGACACCACCACCGGTGAGATCACCTACTCTCGCAGCGTGGAAGGCACCAGCGAGTCCACCGCCGCCAGCGTGGGCATCCATGCCGGCTTCTTCGGCGGCAACTTCGGCGGTTTCGAGAAGACCCCGGCCGGCAAGGCCATACGGGCCTGCGTCATCGAGATCACTGAATACCTGGAGTGCGTGATGGTGGACCGCGGACCCTGCCTGCAGACCTATGCCGGCAAGGAGCAGCGCCGTCGCGAAAAGACCAAGGGCGCCATGAAGCTGGACGAGTAAACACGCCCCAAGGCCGGCGCGCGCCGGGCGGCCAAGCAATGCGCCCCCTCCCCCTCCGGGGGGAGGGGGTAATTTTTTCGCACCCTTAGCACGGCAAGAACAGTTTGCGGCCGTGCGAGAGAGTAGTATCATAAGAATAGGCAAACCATTTCAAGGGGGATTTGCATGTTGGCGAAAAATATGACCAAGTTGGCTATGCTGACCCTGTTGGCCGCCCTGGCCCTGGGAGCCGGAGGCTGCGCCGCCAGCTACACCGCCACCCAGTACCAGCACCTGGATGTGCAAACCCAGATAAGCAACACTGTTTTCTTGACCCCCATGCCCCCGGCCCAACGCACGGTCTATGTGGAAGTGCGCAATGCCGCTGATCAAAGCGGCTTCAACCTGGCCCCGGACATCAAGGCCGCCCTGTCGGCCAAGGGCTACCGGGTGGTGGATGACCCCTCCCAGGCCTGGTACCGCCTGCAAGCCATCGTCCTGCACGTGGGCATGGGCAACTTCAATGCCCTGCAAAACGCCCCCGGCATGGCCCAAGGCGGCATGCTGGCCGGCGCGGCGGCAGGCGCGGTGCTGGGAGGCAACCGCCCCATGGCCGGCGCGGTCATCGGCGCGCTGGCCATGGGCCTGGCCGAAACCGTGACCGGAGCCACCACCCAGGTCATAACCTATGGCGTCACCGCGGATATCCAGATAGCGGAGATGGTGCGCGGCTACGAATCCTATGGCGAACAAGGCCTGCGGCGCCATTACCTGCGCGCCACCACCACCGCCCGCCAACTCAACCTGCCCTGGGAAACCGCCTTCCCCTACCTGCGCTCCGGCATGGTGCAGGCAATAACCGGGTTGTTTTAGGAGTAAATCCTTGGGGGGAACCCCTTTTTGCAGCGCAAAAAGGGGTTCCCCCCAAACC
>CAZLSD010000059.1:2896-14929 GCA_964561775.1 uncultured Desulfarculus sp. | reverse complement strand
CTGGTGGGCCGGGGGCGGCCAGCACAGGGCCAGGGCTCCCTGGGGGCGGTGAGCGCCGCTTAAGTGGCTGAGGCCGAAGACGCCGGGCCGGCCCAGGCCGGCGCGCAGGGAAAAGCCCGGGGCGGCCACGGCCACCAGGTCGGGGGCCTGGGCGGCCAGGGGGCCGTGGTACAGCTCCGCGCCCAGGTGGACCTCCTGCACCGGGGCTTCCTCGCTGAGGCGCAGGACGCCGTTTTCCGTGAGCAGGCGTTTGAAGCGCAGGGCCAGCAGGCCCTGGCGCAGCTCGTGCAATATCTGGCGGCGGCGGGCGGGGTCCAGGTTTTGCCCGCCGGGGAAGCGGGGGGCCTGGTGCAGATAGACGCGCCCGGGGTCCAGGGCCAGGGCCAGGCTGGCGGGCAGGATGCGCTCCGCGCCGGGTGAGCCGGCCAGGCTGAGGAAGCCGCGTTCCTTGAGCCAGGGGTTCAGGTAGACCTCGGAGCGGATGGGGCCGAAGGCGTGGTCGGCGGCCAGCATGAGGGTCAGGTCGCCGGCCCGCACCTGGGGCTCCAGGCGCTCCAGGGCCTGGCCCAGGAAGCGGTCCATCTGGGCGTAGAGGCCCAGGGCGGCCGGGGCCAGGGGATGGGCGGTGTCCCAAAGGGCGGGCCAGGCGAAGTGGTTGACCCGGTCGCTGTCGGTGATGACCGCGCAGTAGAAGTCCCAGGGTTCGCAGAGCATCTGGCTGAACAGGGCGAGGCGGGCGGCCAGGGCCTTTTCCACGTCGGCTAGCAGGGCGGCGGCGTCGCTTTGGCCCAGGTCCAGGTCGGCCTCGGGGCGGTAGCCTAGGGCTTGCAGGCGGGGCAGCATCTGAGGCGGGTACACGCCCCGGGAGAGCTCCGGGGCCACGAAGCCGCTGACCATGACGCCGTTGATGGGCTGGGCCGGGTAGGTGAGCGGCACGTTGAGCACCAGGGAGCGGCGGCCGGCCCGGCTGAGCAGGTCCCACAGGCGGGGCGCGGCCACGTCATCGGCCTGCACCGGGCGCACGGCATAGGCCCCGGTCTGGTGCGCGCCAAAGCCGTAGACCCCGTGGACGCCGGGTTCCTGGCCGCTGAACATGCTGGTCCAGCAGACCGGCGAGACCTCGGGCAGGGGCGAGTCGGTGGACCAGGCCGAGCCTAGCTGAAGCAGGCGGCCCAGGTGGGGCATGACGCCCTGACCGACCAGCTGGCGGGCCAGGTCCAGGCCCAGCCCGTCCAGGCCTATGAAGGCTAGCCGCCCCATCGGGCGCGCGCCTCTTGCCAGATGGCGTAGCCTTTGCTGGAGCCCAGGCGGGCGGCCCCGGCGGCGGCCATGGTCAGCGCGTCGTCCAGGCTGGCTATGCCGCCGGCGGCCTTGACCGGCAGGCCGGCGGCGGCGGCCAGCACCTGCACCTGGGCCGGTTCGGCCGGGCCGAAAAAGCCGGTGCCGGTTTTGAGCATGTGCGCGCCGGTGGTGGCGAGCAGGCCGGCCAGGCGCTCGCCCAGCTCGAAGCCCAGTTGGGGCATCTCCACGATGACCTTGATAAGGCAGCCCGGCGCGGCTTGCGCCACCTGGGCCATCTCCTGGGCGGCCTCCTGGAGCCTTCCTGAGTTGACCAGGCCCCGGTTGATGACCACGTCGATCTCCTGGGCTCCGGCCTGGGCCAGTTGGGCGGCCTCGGTCGCCTTGCTGGCGGTCAGCGATGTCCCCAGGGGGAAGCCGGCCACCGCGCAGAGAGCCACCGGGCTCTTGGCCAGGCGAGTGGCGGCCAAAGGCACCATCCAGGGCGCGACACAGGCCGCGGCCGCGCCCATCTCCAGGCACTCTTGCAGGTGGGCCTCCAGCTCGTCCTCGCCGGCGGCCGGGTCCAAGAGAGTGTGGTCGATGAGGCGGGCCAGGGCGGCGGCGCTGGCGGGCAGGGGCAGGTCCTGGCCGGCCAGTTCGCGGTCGATCTCGCGGGCGCGCTCCAGCTCCTCGGCGGGCACGTGCAGGGAGGCGTAGCCGCGCTGGGCCACGAAGAGCCCGTCGTAGGGGGTCTCCTCGAAGCAGCGCAGAACATGAGGCACCCCGGCCGACTCCAGGGCGCGCCGCCACACGTCGGTCTGGAAGCGATCGTCCAAGACCCGCAGCAAGACCATGGCCATGACATGTCCTCCCAATGGCTTCTGTGACAAAGCGGGCAGCCCCAACTATAATGCCTGCATGAGCCATCCACTAGCCATACTGCAAGCCAAGGGTTTGCAGGCCAGCAAGCGCCGGGGACAGAATTTCCTGATCCACGCGGCCACGGCCCAGGGGATCGCCGCCTCGGCGGGCATCCAGCCCGGGGACACCGTGCTGGAGATCGGGGCGGGGCTGGGGGCCTTGACCCTGGCCCTGGCCCAGTTGGCCGGGCGGGTCATCGCCCTGGAGGTGGACCGGGGGGTGCACCAGGCGCTTTCGGAGATACTGGCCGCCCAGGGCGCGGCCAACGTGGAGCTGCGCCTGGCCGACGCCCTGGAGTTGGACTGGGCGGCGGAGGCGGCGGCAGCGGGCGGGCCTCTGCTGGTGGTGGGCAACCTGCCCTACTCCATCAGCTCGCCCCTGCTCTTCGCCCTCTTGGAGAACCTCGCCGCCTGGCGGGCGGGGGCGTTCATGGTCCAAGCCGAGGTGGCCACCCGTCTGCTGGCCCCGCCCGGGGGCAAGGACTATGGCCGCATGTCGGTTCTGATGCAGTGCTGGTGCCAGATCAAGCCGGGGATGCGGGTGGGGCCGGAGCAGTTCTTCCCCCGGCCCCAGGTGGACAGCCGGGTGGTGCATCTGACCCCGCGCCAAGAGCCCCTGGCCCAGCTTTCCAGCATGAACGGCGCGGCCTGGTTCAGCCGGGTGGTCAAGGCCGCCTTTGGCATGCGGCGCAAGACCCTGGCCAACGCCCTGGCCGGGGGGCTGAACCTGCCCCGCGCCCAGATCGAAGACGCCCTGCGCGGGGCCGGGCTGGAGCCTGGCTGCCGGGCCGAGACCCTCTCCGTGGCCGATCTGGGGCGGGTGGCCGCCTCTCTCACGCCCCTGGCCTGAATCCCTTCCCCTCAGCCCTGCTCCAGCACCGCTTCCAGGGCCTCGGCCAGGATGCCGATCTCCTCCTTGCCGCGCTTTTCCGTCACCGCCACCAGCAGGCTGTTGGGCTGCTCGGGATAATAGCGCCCCAAGGGGAAGCCGGCGGCCATGCCCTTGTCTATGAGCCGGCTCACCACCAGGCGGGCGTCGGTGGGCAACTCTATGCGGAACTCGTTGAACCAGGGGCCCTGGTCGGGCAGGCTGACCCCGGGCACGGCGCTCAGGCGCTCTCTGGCATAGGCCGCGCCGGCCATGTTGAGCCGGGCCAGCTCCACCAGGCCGTCTCTGCCCAGCAGGCTCAAGTAGATGAGCGCGGCCACCGCGCAGAGGGCCTGGTTGGTGCAGATGTTGCTGGTGGCCTTTTCGCGGCGGATGTGCTGCTCGCGGGTTTGCAGGGTCAGACAATAGCCGGTGCGGCCCTGGGCGTCCTGGGTGCGCCCCACCACCCGGCCGGGCATGGCGCGCAGGAAGGATTGGCGCACGGCCATGTAGCCCAGGTAGGGTCCGCCAAAGGAGAGCGACAGGCCCAGGCTCTGGCCTTCGCCCACGGCGATCTCCGCGCCCATCTCAGCGGGGGTCTTGGCCACGGCCAGGGCGATGGGGTTGGCCGAAAGGATGGCCACCGCGCCCCGCTGGCGGGCCAGGGCGAAGGCCGCGCTGAAGTCGTGCAGGCGGCCGAAGAAGTCGGGGTTCTGCATGATCAGCGCGGCGGTTTGCTCATCCACCAGGGAGGCCGCTCCAGCCGCGCTGGAGACCTCCTCCTCCACCAGGGTCAGGTCCAGGTTGGCGGTGTAGGAGCGCAGCATGGTGCGGTAGATGGGATTGACCGCCCGGCAAATGACCAGCTTGCGGCGGCCGGTCTTGCGCACCGCCATCATGGCCGCCTCATAGAGCGCCGTGCCCCCGTCGTAGAGCGAGGCGTTGGCCGCCTCCAGCCCGGTCAGGCGGCAGATGGCGGTCTGGTACTCGTAGATGGCCTGCAAGGTGCCCTGGGACATCTCGGGCTGATAGGGGGTGTAGACGGTGTAGAACTCCCCGCGCCTCAGCAAGGCGTCCACCGCCGCCGGTACGAAGTGGTCATAGAACCCCGCGCCCAGGAAGCAGGTCAGGTCGTGGGCGTTCTGCGCGGCCAGCCGGGTCAGCCGCCCGCTCACCTCCATCTCGCTCAGGGGCTGGGGCAAATCCCAGGAGCGCGCCCGCAGCTCCGGCGGTATCCCCGCGAACAGCTCCTCGATTGAGCCCAGGCCCAAGGCCTCTAGCATGCGGGCCTGGTCGTCGCTGGTATGGGGTATGAAGTCCATGGCCTCTAGGCCTCCCGCAACAGGTCCTGGTACTGGGCCGGGTCCAGCAGGTTGGCCAGTTGCCCGGCGTCGAAGTCCTTGAGCTTGACCAGCCAGCCCGCGCCGTAGGGGTCGGAGTTGATGAGCTGGGGCGAGTCCTCCAGGGCGGTGTTGACTTGCGCCACCGTGCCGGCCAAGGGGGCGAAGACGTCGCTGGCCGCCTTGACCGACTCCACCACGGCCAGTTCGCCCATCTGGCTCACCGCCTTGCCCGAAGGCGGCAGCTCCACGTAGGTCACGTCGCCCAGTTGCTTCTGGGCGTAGTCGGTGAGCCCCACCACGGCCAACTGGCCTTCCACGCGCACCCACTCGTGCTCGCCGGTGTATTTCAGGTCCTGGGGAACCAGGTAGTCGGACATGCTCAAGCCTCCTCTCCCAGGGCGCGGCAATAGTCGCCGGCCCGGGCCAGCAGATTCTTCATGACGCGGGCTTTGAGAGGCCGCCCGCGATAATGCGCCTCCACCTCTTGCCCCGGAGCCAGCCCGCGATCCAGCAGGGCCAAGCCCAGGGCCCGGGTGTAGGACTCATCTCCGGGCGTGTCGTCGACGAAGCGCCAGGCCGGCACCGTGGTGCCGCTGGTGACGACCCCCACCTCGCGCCCTTCCAGGAAGACCGGCGCGCCTTCACGCATCATGCCCCGCTCCAGGGCCAGGAGCGGCCGGATGATCCGGGGCACCAGCTCCACCCGCCCGGCGGCCAGCTCGGCGGCCTGGGCCTGCAACGCCTGCCGCCCCAGGAAGGGCCTGGGCGAGTCCAGGTTGATTCCGGCCCGGGCCAGGGGCAGGCCAAGGAGCGGCAGGTCGGCCCGCACCTCGTGGCCGTAGAGGGGCAGCCCAGCCTCCAGGCGCAGGGTGTCGCGCGCGCCCAGCCCCGCGGGGATGACCCCCAGGGGCTGGCCGGCCTCCACCAGGGCGGCCCACAGTTCCGGCAGCTTGGCCGCCTCCAGCATCAGCTCGAAACTGTGCGGTTCGCCGGTGTAGCCCGAGCGGCTCACCAGCACCTGGCAGCTTGCAAAGCGCGCCGTGCCCAGCCGCCCCCGCCCGGGCGGCGGCAGAGCGCCCTCCAGCACCTGGGCCAGCAGAGCCGGGGTTTCCGGCCCCTGCACGGCCAGCATGCCCAGGCTGCTGGTCAAGTCCAGCATCTCCGCCCCCTGGGGCCGCCAGCGGTTCAGCCATTCCCAATCCCGCTCCCGGCCCGAGGCGTTGACCACCAAGAGCCACTCGTCGTGTTTAAGGCGGAACAGATAGGCGTCGTCTTGGGGCCGGCCGTCCTCGTCGCAGATGAAGGAGTAATGGGAGCGGCCCTCTTCCAAAAGATGGGCGTCGTTGGTGAGCGCGCCTTCCAGAAAGCCCTGGGCCTCGGGGCCGCAGAGCAGAAAGCGCCCCATGTGGCTGATGTCAAAAAGCGCGCCGGATTTGCGGCAGGCCAGGTGCTCGGCGATGATGCCGGCCTGGTACTGCACCGGCAGGCTCCAGCCGGCGAAATCCACCAGGCGGCCGCCATGGGCCTGGTGCCAGGCGAACAAGGGCGTCTTCTCGGGCATGCGTTCCTCCTGGGGATATTGTAACGAGGAATCTGGCGTTGGGGGAAAACCCTTTTTAGCGCCGATAAAGAGTTTCCCGACCCGTTTTGGAAGCCGAGGCGCTCGACCCCAGTCCTTCTTCCACGAATAAATACTGGACACGAGGCAAAAAAAGCGGGAGGGCCGGTTGGCCCCCCCGCCGGGATTGCGCCTGCCAGGCCGGCTTGCTCTATCTGCGCACGGTGAGGGTGTCGCCGGGGGTTAGTCCGCTGCCGCTAAGCTTGTTCCAGCGCTTGATGTCCTCGGGGCTCACGTTGAAGCGGCGGCTGATGTTCCAGAGGGTGTCGCCCTTCTGGACCTTGTAGATCAGGTCCTTGCGCTCGGCGGCCACGGCCTGGGGCTTGACCCGGGGCTCCACCTTGGCCTCGACCTTGGTGTGGGCGGCGTAGATGACCAGCTTCTGCCCCAGCGCCAGCTTGCCGTTCTTGTTGCCGTTGGCCTGCTGGATGTCCTTGGGGTCCACGTTGTAGGTCTGGGCGATGTCCCAGATGGTGTCGCCCTTGGCCACGGTGTGGGTGATCTTGCGCTGCTCGCGGTGGGGCGCGGCGTATACCACCGGCTCCTTGGCCTTGACCGGGCTGGCGGTGTACTGGCGCGCGGCCACCTTGGCCACCACGCTCTGCCCGCGCGCCTCCTCGGCCAGCATGCCGCCGGGCACCACGATCCTCTGGCCGGCCTTGAGCTGGCGCGAGCCGGCCCGGGGGTTCAAGGCCTGTAGCTCGGCCAGGCGCACGCCATAGTGCTTGGCCATGCTGGCCAGGGTGTCGCCCTTGGAGGCGGCCACCGTGACCGGGGTCAGGCGGGCCTTGAGATCGCCGGGGTTGAGCTGGGCGTAGAGGGTCTCGAACTGGCGGCCGGCCCCCAGGGGCACCCGCAGGGTGTAGGAGCCGCCAAAGGGCGGGGTGGCGCCCCGCACCAACTCGGGATTGAGGGCGGCCAACTCGCCGGGGCTAAGGTTGGTGGCCTTGGCCAGGGCGTTCATGGAGATGCCGGGGTGCACCGTGACCTCGTCATAGGCCAGGGGCGGCTCATAGGGCACGTCCACGAAACCGTATTTCTGGGGGTCCTTGGCGATGAGCGCCGCGGCGATCATCTTGGGCACGTATTCCTTGGTCTCGTTGGCCAGGTAGGAACGCTGGTGATGGCTGATGGTCCAGTAGTCCGAGGCCTGGTAGCGGCTCAGCGCGCGGCGGATCTTGTTCTCGCCTGCGTTGTAGGCCGCGGCGGCCAGATACCAGGAGCCGAACTCGGCGTAGAGCTCGCGCAGATACCTGGCCGCGGCGTGGGTGCTCTTCACCGGGTCCTGGCGCTCGTCCACCCAGGCGTCGATCTTCAGCCCGAAGCGGGTGCCGCTGGCCCGGATGAACTGCCAGGGACCCACGGCGGCGGCGGTGCTGGTGGCGGTGCAGGAGAAGCCGCTCTCGATGAGGGCCATGTAGATCAGGTCCTCGGGCAGGCCATAGTCCTTCAGGATGCCGCGCATCATGGGCATGTAGCGGGTGGAGCGGGAGAGATAGATGGTGAAGCGCTTGGGAATCTTGTTCTGGAAATAGTCGATGAACTGCTCGACCTGCTGATTGACGGTGATGGGAATGTCGTAGCTGGCCGAGCCGTCGGGGCCCACCCCGATGCCTTCCTTGAAGATGTCGGTCTCGCCCAGCAGGGCCAGCTCCTGCACCACCCTGGCCTCTATCTCGGCCCGGGAGGGACGCACGGTTTTGAGCTTTTCCCCCTGGTCCGGGGCTTGGGCCTTTTCTCCGGTGCTGGCGCAGCCGCCCAGGGCCAGACCTAGAGCCACGAGAAGCAACAAGGGCCAGGACTTCATATTACCTCGCTTGGGCTAGGCTGGTGCGGCTGGCAGGGCCTGCACCGCCTGGTTGCTCAGGGCGCGAAAGCCGCGGACGCCGTCTGCTTGCGGAATGTCGGAGGATCGGCATCCTGGCTCTGCGAGCGGATGGCGGACCCTCCTGGCCACCGGGGATGGCCTCGCGGGGAGGCTGATGAAACATCTGGGGCGCTGGCGGCCTCCCGGCTTTTCTGGACATGCTCTGGCTGCCGCCGGGTGCAGCCGATGTTCCTAGTTAACACGAAGATAACAGGCCTGGCAAGGGAAAAATGCCCGGGGCCCAAGCCAAATATGCGCACTTGTCCAGGGGTTAAAGCATGTGGCCTCCCCGCTCCCGCCCCATGGGCTGGCCCAGGCCTTTTCGTTTGACCCTCCGCCTGGCGGGGGGTAAATTATTCCGTTGTCGCGCTATTTGGCGGCCCAGTCCTTGCCCCGCCGGCCCCCTAATCAAGCAGGTTGACAATATGCCCTTAAGCTCCGTCTTCCGCCGCCGGGTCGTGGCGCTCCTGCTGGGAGCGCTCTTCTGCTGCGGTCTTTTGCCCGCCGCCGCCGCGGCCCAGGCCTCCCCGACCGAACAAATCCAAGTGCTGGCCGTGCCCGTGGTCAGCGGCTATCCGGCGGGCAGCCAACTGCCCCTGGTGCTCCTGCTGCGTCTGGCCCCCGGCCAAAGCCTGCCCGCCGGGCTCAGCGCCGGCCCCGGTTCCGGCCAGTTGGGCCTGGAGCTGCAAGCCGGCGAAGGCGTGGCCCTGACCCGGCTGACCATGCAGCCCCCCACCGGCGAGGCCGGCTCCGGCCTGCGGGTGGTGGTGACGGGCGGGCTAAAGGTGGAGCCCTCGGTCCAGGCCGGACCCCGCCTGGCCGAGGGGCGCTTCAGCCTGCCCCTGGGCGGAGAAAAGCCCGCCCTGCTGGATTTCGCCCTGCCCTTGAACATCCTGGCCGTGGACGAGGAGCCCCAGGTGGTCAGCCCGGAGATGCTCGCCCGCCTGGGGGTGCAGGTCAGCCTGCCCAGCTCCGCCGAGGCGGCCGCTCCTGCCGCCCAGGCCGCGCAGTCGGGGGACGACCCCTTCGCCGGGCACTCCCTGTTTTGGCTCATGCTGCTGGTATTCATCGGCGGCCTGGGGCTAAACCTGACCCCCTGCGTCTATCCCCTCATCCCCATCACCATCAGCATCTTCGGCGGCCGCGCCCGCGACAACCGCCCGGCCCTGCTGGCCAGCGCCCTGGCCTACTGGCTGGGCATGGCCGTGATGTACTCGGCCCTGGGCGCCTTGGTTTCCTTGAGCGGGGGCATGCTGGGCCAGGCTCTAAGCAACCCCCTGGTCACTCTGGCCCTGGCGCTCATCATGCTGGCCCTGGCCGCCAGCATGTTCGGCCTGTGGGAGCTCAAGCTGCCCGCCTCCCTGACCCGCCTGGGGGCCTCCAACCGCCAGGGCCTGGCCGGGGCCTTCTTCATGGGGCTGACCGTGGGCATCCTGGCCGCGCCCTGCCTGGGTCCCTTCGTGCTGGGGCTGATGACCCACGTGGCCTCGGTGGGCAACCTGGCCTACGGCCTCTTGGTGTTCCTGGCCCTGGCCGGCGGCCTGGGCCTGCCCCTGGCCGTGCTGGCCTTCTTCTCCGGCTCGATCACCCGCCTGCCCGGGGCGGGGGAATGGATGATCTGGGTGCGCAAGCTTTTCGGCGTGGTGCTGGTGCTCATGGCCGTCAGCGTGGCCCAGCCCCTCTTGGGGCCGGAGGCGTACCGCTGGGGCATGACCGCCCTGGGGGTCTTGGGCGGGCTCTATCTGGCCCTGTGGGAAAAAAGCGGCAAGGGCGGTTTCATCGTCTTCAAGCGGATGGCCGGCGGCCTGGTGGCGCTGGCCGCCCTGGCCTTCTTCTGGCTGCAAGCTCCCGCGCCCGCCGACGGCCACATCGCCTGGAAAGCCTGGACGCCCAGCTCCTTCCAGGAGGCGGCCGCCGTCAAGCGCCCCTCCCTGGTGGATGTCACCGCCTCCTGGTGCGCGCCCTGCCGCCAACTGGAGGCCGAGACCTTCCCCGACGCCCGCGTGGTGGAGGCCATGCGCGACTTCGAACCCTTCCGCATGGACGTGACCAACGGCCCCCCCAGCCCCGAGGCCAAGGCCCTCTTGGGCCAGTGGCGGGTACGCGGGGTGCCCACCATCGCTTTTTTGGACCGCCAGGGCAAGCTCATGCCCGAGTTGACCATCGTGGGCTTTTTGGAGCCCGCCGAATTCGCCGAGCGCCTGCGCCTGGCCCTGAGCAAGGCCGGCCCGGCCTCGCCCCCCAACCAAGCTGGAGGAAAATAGCCATGCCCCCCCTGCCCAGGCCCCTGGAAGCCAACGATGTGCGACAACTGGTGAAGGTGGCCCTGGGGCAGAGCCCGGCCGAGGTCATCATCCGGGGCGCGCGCCTGGTCAACGTCTTCAGCGAGCAGGTGGAGCCGCCCGGCGCGGTGGCCCTGGCCCGCGGCAAGGTGGCCTCCCTGGGGCCGGAGCTGCCCGGCTGGCTGGGCCCCCAGACCCAGGTCGTCGAGGCCCAGGGGCAATATCTCATCCCCGGCCTCATCGACGCCCACACCCACCTGGACGCCATCTTCACCCTGGAGCGCTATGAGGCCCTGGCCCTGCCCCGGGGCAACACCACGGCCATCAGCGAGACCGGCATGATCGCCGGGGCCTGGAGCTGGCGCGGGGTAAACGAGTTCGTGGAACAGGCACGGGGCCTGCAAATGCGCATGTTCCACCTGGCCCCGGCCATGTGCCCGCCCTATCCCCAGTTCGAGACCAGCGCCGGCCTGGAGGAGCAGGAGTTTCTCTCCATCCTGGGCGCTCCCGACTGCCTGGGCATGGGCGAGACCTACTGGCCCTCGGTGCCCGACGACGACCCCCGGGTGGGTCCGCGCTTCGCCGCCACCCAGGCCTTGGGCAAGCGCCAGGGCGGGCACGCCGCCGGGGCGCGCGGGGACAAGCTGATGGCCTACGCCGCCTCCGGGGTTTCCGACTGCCACGAGGCCACCACCGCCGAGGAGGCCCTGGAGCGCCTGCGCCTGGGCCTGGCCGTGCAGGTGCGCGAGGGCTTCGTGCGCTCGGAGATGCCCGCCGTGGTCCCGGCCTTGAAGGACCTGTCCGACACCCGCCTGGTCATGCTGGTCACCGACCTGGCCCCCCCGGAGGGCATGGTGGAAGAGGGGGTCATGAACGTGCTGCTGCGCAAGGCCGTGGAACTGGGCGTGCCCCCGGCCCGGGCCGTGGCCTGGTGCAGCATCAACCCGGCCAGCTATTACCGCCTGGACCGCCTGGGCGCGGTGGCCCCGGGCTGGTGGGCCGATCTGGCCCTGGTCAAGGACCTGGAGCGCTTCCAGGTCAGCCACGTCTGGGTGGAGGGCAGGCTGGCGGCCCAGGACGGGCGCATGCTGGAGCCCACCCCGGCCCACGCCTTCTCCGCCGCCTCGCTAAAGACCATGCAGTCGCCTGAACTCAAGCTCTCCGACCTGCGCGTGGCGGCCAGCGGCGACAAGGCCCAGGTGCGGGTCATCCAGGTGGCCAACCCCACCATAACCAAGGAAGCCCAGGTGGAGATGGCGGTGCGCCAGGGCTGCATCCCCCCCGACCCGGAGCGCGGCCTGCTCAAGGTGGCCCATGTCAACCGCCACAGCCCGGAGCTCAAGATAAGCCTTGGCTTCGCCCAGGGCTGGGGACTCAAACGGGGCGCGGCGGCCAACACCCTGCCCTGGGACACCTCCAACCTGTGGGGCCTGGGGGCCAGCGACGAAGAACTCCTGCTGGCCTTGAACCGGGCGCGGGAGCTGGGCGGCGGCTGGGTGGTGGTGGATGGCGATCAAGTGCTGGCCGAGATGCCCATGCCCATCTGCGGCGTGACCTCGCCCGAGCCCATGGAAACCCTGGTGGCCCAGGACCGCGCCTGCGACCAGGCCATGCGCTCCCTGGGCTGCGATCTGCCCCGCATATTTCTGACCATGCAGACTTTCTGCTTCACCGGCCTGCCCTTCCTGCGCCTGACCGACAAGGGCCTCCTGGACGTGCGGCGGCGGCAGATGGTCAGCCTGCTGATGTGACCGCCGAGGGCCGAGTGCCTCGGCTTCCGTTGCGAGCTTGAGGCGTAAAAAAGACGGGCGGGGTTTATCCCCGCCCGTCTTCGTTTTATTTTCCGGGCCAGCC
>CAZLSD010000059.1:0-2645 GCA_964561775.1 uncultured Desulfarculus sp. | reverse complement strand
AGCCCCTCACCGGGAGCCGATCCCCCTACTGCGGGCCATGGCCTCGCCCGACCCGTTTGGGGTGTCGAGGCACTCGACCCCGGGCCAGCCCCTCACCGGGAGCCGATCCCCCTACTGCGGGCCATGGCCTCGCCCGACCCGCTACGCCCGCGGCGGCCCGCCGCTAGGGTTGGCGGTAGAAGTCGATGGTTTTCTTGAGGCCCTCTTCCAGGGGGGTGGTGGCTTCCCAGCCGATGACCTCCTTGATGCGGGTGATCTTGGGGATGCGGCGGGGGATGTCCTCGTAGGACTTGCCGAAGACCTCCAGGTGGGGCTTGAAGACCAGCTCGTTGGCGAAGCCGCCCACCTTTTTCATGGTCTGGGCCAGCTCCAGGATGGAGCACTCGCGGTCGGAGCCCACGTTGAAGCACATGCCCTGGGCCGCCTCGCTAAGGGCCAAGTCCACCACGGCGGTGGCGGTGTCCTCGATGTAGGTGAAGCAGCGGGTCTGCGACCCGTCGCCGTGCACCACCAGCGGCTCGCCCTTCAGGAATTTCTCCAGGAAGATGGGGATGACCCGTCCCTGGCCCAGGTCGTCGCAGCGGGGGCCATAGACGTTGAAGAAGCGCATGATGACAAAGGGCAGGTTCTCCTGCTGGCCATAGGCGTAGCAGTAGTGTTCGATGAGGGCCTTGCCCGTGGAGTAGCACCAGCGGTTGATGCTGGGGGGGCCCAGCACCCGGTCGGCGTCCTCGCCCCAGGGCACCTGGGGGTTGCGGCCGCAGACCTCGCTGGTGGAGGCGAAGACGAAGCGCTTGCCCCCGGCGGCGCAGCGGTCCAGCAGATAGAGCGAGCCCTTCAGGTTGACGTTGAGCACGTTCAGGGGCTCGGTGACATAGCGCTTGGGATCGGCGATGGCCGCCAGGTGGATGACGATGTCGGCCTGGTCCACCAGACGCCCCACCATCTCGTGGTTGAGCACCGAGTCCTGAATGAAACGGAAGCGCCCGCTCTCGAAGAGGTGCTCCACCTTGAGGGAGGGGCCGTTGTCCAAGGCCAGCACGCGCAGGCCACGCTGCACCAGGTATTCGCAGACGTAGGAGCCGATGGAGCCGGCCCCGCCCGTTACCAGCACGCTTTTCATGGTAGCTCTCCGCCCTTTTCCATCCAATGGTGAAAAGTGAGGTCGGCCAGCGCCTGGCGCGCGCCCAGGCGGGCCCAGGCCTTGATCACGGCCTGTTGGCTGGCCTTGACGCGCACGCGGGCCTGACGCGCGCCCTGCTCCTTGAGCCAGTTCAGCCCGGCCCACAGCAGGGAATGATACAGACCCTGGCCGCGCAGGCCGGGGCTCAAGGCGTTCAAGACCACCCAGCCGCAGCCGGCCTGCGGCCCGCCCTTGCCCGGGGCCTTCTTTAGCGAGATGAAGCCGCGCGCCTTGCCGCCCCTCTCCAGCACCAGCACCTGATCGGCCTGGTCCCCGCTCAGGGAGTTGGCCAGCCAGCGCCGGTAAAGCTCCGGGCACATCTGGTGCAGCCGGGGGTCCAGGGCGAAGCGGTCGGCATAGTCCTCCCGCCGGCAGAAGGAAACCGCGGCCAGGTTGCTGAGGAGTTTTTCGTCCTCCTCTCGCCAGGGGCGCACCAGCACCGGGGGGCCAGTGGTTTGAGCTGGCAGCTGCTTAAGCTCCAGCACCCACTCCAGGCTGATATCGTAGAGCAAGAACCCGGCGCGCTCCAGGGCCTGGGCCGAGAGCAGGTCGCGCACGGGCACCCGCGCCATGAGGCACTCCAGGCCTTCGCCCCGGGCCTGGGCCTGGGCCTGCTGCAGCAGGTGGACGCCCTGCTTGCGCGAGGTGGTCTGGGGCCATGCCCCCCGGTGGGCCAGGAAGTCCAGGCGGCCTATGCTCCTGCCGAAGAGGCGGCTGTCGAAATCCAGCTTATGCCAGGCCGCCAGCCAGCGCCAGTCGCGCGCGCCGGCCAGGGCCAGCAGGCTGGCTTGGCCGGAGAGATTCTCCAGCCAGGCGCGGGCCTGGGCCTGGGCCAAGGCTCCAGGCCAGCCTTCGCTGACAAAGGGATAGGCCGCGAGTAATTCTTGGGCCTGGACCGAGGCGCGGGCCTGGGAGGCGTCAAGAGGGACAAGCTGCAAAACAGGCCTCCTCACCGAGACTTAGGAAGCCTGTACTTTACCCCAGGCCCTGGGGAGGGTCAAGGCTGCCGCCCGCCGGGCCTTTGGCGGCAAGATGGGGCAAGGCGGCGGGAGGCGCGGGCTTTAGGGGGGTGCGTTGTTGTCCAGCCCGGCCGCCCGCCGCCCTGCCCCAAGGCTTAAGCGGGCTGGGACTCGGCGCGCAGATGGCCGGCGGCGGCCAGCAGGCGCAGTTTGACCGCGGTGGGCAGGCGCAACTTGTTCTCGCGGGTGCAGGGGGCCTCCAGGCCGCCCAGGGGGCTGGTCACTCCCCGCCAATCCAGCAGCACGTAGTCCAGCACGTCCTCGTTG
The DNA here is from genome assembly GCA_964561775.1 of uncultured Desulfarculus sp. Lineage (GTDB taxonomy): Bacteria > Desulfobacterota > Desulfarculia > Desulfarculales > Desulfarculaceae > JACRDC01. Next base: position 176 of record CAZLSD010000059.1, on the reverse strand, counting down.
ATGTGGTTGCGGTCGGGCTCGGATTTGTGCCGGCGCTCGATGGCCATGAGGGTGGCCGAATCCAGGCGGCGCAGGGTGAAGCCCGCGCCTTCCATTTCCACGGGAAAGCGCTCCTCCGGGTCGATGATCTGGATGCCTTGGCTCATGTGTTCTCCTCCTGGGGGGGGTGCAGGCGG
>CAZLSD010000058.1:0-15089 GCA_964561775.1 uncultured Desulfarculus sp. | reverse complement strand
ACGGTCTTGCGGTTGATCTCGGCGCGCTGCACGTCGTTGTCGCGGGGCACGAAGTAGATCATGCGGGTGCCCAGGCGCTTGGCGAACTCGGCGATCATCTCCTTCTCGTTGTCCACCTTGCGGCTGTTGCAGATGAGCCCGCCCAGGCGCACCTTGCCCGACTCGGCGAACTTCACGATGCCCTTGCAGATGTTGTTGGCGGCGTACATGGCCATCATCTCGCCCGAGCAGACGATGTATATCTCCTCGGCCTTGCCTTCGCGGATGGGCATGGCGAAACCGCCGCAGACCACGTCGCCCAGCACGTCATAGAACACGTAGTCCAAGCCGTGGCTGGGGTCATAAGCGCCCAGGGACTCCAACATGTTGATGGAGGTGATGATGCCGCGCCCGGCGCAGCCCACCCCCGGCTCGGGTCCGCCCGATTCCACGCAGAGGGTGTCAGAGAACCCCGCCAAACGCAGATCGGTGAGATCCACGTCCTCGCCCTCCTCGCGCAGGGTGTCCAGGACCGAACGCTGGGCCAGACCGCCCAAGAGCAAGCGGGTGGAGTCTGCCTTGGGGTCGCAACCCACCACCATCACCTTCTTGCCCATCTCGGCTAGGCCGGCCACCGTGTTCTGGGTGGTGGTGGACTTGCCTATGCCGCCCTTGCCGTATATGGCTACCTTTCGCATGAGCCCTCCTTTGTGGAGCTGGTTTTGCGCCTCTATAGAGCAAGGGGCGTACCAGGCCAGGGAAGTCGGAGGGCTTAGCTGGACAACATGTTGGAATTACATGGTAATAAAAGATAGCCGTGGCCGGGCCGCAGTGAGCGGTCCACCCGATACCCAAGATCAGGTTTGGGAAAGAGGGGGTTTGTGTTGACAAAGATAACAATTTTGTGGTGTGCGCCTTGGGAAGCCGCCAGGGCACGGGCTGGCCGCGACGGGCCAGTTGGCCTGGGTAAAGGCTGGGCGGCCCGTCCCTGGCGGCCAAAGACGAGGGGCTGGCTTACGAACCGCCTGCTCTTTGGTGTATAATTTTTCGCATGAAAACTAGGCTTCCAATCGCGCGCCTTCTCGCGGCCTCCAGCCTGTGCCTGCTCGCCTTGGCCTGCATCATCTGGCTTCCCAGGCCCTCCTTGGCCCAAGATGCCTATGGGGCCGTGAAGAACCTGGTGATCATGGAGCACCAGTGCGATGACTACCGCAAAATATTCAGCAAGCGTTCTCTGTTCGACGGGTCGGAAAAAACATGGTCCCAGATGCACGAAACCGTCAACTCCAGCTTCAACCAGAATCAGCGCAAACTGGCCAAGGAATGGGGTTTGCGGGGCAAGGTTCTCAAAGCCGCCTTCGTGATGAACGTAGTGCACAACATGTGGGGACTAGGCGCCAATAGCGAGGCGGAAGACGCCAAGGACCTAAGCGATGTTTTTTCCTTCAAGAAGGCCAGGTCGGGCCTGGACGAGGTGAAAGGCCTCTCACCGGGCGACTATCTAACCAGCCCGGTGGCTTCTTGCAACGATTACTCCATGATCGCCTATTTATTGCTGAGCATGGACGGCCTCAAGGCCATGCAGGTGGGGACCGGCGAGCACATCTATGTGGAATGCTGGATTGATGGCAAACCTTATATCGTGGACGCCATGAACAACTTCATGGCCCAAATGGGCAACAAGGAGTTCTTGGCCCAGCCGCTGGACGAGGAAAAGATTTTTCATTTGTTTCCCTACAGCAACAGCAATCCCGGTCTGCCTGAGTACTATCGCAAGGACAAAGGCGCCCTGCGCCACTACTGGATATTGTTCACCGGCAGGCTGGAGCGGGACAAGGAAAGCTTCATTTTCCCCCACTGGAACCGCTTCCATGAATACATCAAGAGCAACCAGGTCTTGATGCCTCCAGACGGCGCCGAACCCCTGCCCATGCCCTGAGGGCGTTGCCAGGCCCGCCCGCCCAGCCAAGACCGCAATCCCAGGAGACGCTTCATGCATCGCGTCATGATCGAGCCGGCCGAGTATGACAGCTGCCTGGCCGCCGTGCGCCGGGCCTTTACCCTGTTCCCCCAGTCCGTGGCGGGCAAGAAGGTGCTGGTCAAGCCCAACGTGCTCCGGGCCTCCCAGGCCGGCGAGCACATCGTGACCAACCCGGCCTTGCTGGAGGCGGTGGTCATATGCCTGGAGGAGATGGCCCCCGCCCAGATCATCGTGGGGGACAACCCGGGCCTGATGAGCTACGGGGCCAACCAGGCCAGCTTTGCGCAGACCGGCCTGCTGGCGGCCGCGCGAGGCCATTACCAGAACATCGGCCTGGAGGCCGAGCCGCGCCCCTTTGACCCGGCCTACGCGGCGACCTTGAGCGTTTCGCGGGCGGTATTGGAGGCCGACCTTTTCATCTCCCTGCCCAAATTCAAGACCCACGGCCTTACCGTCATGACCGGGGCCATCAAGAACAGCTACGGCATTTTGCCCGGGGCCCAGAAGGCCATGCTGCACCGCCTGGCCGGCAGCCCGCCCCGCTTCCACGAGGTCATCGTGGAGGTGTTCAGGCTGCGCGTGCCTGATCTGTTCATAGTGGACGCGGTGACGGGCATGGAGGGCAACGGCCCGGCCAGCCCCGAGCTGCGCCACGTGGGCCGGGTGCTGGCCAGCGACAACGCCGTGGCCCTGGACGCCACCATGGCCCGCATGATGGGGCTCGCGCCGGGACGCCTGCGCTTTTTGCAGAAGGCCAAGGAGCTGGGCCTGGGGGACTACGCGGAGGAGGCCATAGAGGTGCTGGGGCGTCTGGAGGTCATCCCAGGCTTCAGGCTGCCCCCGCTGGGGGGCGAGGCCATCGCCGGCTCGGCGGCGGTCCAGGAACTGCTGCACAGCCGGGTGCTCCTGCGTCCCCGGGTGGACGAGGCCAGGTGCACGGGTTGCGCCACCTGCGTGGAGCAGTGCCCGGCCGGGGCCTTGTCCCTGGTGGACGGCCTGCCCCGGGTGGAAGTGGAGCGCTGCGTCACCTGCTTCTGCTGTCAGGAGATGTGCCCGGAAAAGGCCATGACCCTGCGCTGAGACTAACAGGCTATTGAAAAACAGCCTGTTAAACGCGGGCCAGGGATGGCCCGCCGAAAAGCCCAGGGACGGACTTTTGCAACACTCTGCCAACGTAGCGTATCCGAAGCAAGATCAAGACGGGCGGGTATAAACCTCGCCCGTCTTACCTTCAAAACAATACGCTTGATGTCAAACTAGTATTAGTAATGCAATCAACCTGCTTTCGCATGGAATCCATGGACTGAGCGTATAGGCGAATGAAGTAGTACTATTCCGCTAAAAACTACGTTTAGCATAAACGAGCCCCAGCGCGTTTTTTGGAGAGGGGGTCTGGGGGAGAACCTTTTTTGCGCTGCAAAAAAGGTTCTCCCCCAGCTCTTCCTTCCCCTCTTATTTGAGGCTTGGCGCGCGCTCGGCGGTGGGTTGCTGGCTGGGCAGGGCGCTGGGTTTGAGGGGTATGGTGAGGACAAAGGATGCGCCTCCGCCGGGAGGGGTGAGGGCGTTAATCTCGCCCTGGTGGTCCATGGCGATGCGGCGGGCGATGGCCAGGCTCATGCCCACGGCCTCGGCCTTGGTGCTGAAGAAGGGGTCGAAGATGTAGGGCAGGTCTAGGGGGTTGATGCCGGGTCCGCTGTCGCTGACCCCCAGGTTGGCCTCGCGGCCGTTGCTGGAAAGCCCCAGGCGCAGGCGGCCGCCCTGGGGCATGGCCTCCAGGGCGTTGTCCATGAGAATGGCCAGGGCCTTTTCCAAAAGATAGGGGTCCACCGATCCCACCACCTGGCCGCGCTGGCCGGCCTGGTTTTCCAGGGTCAGTTCCACGCCCAGGCGGGCGCAGCGTTCCTTGTAGAGGCCGGCCATGTGCGCGGTGAGCTGCCCCAGGTCCACCTCCATGGGGCGGGGCGCGGGCAGGTCGGCATAGGCGCGCACCTCGCGCACGATCTTTTCCAACTCGGCCACGGACTCCAGTATCTTGCGCAGATAGCGGGCATCCTTGCTCTCGGGGCCGCTATGGGCCAGCAGGCGCTGGGCCAGGCCGCCGATGGAGACCACGGGGTTTCTGATCTCGTGGGCCACCGAGCGGGCCAGGTGGTCCAGGGCCTGGAGCTTTTCCTCGAATACGCGCTGGGAACGCAGGAGCAGTTCGGTCTCCCGGCGCAGCAGCAGTTCCTTGGCCTGGTAATAGTCCAACCGGCGGCGCATCTCCTGGGGCGAGACCTTGAGGCGGGCCAGCATGTCGGCATAGCAGACCGAGAGCAGTTCCGCCTCCTGGGAAGAGAAGAGGCCGGCCCGGGAAAGGGAGCTGTGGGCGGTGGCCGCGCCGATGACCCCGGCCAGGGCGCTTTCCACCTGGGCGCTCAGGTCGGCCAGTTGCAGCAGGGAGACCTGCTCCAGGCCTTGCAGGGCGGCGTCCTTGACGGCCTGGCCGAGCAGGGCCGAGGCCTCGTGGGCGGGCAGGTACTCGCCCAGGAGCCGCTCCAGGCGGGTCAGCTTGTCGGCCAGTTCCACCACCTGTTCCTGGGGGCTGGACACCTGCCATGGCCCTCGGGGATTCAGGCAGTCCACCAGTTGGTCGGCCAGGCGCTGCTCGGCCGGGCTGGGGCGGTCCAGCAGCGAACCCAGGACGTAAAGGCCCAGGTTGATGCCCAGGCTCAGCGTGACCGAGACGCCCAAGGGGTCCAGGTTGACCAGCCCCAGCAGGCGCTCCGGGGCCAGCAGGGCTATCCCGCCGGGGCCGGGGTCCAACAGGTGGGCGGGCAGCCAGCCGTTTTTGACGAGAGCCGGCGTCAGCAGGGTGTAGGCCCAGACCGCGAAGCCCGCGCCCAGCCCCCACAGGGCGCCCCGGCGGGTTCCCCGCCGCCAGAAGAGCCCCCCGGCCACGGCGGGGACGAATTGCAGGACCGCGGCGAAGGAGATGATGCCCATGTCCACCAGCAGGTAGCCTTCGGCGAACTCGCGCTTGAACCAGTAGCCCGCGCCGATGATGCCGGCGATGGCCAGCCAACGCAGGGGCAACAGACGCCGACGCAGGAAAGCCAGGGCGGGCAGGCGCTCGGCCAGGGGCAGGGCCAGGTGGTTGGTGAGCATGGTGGCCAGCGACATGGCGGCGATCATGACCATGCCCGAGGCCGCGGAAAAGCCGCCCAAGAACACCAGCAGGGCCAGCCAGCCCTGGCCATGGCGCAGAGGCAGGCGCAGCACGAAGGTGTCGGCCTGTTCCGCGGAAAAGCCGTGCAGCAGCCCACTGGCGGCTATGGGCACGACAAAAAGATTTATGAGCAGCATGTAGAGGGGGAAGACCCACATGGCGGTGGGGATGTGGCGTTCGTCGAAGTTCTCCACCACCGCCATGTGGAACTGACGGGGCAAGAACATCACCGCCCCGGCGGAGAGCAGCAGGAAACTGAGCCAGGTGAGATAGGAGGACTCCGGCCCGCCGGTGATGAGCATGCCGGTCAGGCGGGGGTCCTGGGCCAGCAGCTGGAGAAGGTCGCCGGGGCCTTGGTGGAGGAACCAGGTGACGAAGACGCCTACGGTCAGAAAGGCCAGCAGCTTGACCAGGCATTCGGCGGAGACGGCCAGCACCATGCCTTGGTGGCGCTCGGTGGGGTCCAGGCGGCGGGCTCCGAAGACGATGGTGAAGACGATGAGCAGGGCCGTGACCAGGGGGCCGATGCGCCCCATGACCCAGGAGAGCTGCTCCCGGTAGCTATGGATGGCCAGGCCGTCCTCCAGGCGGATGTTGTAGACCGCCAGCAGATTGAAGGTGGAGACGATGGCCTTGATCTGGAGGGCGATATAAGGGGTGATGCCCGCCAGCACCAAGAGGGTGGCCAGGGCGGCCAGGGCCTGGGATTTGCCATAGCGCAGGGAGATGAAATCGGCCAGGCTGGTGATGTGATATAGGCTTTTTATGCGCACCAGCCGGCGCAGGAGCTGCCACCAGAAGAGGATGGCCAAGGTGGGTCCCAGGTAGATGGCCAAAAAGAGAAAGCCCGAACTGGCGGCCTTGCCCACGCTGCCATAGTAGGTCCAGGCCGTGCAGTAGACGGCCAGGGAGAGGGAATAGACCAGAGGGTGGTTGGCGGGGTCGCGGCCGGTCTTGGCCCGGCGCTCGCCCCACAGGGCCACGGCGAACAAGAGCCCCATGTAGAGGCAGATGGCCCCGAAGAGCAGGGCGGGGTCGAACACGGACTCAGCGCCCCCGCCCCGCGGAGGGAGGCCGCGGGCCGGAGAGGCGGCGCAAGGCGCGGGCCACCAGGGCCAGGAAGGCGATGAGGAGCGCCCAACCCAGGAAAAGGTAGACCAGCAGGAAGCCGGGGGCGCGAGCCCATTCCTGGGCCGCGAAGGGCCAGCTGAGGTAGGCCAGGGCCAGGACCAGCGCCACGCCCGCCAGGGCGGGTTTGGCAAGCGGCGATATATGATCAGCCATCATGACGCTCCGGAACAGGAGCCTTGGCGGCGGCTGAGGGCCTTCGGGCCCGGCCGGCGGGCGTGTTCATCACGCCTTGCTGATCATTGTAGACCACCGCAGGCGGAAAAAGCACCCTGGCAGAAAGCCGTCCTTGCCGGGCAGGCCCGTCGGCGGGGCGGTTGATGACCGAACGAGAGAAGACGGGCGGGGATAACACGGGTACTACACTTAGAAAAGGCATTTTCTTCGGAGAGACGGAGTATCGCCACCTCCACGAAGAAAAGATAACTCATTCCAAAATAGCCGTCATCGCGAGGAGCGTAAGCGACGCGGCGATCTTCCGTTAACATTTTCGTGGGTCTTCGGAAGGCTTTGAATGAATGTATAAGGAAGATCGCCACGCTGCGCTCGCGATGACGGCTATTTTGATTTTCTTTTTTCTTGGGATGGCATCCCCCCGGTTTTTCTCATGCCTCCGCGCCACCCGCCGGGAGCCCAACCCGCCCGATCTGGCTTGAGCCTCGCCCGACCCGCCATGGGTGCGGCGGCACGCTGCCTAGCGCCAGCGTTTTTTTGCGGCCGCCTCTCAACGGGAGCCGAACCCCCCCCATGGGGCGAGGGCCTCGCCCGACCCGCTATGGGTGCAGCGGCACGCTGCCTAGCGCCAGCGTTTTTTGCGTTTGTAGCGCTGATAGCCCTTGACCGAGACCTCGCTTTTGATGCCCAGGTAGAATTCGCGCACGTCGGGGTCGGCCAGCAGCTCCTCGGAGGCGCCGGCCAGCACGAAGCGGCCGTTTTCCATGACGTAGCCATAGTGGCAGACGGATAGGGCCATGGCGGCGTTCTGCTCGACCAGCAGGATGGTGGTCTGGTCCTCTTGGTTGACCCGGCGGATGGTGGCGAAGATTTCTTTGACCAGCAGCGGGCTAAGGCCCAGGGAGGGCTCGTCCAGGAAGAGGATGCGCGGCCGCATCATCAGCGCCCGGGCGATGGCCAGCATCTGCTGCTCGCCGCCGGAGAGCGTGCCGGCCAGCTGGCGCTCGCGCTCGGCCAGGCGGGGGAACAGGGAATAGACGCGCTTCAAGTCGTCCTTGGGCAGGCGTCCGCGCCGGGTGTAGGCCCCCATCATGAGGTTTTCCAGCACGGTGAGCTCGTTGAAGACCTGGCGTCCCTCGGGCACGTAGGCCAGGCCCAGGCGCACGATCTCCTCGGTGTCCTTGCCGTCGATGCGCTTGTCGTCCAGGACGATGGAGCCCTTGTCGGGCTGGTCCTCGATGAGGCCCATGATGGTCTTGATGATGGTGGACTTGCCCGCGCCGTTGGCCCCCAAGATGGCGGTGATCTGGTGCTCGGTCAGCTTGAGGCTGACTCCGCGTAAAGCCATGACCAGGCCGTAGAGGGTCTCGATGTTCTTGACCTCAAGCATGGGCCACCCCCATTTGCGCGCCTTCCTCGCCCAGGTAGGCCTTGAGCACCTCGGGATGGCTTTGCACCAGGGCCGGGTCGCCCTGGGCGATGACCTGGCCGAAGTTGAGCACGGTGATGGATTCGCTCACCTCCATGACCAGGCGCATGTCGTGCTCGATGATTAGCACGGTGATGCCGTAGACCTCCTGGATGTCCTTGAGCCAGATCATGAGGTCCTGTTTCTCCTCCAGGTTCATGCCCGCCACCGGTTCGTCCAAGAGCAGCAGCTTGGGCTCCAGGCACAGGGCGCGGCCCAGTTCGACCTTTTTCTGGATGCCGTAGGGCAGGGCCCCCACCGGCCGGCTGCGGGCCGATTGCAGGTCCAGGAAGTCGATGATCTCCTCGACCTTGGCCCGGTGGGCGATCTCCTCGGCGGCGGCCCGGGAGCCTCTGCGCCAGAAGGTGGAGCCAGAGAGCACGCCGGAGCGCATGTGCAGGTGGCGTCCCAGGAGCAGGTTGTCCAGGGTGGACATCTTGGCGAAGAGCTCTATGTTCTGGAAGGTGCGTCCCAGGCCCAGGGCGGCGATCTGGTGGGGGTGCTTGCCCACCAAGTCCTGGCCCTGGTAGATCACCTGGCCGCGCTGGGGGCGGTAGAGCCCGAAGATGCAGTTGAAGAGCGTGGTCTTGCCCGCGCCGTTGGGGCCTATGACCGCGCCCACCTGGCCCTGCTCAAGGGCCAGCGACACGTCGGACAGGGCGGTGAGCCCGCCGAAGCTGATGGTCAGGTCCTTGACCTCGAAGAAGGCCATGCCGCCTCGTTCCTTCAAGACGGCCCGGGTCGGGAGCGCCCGGCCCGGGCCGCCGGCAAGAGCCGTGGGTGGTTACTTTATTTGCATCCAGTCGGAGAGCCGCCGGGCCTGGCCCTTGTCCTCGCAGATGGCCAGGAAGACCTCGTGCATGCCCTGGTGCTGCTGGGGAGTGAAGGATATCTTGCCCATGATGCCCTGGAAGTCCTTGAGCGACTCCATCTGCTTGATGAAGTTGTCCGGGTTCAGGTCCTTGCCGCAGCGCTTCATGGCCTCGACCATGGGCTCGACGAAGCCGAAGCCGGCGTAGAAGAAGACGCCCCAGCGGTCGCTCTTCTTGTCGGCGAACTTGTCGTAGGCGGCCTTGTACTTCTTCATCAGGGGCAGCTCGGAGTCGGGCACCTCGGCGAAGTTGCCGAAGATGACGCCCTTCCACAGGCCCTTGGTCAGCTCGAACATGAAGGGCGCGTCGCTAAGCGTGGAGCTGGCCACCCACTGGGGCTTGTAGCCCAGCTTGGCCGCGGTGGAGACGGCGATGACCGCCGCCTTGGGGGCAACCCACAGGATGGCCGCCTCGGCCCCGGACTCCTTCATCTTGAGGATGTGGCTCTGCAGGTCGGTGTCGGTGACTTCCACGGGAATCTCGGCGGCCAGGGTCATGTTGCGGGCCTTCATCTCGCGCATGACGCCTTCCAGGCCGGCCTTGCCGTAGTCGTCGTTCTGATAGACCACGGCCAGCTTTTTCTTGCCCAGGGTGTCCAGGGTGTACTTGGCCAGGATCTGGGCCTCGTCGGGATAGAGGGGATAGACGCCGAAGACGGATGGCTTCAGGGGCTGGGTCCAGTGGGGCGAACCCGTGGCCGGGCCCACCCACACGACCTTGTTGGCCACCAGATCGTCCATCACCGCCATGCCCGGGCTGGTGCCCACGCCGGTGGCCATGCCGAAGATGCCCACCTCGTCGATGAGCTCCTTGACCACGGCCTTGGTGCGGCTGGGCTGATAGCCGTCGTCGCGCAGGAAGTACTCGATCTTGCGGCCGTTGATGCCGCCTTCCTCGTTGAGCATCTGGAAGTAGACTCCGGTGCCCCGGGCCACCGAGCCCCAGGCCGCCGCCGGCCCGGTCTGGGGACCCCATTGGCCGATCTTGATGCTGGTGTCGGTGACGCCGCGCACCTGGGCATAAACCGGCGCGGCCAGGATCAGGGCCAGGATCAGACACCACGTCAGCAGCAGACCTTTTTTCATGCTCGCCTCCCTTGCACAAAATTCCTTCGGTAGAAAAACCAATCCCGCGCCGGCCGCGTGGCGGGAGCCGCCCCCGGCCGGGTCAGACCTTGCGTACGTAGTGCTTGGCGAAAAGCCCGGATGGCTTGACGCAGAGGATGATCACGATGACCACGAAGGCCACCACGCTCTTGAACTCCACCGAGACGTAGCCGCCGAAGAGGTTCTCGATGATGCCCAACAGGAAGCCGCCCAGCACCGCCCCCACCAGGGATGTCATGCCGCCCAGCACCGCCGAGGCGAAGCCCTTTAGCTGGGGCGTCCACATCAGGTTGGGGTCCAGGGTGTCGGTGGGGGCGATGAGCAGGGCCGCCGCCGCGCCCACCACGGAACTGATGCCCCAGGTGAGCATGAGGATGCGGTTGACCCGGATGCCCATGATGCGGGCGGCCACCTCGTTCTGCTGGGTGGCCTTCATGGCCACGCCCGCCTTGGTGAAGGTGAAGAACAGGTAGAGGAAGAGCATCAAGGCCAGGGCCACGGCCAGGGTGACCAGGTTCAGATCGCTGACCACTATCCCGCCCAGGAATTCGTGGGTCTCGAAGTCGCTCACGGGGAAAGGGAAGTTCTTTTGGTCCGCGCCCCACTTCCAGGAGGCCAGGCCGTAGATGATCATCTCCAGGCCCAGGGTGATGATGATGAGCCCCAAGAGGGTGGGGTCCTTGGCCCGGCGCAGGAAGGCGAACTCCAAAAAGGCCCCCAGGAAAAAGGCGAAGGCCAGCCCCAGGGCGAAGGCCGGGAAGAAGCCCAGGCCCTGCTCGGCCAGGAACACGAAGGTGACGAAGGCGCTCAGCATGGCCATGTCGCCCTGGGCGAAGTTAAGCACCTCGCTGGTCTTGTAGATGATGACCATGGCCAGCGCCATGAGGGCGTAGGTGGCCCCGATGGCGATGCCGCTGATTATGAGCTGGCCGAACAAGGTTGTCCCCAATTCTTAACCTTCGTCCCCATGAGGGAGGAGGTTGGGTGAGGGCTACTGCCTCGGTTCCTCTTATTCTTCCCCTCGCCCCCTCTGGGGGAGAGGGCAGGGTGAGGGGGTCTTGTTAAGTTCTTCCAGGATGCGCGTCAGCACACCTTCAGTCTCCGTGAAGACTTCATGGTTCCAAAATCTGATGACGCGATATCCATTGGCTGCAAGGTATCTCTCCCGCTGTTGGTCGCACCCGATGGAAACGGCATGTTGTCCACCATCCAATTCCACGACCAGCCAACTCTCCGGACAGACGAAATCGGCAATGAATGGTCCAATGGGGTGTTGCCTGCGGAATTTGAATCCGCTCAGTTGACGGTTGCGCAGTCTGCGCCAGAGATACTTTTCCGCTTCGGTCTGGTCCTGGCGGAGTTTCTTGGCGCGTTGGTCCGGCAACCCCTCACCCCAGCCCTCTCCCCTCAGGGGAGAGGGAGAAATCTGGGAGGCCCGTATGCCAGTAAATTCATCTGCGCTGGCATGTTTGTCTTCATCATCGGCGTGCTTGACCTTTCTACAGATGAATCTGCGGTGGCCACAGTGGAAATTCTTTTAGAAAGGCCAAGTGCGCCAATAAATCTTGGTGCGTATCCAGATGCCGTAGAGCCCCAGGGGCTCGAAGATGACGATGAGCACCATGATGAGCCCGAAGACCACGTACTGGACGTTGGGCAGGCCGCTCTCGGTGAAGAAGCGGGTGCTTATCTCCATGAGCGCCGGGCCGATGTAGGCCAGGTCGGTGACGCGGGCCAGCTGGATCTGCAGGAAGGTGATGAGGATGGCCCCCACCACCGAGCCCAGGATGGAGCCCAGCCCCCCCACCACCACCATGGCCAGGCAGAGGATGGAGACCATGATGTTGAAGGTATGGGGGTTGATGAAGCCCAGCACGAAGGCCATTAGCCCGCCGGCCACCCCGGTGTAGAAGGCGCTGACGGCAAAGGCCAGGGTTTTGTAGTAGGTCAGGTTGATGCCCATGCACTCGGCGGCGATGTCGCTGTCGCGGATGGCCACGAAGGCCCGCCCCACCCGGGTCTTGGTCAGGTTGCGCAAAGCCCAGGTCAAGGCCACGGTGACGGGCATGATGAGCCAGTAGCGGGCCACGTCGCTGGTCAGGGTTTGCCCCAGCACGGAAAGCGGCGGGGTGGAGAGGCCCATGTGTCCGCCGAAGACCTCGATGCGCCCCAGCACCTGGGTCACGGTCAGCCCAAAGCCCAGGGTGGCGATGGCCAGGTAGGGGCCTTCCAGGCGCAGGGCGGGCAGGCCCAGCAGAAAGCCGAAGGCGGCGCTGATGAGCCCGCCCAGGGGCAGGGCCAGCTCGAAGGGCAGGCCGGCCTTGGTCATGAGGGCCAGGGTGCCATAGGCCCCGATGGCCAGGAAGCCGGCGTGCCCCAGGCTGATCTGGCCGGTGTAACCCACCAGCAGGTTTAGCCCTAAGGCCACGATGACGTGGATGGCCATCAGGTTGACGGTGTAGACCAGATAGGAGCCGGCCAGGAAGGGGAAGACGGCCAGGCTGATGAGCAGGGCGGCCAGCCAGAAGACGCGGGCCCCGCTGTCCAGCAGGCGGATATCCTCGTAATAGTCGCGCTTCATGTCCATGGGCGGGCTCCCTAAAGCTGGCTGTGCCGGCGCGGTTGATTACAGGGAACAGAGAGCGTGGCCGGGGCGTATTTTTTTATCGCGATTTTTTGGATGGCCCCTGGCAGAGGCGGTCCACCACGCGGCTGGCGTAGCGGTGCTCGTCCAGAAGAGCCGATCCGGGGCGCACGGCCCCCAGCTTCATGGTGAGAACGTTGAGCCTTTTGAGCGCTTTGTAGCGCTCCTGCTCGTCGGTGGCCTGCTCCAGCAGATCCTCGACTTGGCAGATTTCCTTGCGCAGGTCCAACTCGGGCGGGGTGTAGCCCGCGTTCTTGAGCACCTTGTAGGCCAGGCGCAGTTCAGGGTCCAGGTGGGAGTCGTCCTCCAGGCTCAGGGGCTGCCCCTGGCCGGGCAGGTTGTCCAGATCGCCGCGTTCCACGGCCTCGCGGATGCGCTCTTCGGCGAGTTTGGCGAAAATCGTCAGCGACACGCCGTCATTGACCTCCATGGGGCCGGGGACGAAAACGATGGTAGCCTACCGCGGGTGTTCGGTTCAACCACAAAGTAGCTACCGGGCCGCTAAATGGCAGGGAATCTCGATATGGACGCCCGCGCCCACGCTCCGGAGCCGGGCTCCGGCCGTGCGGGCGCGGGGTATTGTCTCGCGGGACGGCAGGCGGGGCTACAGTTCCTTCAAGGCCTCCTCGGCGGCGGCCAGGGTCTGATCGATGGCCTCGGGGTCGTGGGCGGCCGAGACCATGGTGGCCTCGAACTGGCTGGGGGCCAGGTAGATGCCCCGCTTCAAGATGGCCTGATAAAAACGGGCGAAGAGCTTGGTGTCGCTCTTGGCCGCCCCGGCGTAGTCGTGTACCGGGCCGTCGCAGAAGAAGTAGGTGAACATGGCCCCCACCCGCTGGCCAAAGTGGGGCAGGCCCCGGGCGGCGAACAGCTTGCCCAGGCCGTTGAATAGCTTGGCGCTGGTCTCTTCCAGGTTCTCGTAGAGGCGCGCGCCGGGCAGCAGTTCCAGCACCTTGAGTCCGGCGGCCGTGGCCAAGGGATTGCCCGAGAGGGTGCCGGCCTGATAGACCGGGCCGGCGGGGGAGATTTTCTGCATGATCTCCTTTTTGCCGCCATAGGCCCCCAGGGGCAGGCCGCCGCCGATGATCTTGCCCAGGGTGGTCAGGTCGGGCAAAACCCCGTAGCGCTCCTGGGCCCCGCCCAGGGCCACCCTAAAGCCGGTGATGACCTCGTCGAAGATGAGCACCACGCCGTGCTGGTCGCACAGGGCGCGCAGTCCGGCCAAATAGCCTTCCCTAGGCTCCACCACGCCCATGTTGCCGGCCACCGGCTCCACGATGATGGCCGCCACCTGGCCGGGATGCCCCTTCAAGGCCTCTTCCACCGCGTTCAGGTCGTTGTAGGGCAGGCTCAGGGTCAGGTTGGCGAAGGCCGCCGGCACCCCCGGGCATGACGGCAGGCCCAAGGTGGCCAGGCCCGAGCCCGCCGAGACCAAGAGCCCGTCGGAGTGGCCGTGGTAACAGCCGTCGAATTTGATGATGAGATCGCGGCCGGTGAAGCCCCGGGCCAGGCGCAGGGCGCTCATGGTGGCCTCGGTGCCGGAGCTGACCAGGCGCACCTGCTCCAGGGAGGGCACCAGCTTGACCAGCTTCTCGGCGAACAGCACCTCGGCCTCGGTGGGGGCGCCAAAGCTGGTGCCCCGCTCGGCTGCCTTGTTGACCGCGGCCAGCACCTCGGGATGGGCGTGCCCCAGGATGAGGGGACCCCAGGAGCCCACGTAGTCGATGTAGCGGTTGCCGTCCACGTCCTCGATGCGGCAGCCCCTGCCCGAACGAATGAAGGGCGGCGTGAGCCCCACCGAGCCAAAGGCCCGCACCGGGCTGTTCACGCCGCCGGGAATCACCGCCTGGGCGCGGGTCCAAAGCTCCTGGGATCGCCTGTCTGCCATGCTCGTCGCCTCGCTCCTGCCAAAGATGCCTGTTCATGCCGGGATGGAATAAGAGCCGGGCCAGCCGCCGGAAAGCGCTTGCCCCGCTGGTTCAATAATACTGCATGGAGGTCTTTTTCAGCTCCCTGATGCTGAAGAGCATCTCGTAATCCTCGACGCCCGTCTGGCTGGCCATCTCGGCCACCACCTGACGGCACTCCTGTTCGCTGCGCCCGTGCACCATGGAATAGAGGTTGTAGGGAAAACCCTCCTTGGCCGGCCGCCAGTAGCAGTGGCTGACCTGGCGGAAGGACGCTATCTTGCCCCCCACCTCGGCCATGCGCTCCTCCTCCACCCGCCAAGCCACCATGACGTTGGCGCTGAAGCCGGATTGCTGGTGGCGCAGGGTGGCCCCGAAACGGCGCATCATGCCGCTCTCGGCCAGGGCCTGGATGCGCTCCACCACCTGGTCCTGGGTCAGCCCCAGTTCCTGGGCCAACTGGGCGAAGGGCTCGGAGACCAGAGGCAGGTCGCCCTGCAACTTGGCGATTATTCGCTGATCCAACTCGTCGGGAGGCAAGGCGGCGACCTCTTTTTTGGGATATCTGCCAGTGGGCATGGATTGTAGGTAGGCCGAGGAGGCTTGTCAAGGAAAGCCGGGC
>CAZLSD010000057.1:0-15476 GCA_964561775.1 uncultured Desulfarculus sp. | reverse complement strand
CTGGGTGGCCTAAGTCAGTGTTGAAGCTGGTCGGGACGACTGGATTTGAACCAGCGACCCCTTGAACCCCATTCAAGTGCGCTCCCAGACTGCGCTACGTCCCGACAGCGAATGAGTTATTACCATCACCCCCCGGCCTTGTCAATCAGCTTGGGCCATTCCGGGCAGCTTAATCCGCGCCGAGACGCCATAAACGCAGCAAAAACCCTTCCATGGCGGCCAAGGCGGCGGCCAGTTCCCCGCCCACCCGGCGTGGCTGGGGAAACCAGCGGGCCTGGGCCTCTTGGCCGGGCGGGGAGGCCTGGCCGCCAAGCAAAGCTTGGGCCTGAGCCCGCAGCACCGCCGGAGCCTGTTCCCAGATGGGGGCCAACACCGGCTCCAAGGCAGGCAACGCCTGGGCGGCGCCAGGGCAGGCCTGGGACCAGGCCGCGCAGGCCCGGCAGAGCTGGCGCAGACTCCACATCTCTAGCCCGCGCACCCCGCGCGGCCACAGGGGCATGGCCGGATGCCTATCCCGCCACAGGCCCAGTTCCTGGCCCAGGCTCCACATCTCATCCGCCCTGGCCGCCAACTCGCGGCCCAAGCCGTTGTCCGGAACTCCAGCTTGAAGCAAGGCCGGGACCCTGCGGCGGGCCTGCCCGCCCAGCCAGCCAGCCCATAGATTGCCCAGGATGCGGGCTCCGGCGGCATCGCCGGGGGTGTCCAGGTGCAGGTAGCTTAAAAGCGCCCGTCCCTGGCCGCAAGGGGCCTCTATCACCGCGGCCTGTCCCGCTATGTGCTCCGGGCGCAGGCGGATGCCATAGGAGGCCTCCAGGCCCGGCCATTGGGGGCCGGTGATGTCAAAGGCGCAGAGATCGGAGGTGAATAGCCCCGGCAGGGGGCCGTCATACGCCGCGATGACCCGCACCTCCGGCCCGCCAGCGGCGAACTGCCCCGGCCACCACACGTGCAACTCCGCCGGCGCGTCTATGCCCCGCCAGAAGACGTGCCCTTCCGCCTCCGGGCCGGGCTCCACCAGGATGGGCCCGCTCAGGGCGGGCAGGCGGCCTCCGCCCCGCTCGCGGGTAAGCTCCAGCAGGCCCAGGCCGTCCTGCACATCCAGGGCCAGACCCGCCCCCCCGCAGACGCCGAAGTAGAGCCCGCCCTGGCTGACGAAACTCCGCACCTCGGCCCGCCCGGCCGCGCCCAAGGCCTGGCGCTTCAAGGCCGGCCAGCCGCCCGGGACCACCAGCAGGCGCGCCCCGGCCAGCCCTCCGGCGGCCACCTCGTCCGCGCTGATGGGCTCCAGGGCCAGGCCCTGCCCCGCGCAGGCCTCGATCATCATGAGCGACCACAGGCCGCCCTGGTCCCAGAGCAGGCGGGCGGGAAAACGCGGCTCAGCCAAGGCGGACTCCAACCCAGAACTTGGATAGGACCCAGCCCCGGCGTGCTATCATGAAATCCATGTTTGCGTTGACAGGAGAGCCGCCATGAAGACCGTGGCCAGCGGACAGGAGCCGCCCCTGCTCAGCACCTCCGCCCAGACCGTGGAGACGGCCTCGGGACGAAGCCGCCTGGTGCTCAGGGTCAAGCCGCCTCATTACCACGACCCCGACCCTCCCGCCGTGGTGACCGAGCGCGGTCAAGCTGTCAGCGGCCTGGTGCTGGACAAGGAGGCCTGATACTCGCTACTGGTGCAAGCCGCCCACCACCATCTTGCTGATGCGCAGGGTGGGCTGGGCGTCGGCCACCGGCGAGCCCTGACCATCCTTGCCGCAGGTGCCCAGGCCAAAGCCCAGGTCGCTGGCCAGGCGGTCGATGTCCTTCAAGGCCTGGGGGCCGTTGCCGGTTAGGGTGGCCCCCCGCACTGGTTCGGCAACCTTGCCCTTTTCGATGAGATAGCCCTCGGCCACCTCAAAGACGAAGTCTCCGTTCACCGTATTGACCTGGCCGCCGCCCATCTTCTTGACCAGCAAGCCCTGCTCGGTGTCGGCGATGATGGCCTCAGGGTCGTCCAGGCCGGGCGCGATGATGGTGTTGGTCATGCGGGGGATGGGCCGGTGGCGGTAGGACTCGCGCCGGCCGTTGCCGGTCAACTCGGCCCCCATCTTGAGCGCCGAGAGCCGGTCTTGCAGATATCCCTTGAGCACGCCCTTTTCGATGAGCACGTTGCGGCGGCTGGGCGCGCCCTCGTCGTCAAAGGAGCTGGAGCCGCGCCGGCCCGGCACCGTGCCGTCGTCCAGCACCGTGACCAGGGGACTGGCCACCAGCTGCCCCACTTGGTCGGCGTAGACGCTCATGCCCTCCAGCACCAGGTCAGCTTCCAAACCATGCCCCACCGCCTCGTGAACCATGGTGCCGCCGGCCGAGGAATGCAGCACCACCGGCATGGACCCGCCCGGAGCGGGCCGGGCCGAGAGCATCATCACCGCCCGCCGGGCCGCCTCGCGCGCGGCCTCCTCGGGATTATCGCTATCGAAGATCTCCCACCCCGAGCTCCCGCCTATGGTCTGGTAGCCGGTCTGCAAGAGAGCGCCCTCGGCGGCCACGCAGTGCACGGCCAAAATGATCTGCACCCGGCGCTCGCTGGCCTCCACGCCCTCGGAGTTGACGATGCGCACCTCTTGCACCCGGTCCATGTAGGTGACCCGCACCTGCTTGATCCGTGGGTCCACCGCCCGCGCCGCCGCGTTGGCCGCCCGCACCAGATCCACCTTGCGCAGGGTGTCCACGTCCTGGGGGGGCTTGACCACCTGCCCCACATACAGGGGCGTGAGCGGCGAAATCCGCTTGACGCCCTGGCGAACACCGGTGGCCAGCGTAGAGAGGTTGCGGGCCAGGGGCAGCAGCCCGGCCTGGCTGAGATCATTGGTGTGGGCATAGCCGGTGCGCAGGTCGTGGATAAGCCGCAGGCCCGCGCCCCGGTCCACCCCGCCCAGCACCTTCTCTATCTTGTTGTCGTCCAGGACCACCACCAGGCCCACGCTCTCTTCCAGAAAAAGCTCGGCCAGTTGGCCGCCGTGCTCCAGCGCGGCTTCCAGGATGGGTTGGGCGGCCAGGTCCAGGCTCATGGCTATACCTTTCGCGAGAGGTTGACGCGGCAGCGCCAACAGACGCCACCGTATCTGCTGAAGATATCATGCGCCCCGCGAGGGGGTCAAACCGGGGAGCCTTTTGGTAGCGTCTCCGTTGAGAGGGGCCTCCCCGGACAACCCGGCTCTGGTGTATGATAACCGACGGTTCGAGTGACTTGACCCTGCCTGCCCCGGGAGGGTGGAACATGGCCTGGTTGTTTTTCGCGGTGGGGTTCTACCTGCTCTTGGGGGCGGCCGCCCGCAAGTGGCCAGAAACCTTTGCCGGGCTCCATCGCAAACCAACCGCGACGCCGGTCTTGAACCTTATCCTTGGCATCTTCTGCCTGTTGATCGGCTGGGGCATAGCCTCGCTGCCCGACATGTCGGATACGCCAGACGAAACAAGCCCGCCAGCGCAGGCCGCCGCCGCGAACACCGCCCCCGTCGCCGCAGCCTCCACCTTGCCGCCGGCACCCAAACCCGAGCCTCTCCGCGAAACCATTTATGAGGCACCCAAGATAATCGCGGCCTACAAGGCCAATGAGATCGCGGCCGACAATAGATTCAAGGGACATTCAATTCTAATCGCGGGATATGTGAGCGAGATAGAAAAGGATTTCCTGGGCGATCCCGTGGTGCGCCTGGAGGGAGGGGAATACGAATTATTTGGCTTGGCCTGCACCTTCAAGCGGACGGAGATGGAGAAACTGGCCGCCTTGCGCCGGGGGCAAGCCTTGCTCCTGCGCGGCAAGGTTACGGGCATGATCGTTGGCATCGTGGGGGCAGATGGCTGCGAGGTGGTCAAGGTGCGCTGAACGAGTTGTCAAGGTAGTGTCTCAGCTTGGGCCTTTTCCGCTGGCCTGGCGCGCCCCAAGGCGGGCGCTATCGGCCAGCCCAAGGCCACATTCCCGCCAGCCGGCTGGCGCGCCCGCTTGCGCGGAATTGGTTCAGGCCACCGCCGCCGCTCACGCAAGCGGCGTGACAGCCGGCTGGTCATGAATGCGGCAGCGGTACTTGCCCTATTCTTCCTGGTATTTTCTCCCCATGCCTGCCCCGCCCTTGCCGTTGGCTTACTTTCTCGCCGAGCGCTTGCTATAATGCGGCGTGACCATTCCTTACATCGTGGGGGAGCCGCCCATGCGCAAGAATACCGCCTTCTGTCTGATACTGGCCTTGGCTCTGACCCTGCCTTTGTCCACCGCCGCGGCCAAGGAGGCCAAGCGCGCCGCCACCCTTAGCGCCCTGGAGGCCCAGGAGCTGTTGCTCCAGGAGCCGCGGACCACTTTCCTGGTGGACGTGCGCACGCGGGAGGAATTCTCCCTGCTGGGGCACCCGCCCCAGGCCTACAACGTGCCCTGGCGTTTCCTGACCAGCGACTTCCAGGTGCAGGGCGGTCCTTTCCAGGGCGGCAAGGCCGACCACACCGGCTACCAGTTCAGCGCCGAGCCCAACCCGGATTTCATCGGCGTGGCTCAATCTCTGTTCAAGCCCGAGGATCGTCTGGTGGTGCTCTCCAGCGATGGCGACGACGGAGCCGACGCGGCCGACGAGTTGGTCAAGGCCGGATTCAAGCGTGTGTACAACGTGCGTAGCGGTTTTTCTGGCGAGCGTTTGGTCTCCAAGGACAGCGACAAGCTGGCCGAGAAGCACTCGCCCTATTGGGGCCAGCGCGGCCGCGTCAACGGCTGGACGTATTGGGGCCTGCCGGTGAGCTTTGTCATCGAGCCCAGGTATGTGTACCCGCCGGATGTGAAGAGGATGCAGACGTTGAAGTAGCAGGCGTGGTCCAACATGAGGGCCTGGCTGGAAACTGTGCGGAGTTATTGGCAATATTCGAGCCTGACCGAATTGGCCAACAAAAACGCTTTTAAGATCATTGGCTGCATCAAGAAATCAACTCATGCAACGCGGGTGGGGGGAGGCGCTTCCGCCTCCCGAACCGCCTCAGCTCCGGGGCCGGGTGATGGCCAGGAAAGCCAGGTCGTCCTCCATGTGCACCGATTCCACGTGCCGCCGCAGATCATCTTCCGCGCCGCGCAACAAGGCCTGGGGCTCCTCGGGCCGGGCCTGGGCCACGTAGCCGCGTAGGCGCTCCAGGCCATACTCCTCGCCGGCCGGGCTCTGGGCCTCCAGGGCTCCGTCCGAGCAGAGCAGAAGCAGCCCTCCCGGGTCCAGGCAGGCCGCGTCCTGGCTGAATTCCATGTCCGGCAGCATGCCCAGGGCCAGGTCCAGGGGGTCCAGGGTTCGCACCCCGCCGGCGGCATCGCGCAGCAGGGCCGGGGGGTGCCCGGCCGAGGCATAGGTGAAGAGCCCGCTCACCGGGTCCGCCACTCCCATGAAGGCGGTGACGAAGCTGTCGCCCAGGGTGAGCCGCTCCAGGCTCTGGTTGAGACGGGTCATGAAGATGGCTGGCTGATCCAGCCAGGCGGCCAGGTCCTGCCACAGGGCGCGCAGGGTCATGGTGTAGAGGGCGGCGGCCACCCCGTGGCCGGTCACGTCGGCCAGCATGAAGGCGTGGCGGCCGTCGGCCAGGGTCTGCACCCGGTAATAGTCGCCCCCCACCACGTCGTGGGGCCGGTACAGCACGTCAAAGCGCATCCCCTCCCGGGGTAGGTCGCCGGCCAGGGCGTGTTTCTGGATCAGGCGGGCCTTCTCCATGTTGAGCAGGTTCTCGCTCTCGTCACGGAACACCTCCACCCCGCCCAAAACCTGGCCCTGCTCATCGAAGAGGGGAGAGGCTGACACCATCACCGGCGCCCTACCGCCTTGGGCGGTCTGGGCCCAGACCAGTTGGGGCGCGCCGGCGGCCTGGCGGGAGGCCATGGCCCGGTGCAGGGGGCAGCGGCCGGGTGCGCACAGTTCCTGGCCGTGGCGGTCCACGTGCGCCAGGATGTCATCGCGGCAGCGCCGCCCCAGCACCTGTTCGGCCTTCCAGCCAGTGATGCGCTCGGCGGCCTTGTTCCAATACAGAATGCGGCAATCAGGGTCCACCACGTAGATGCCGTCGGTGGTGTGCTCCAGAATCAGTTGGGCTGGGATGTTGGGGCACAAATCGGGCATGGCGGGCGAGCTCCGGTGAAGAAGAGTCAAGCTGCTCCAGCCAGTATCCCGGCACAGGGGCAAGCTGTCAAAGGACGGGCCGTTGTTGGCCAAGGCCGCCTGGCCTGATATTCTTTTGGCGCGAGATGATTACGCAACAACGAGGTCAACCCCATGAGCAATCCCTGCGTTCCCTGCTATGACTACCGGGCCGAGCTGCGCCTGCTCTCCCTGCGCCGGCAACTTGAGCAGCCGGACCTCAGCCAGGACCAGCGCCGTCAGATGGAAAAAGAGGTGGACGAGCTGGAGCGCCAGCTGAAAATGGATTAAATGCTGGCGGCCGGCGGGTCGCGAGGCGAGGCGGGGGCCGGACAGCCCCCGCCTCGCTTGTTTCAAGGCCGGCCCTAAACGATGCCTGGCGCGCGCTTGCCGCGCATGGACTGGGCCTGGGCCACGGTCAGCGCGATGACGTTGACCACGGTCTCCATGTCCGAGGCGCGCTGGAGCACGTTGAAGGGCCTGGTCAGCCCCATGAGCAGCGGACCCACCGCCTTGGCCCCGCCCAACTGGGCCAGCAGCTTGTAGGAGGCGTTGGCCGAGTCCAGGCTGGGGAAGACCAGCACGTTGGCCGGTCCGCCCAGGGTGTTGAAGGGGAACCTCTCCTGCAGGATGGTCTCGTTGACCGCGGTGTCGGCCTGCATCTCGCCGTCCAGGATGAGGTCCGGCCGGCGCTCCTTGGCCAGGCGCACGGCCTTTTCCACCCGCCAGGCGTCGGGGTGGCTGGTGCTGCCGAAGTTGGAGAAGGAGAGCATGGCCACCCGGGGGGTCATGTCCAGGAACTCGGCCACCTGGGCCGAGAGGATGGCGATCTCGGCCAGGTCCTCGGAGGAGGGGTTGATGTTCACGGTGGCGTCGGCGATGAGCAGGGTGCGCTGGCGGAAGATCATCAGGTAGAGGCCCGAGACCTTGGAGACGCCCTTCAGGCGGGGGATGACCTGGAGCACGGGGCGGATGGCGTCGGGATAGGCGCGGTCTATGCCGTGCACCTGGCCGTCCACCAGCCCCTCCAGCACCATCATGGCCCCGAAGACGTAGCGGCTGGCCAGTTGCCGCCTGGTCTCGTCCCGTGACCAGCCCCGGCGCGCCCGCATCTGATAGAGCTTCTCGGTGAACTGGTCGTAGAGGGGGCTCTTGTGGTTGTCCAGGATCTCGATGCCCTTCAAGGGCACCATGATCTCCTCGGCCAGTTCGCGGATCTGCTTTTCGTTGCCCAGCAGGATGGGCTGGGCGATGCCCTCGGCCGCCACTTGATGGGCGGCGCGCATGATCACCGGATGCTCGCCGTCGGGCAGGATGATGCGCTTGGGATCCTGCTGGGCGCGGATGATGATCTTGCGCATGATCTCGCGCTCCGGCCCCAGCTTGGCCTCCAGGTTTTGCAGATAGACCTTGGGCTCGGGCAGCTGGATGCGGGCCACCCCGGTGTCCACGGCGGCCTGGGCCACGGCCGGCGTGACCCACAGCAGCACCCGGGGGTCCAGGGGCTTGGGGATGATGTAGTCGGGGCCGAAATGGATGGGCTTGCCGCCATAGGCGCGCAGCACCGCGTCGGGCACGTCCTCGCGGGCCAGGGCGGCCAGGGCGCGCACGGCGGCCAGTTTCATGTCGGTGTTGATGCCGGTGGCGCGCACGTCCATGGCCCCCCGGAAGATGTAGGGGAAGCCCAGCACGTTGTTTACCTGGTTGGGATAGTCCGAGCGCCCCGTGGCCACGATGGCGTCGGGGCGGGCCGCCTTGGCCTCGAAGTAGCCGATCTCCGGGTCGGGGTTGGCCAGGGCGAAGACGATGGGATTGGGGGCCATGCTCTTTAGCATGTCGGGGGTGAAGGCGTCCTTGGCCGAGAGCCCCACCAGCACGTCGGCGCCCGCCGCGGCGTCGGCCAGGGTGCGCAGGGGGGTGTCCAGGGCGAAGAGCTCCTTGTAGGGGTTCATGCCCTTTTCCCGGCCCTGGTAGATGACGCCGGTGGAGTCCACCATGGTGATGTTGTTTTTCTTGACGCCTAAGCGCACGTAGAGCTTGGCCGAGGCTATGGCCGCCGCGCCCGCTCCGTTGACGACCACCTTGATGTGTTTAAGCTTGCGCCCGGTCAGGTGGCAGGCGTTGATGAGCCCCGCCGCCGAGATGATGGCCGTGCCGTGCTGGTCGTCGTGGAACACGGGGATGGCCATGGCCCGGCTAAGTTCCTCCTCGATGTAGAAGCAGTCTGGGGCGCGGATGTCCTCCAGGTTGATGCCGCCGAAGGTGGGCTCCATGGTCTTGACGATGCGCACGAACTCTTCGTGATCAAGGCAGTTCAGCTCTATGTCGAAGACGTCCAGGTCGGCGAAGCGCTTGAAGAGCACGCCCTTGCCCTCCATGACCGGCTTGCCGGCCAGGGGGCCTATGTTGCCCAGGCCCAGCACCGCTGTGCCGTTGGTGATGACCCCCACCAGGTTGCCGCGCGAGGTGTACTCGAAGCTGGCGTTGGGGTCGTCCTTGATCCTTAGGCAGGGCACCGCCACGCCCGGCGAGTAGGCCAGGCTCAGATCGCTCTGTGACATGCAGGGTTTGAGCGGCACCACCTCGATTTTGCCGGGGCGGGGTTCGCGGTGATAGCGCAGTGCGGCGTTCTCGTCGACCATGGAAGCCTCCTTGGGAGCCAAAAAGCAAGCGCGTGAAAAGCGGCCTTGCTAGGACACGATCATGCTGGCCACCTCTTCGATGGGCCGGTCGGTCACGTCAATGATGCGGATGCCCTTGATCATGGAGAATATCTCGTGAGCATAGGCCAGCTCGCGGGTGACGCTGGTCAGATCGCTGTAGCCGTCCAGTTCGGTGTGCTTGAAGCGCCCCTTCCTGATCATGCACAGCTTCTCGGGGTCGATGGTCAGCCCCACCATGTGGGGCTTCTTGAGATGGAAGACCTTGTTGGGCGGCCGAATGCCGTAGATGAGGGGAATGTTGGCCACCCGCTGGGTGTGGTTGCAGGAGATGTAGAGGCTGGTGGGGGTCTTGGAGGTGCGCGAGACCCCCAGCAGCACGATGTCGGCCTTGCCCAGGGTCTCCTCGCCCAGGCCATCGTCGTGGCGCAGGGTGAAATCGATGGCCTCGGCCAGGCTCATGGAGGCATCGCCCAGCACCCGGCGAAGAAGCCCCCGGTCCAGCACCGGCTTCATGCGGAAGCGCTGGCCGACCTGGTAGAGAATGGGGCCCAGGATGTCCACGATGGGCACCGAGCGGCGCAGGCGCTCCTTGTCCAGCCACTCGCGCAGGCTCTTGTGCACCATGGAGTAGACCACCACCCCGTTCTGGGATTCGGCCAGGTCGATGACCCGCGAGAGCTGCTTGGGAGTCTTCAGGAAGGCGTGACGGATGAAGACCGTCTCGTAGCGCTTGTAGAACTGCACCAGGGCCGCCCGGGCGGCGCGCTCGGCGGCGATGCCGGTGCCGTCGGAGATGATGTGGGCGTGCAGATATTTTCTGGCGGTGCTCATGGCCTGCCTGCCGCTGCGGGGTGGCGTGTGCTGTCGAAGGACGCTCCTACTACAGCAAGATAGCCCCGCCCCGGGGCGGAAGTCCAGGGCCATGGCCGGCGCGGCCCCAAACGGCGGGGCGGGGGAGGGATGTCTCCGCTGGGCCTCAGGCGTTCTGGGCGGCCTCCATCGCCTCCACCTTGAGGGCCAGCTCCTCCCAGCGGGAGGTCAGCTTTTCCAGGCGCTGCTTGGTCTGTTCATAGTCCTTGCTCAGCTCGGCCCAGCGCTCGGCCTCGGCATAGGCCTGGGGCTCTGACATGCCGGCCACCAGGCTCTCCAGGGCGGCGCTGGCCTGCTCCACCTGGGCCTCCACCTTGGCCAGTTCCTCGCGCAAAGGCTTCAGCTTCTTGTAGAGGGCGTTGCGGGCTTTCGCCTCGGCCCGCTTCTGGTCCAGGGTCTTGGGGCCGCTGCCGGCGCGGGCGTCCTCGGCCGTCTGGGGCGGAGCCGCGCTGGAAGCCGGGGCCGGGCAGACGGGACTGGGCGCGCCCGCGGCCAGCTCCTCCAGCAGGCGCTTCTTCCACAGGCGGTGGAAGTCGTCGTAGTTGCCGGGCAGGCAGGTCACCCGCCCCTCGGCCACGTAGGCCACCTTGTTGCAGACCGCGTTGATGAGGTGGCGGTCGTGGCTGATGAGCACGATGGTGCCCTGGTACTTCTTGAGCGCGTCCTCCAGCACCTGGCGGCTCTGGATGTCCAGGTGGTTGGTGGGCTCGTCCATGAGCAGCGCGTTGGGACCGCTAAGGAGCAGCTTGGCCAGCACCAGGCGGCTGCGCTCGCCGCCGGAGAGCACCTTGACCTTCTTGAAGACCTCGTCGCCCCTGAACAGGAAGCAGCCCAGGATGCTGCGCAGGCGGGAGATGGCCATCATTCCGGCCACGGTGGAAAGCTCGGAGAGCACGTCGTTTTCGGGATGCAGGTCCTGCAGGGCGTGCTGGGAAAAAACGCCCAGGTTCACCCGGCCCCCCACCAGACGCCGCCCGCGCTGAGGGATGACCTGGCCGCCCAGCAGCTTGAGCAGGCTGGACTTGCCCGCGCCGTTGCGCCCCAGAAGCGCCAGGCGGTCGCCGCGCTGCACGGAAAAGTTCAGGCCCTGGTAGATCTGCTTTTCCTCGTAGGCCAGATCCACGCCCAGAAGCTCCACCACCACCTTGGCCGAGCGGTCCACCTCGGGCAGCTCGAAGCTCAGCGCGTCCTCATCCGAGGGCGGGGCCAGCTTCTCCATGTTATCCAGCATCTTTATGCGGGCCTGCACCTGCTTGGCCCGGTCTTTGCGCGATCGGTTGCGCTCGATGAAGTCCTTGACCTCGCGCACCCGGTCCTGCTGGTTCTCGTAGGCCGCGCGCTGGGCGTCGCGGCGCAGGGCGCGCTGGGTCTCGTATTCGCTGTAGTTGCCGCCATAGGTGTAGAGCTGGCCGCCGTCCACCTCCACGATGCGGTTGACCACCTTGTCCAAGAACACCCGGTCGTGGCTGACCAAGACCAGCGAGGCGGGGTTGGTGGCCAGGTGGCTCTCCAGCCAGAGCAGGGACTCCAGGTCCAGGTGGTTGGTGGGTTCGTCCAGCAGGATGATGTCCGGGCTGGAGAGCAGGATGCGGGCCAGGGCCGCGCGCATGAGCCAGCCGCCGGAAAGCGTGCCCACGTCCTTGCACAGCTGCTCCTGGGTGAAGCCCAGGCCGGAGAGCACCTTGCCCGCCCGGGCCTCCAGGTCATAGCCGCCCAGGCCCTCGAACAGGGACTGGAGCTGCCCCTGGCGGGCCAGCAGTTCCTCGGCCTGCTGGGGGGCGGGGTTGGCGGCCAGATCCTGGTGGACCTCCCACAACTCGGCCTCCAGCTCGGCCAAACGGTCCCCGGTGTCCATGGCCAGTTCCAGCACGGTCTGACCGGTCAGGCTCAAGAGATCCTGGGGCAGGTAGCCCATGCGCAGGTGCTTGGTCCTGAACACCTCGCCCTTGTCAGGCTCCACCGTGCCCAGCATCAGCCCCAGCAGGGTGGATTTGCCCGCGCCGTTGGGGCCCACCAGGGCCAGGCGTTCGCCAGGGCCCACGTGCAGGCTGGCCCCCCTGAGCACGTCCTGGCGGCCATAAAATTTTTGTACTTGGTGCAAGGTAATCATGGCGCCATTGATACCATCAGCCCGCCTCGGCTTCAAGGAGGCGCGCCGCCAGCAGTACGGCCTGTCCTCCTCATCGCCGGTTGGGCGATAATGATGGCGAGGCCAAGAGTTAACTTCACAAATCCTTACCGTTTTTGTTACAGTAAGGCAGAATCGGCGGCTAGAAGGACCTACTGCACCGGGTTGAAAATGACGCCAGAAGATACTCCAGATATATCAACGGGTTCCTCTGGGGACTCCAACGATCCCGGCCTGGCCAAGCTAAACCTGTGGCTGGAGGTGAGCGCTGACCAGATGAAGGCCTCGCTGTCGGGCCAGGTGGAGGGGCGGGCGGATCGCCGCCAGGCCCAGCTGGCCATCACCAACCTGGTGCGCGAGGAAGGCATCAAGCACGGGCTCTCGGTGCAGGACATCAAGCATGCCGTGGACAGCTTGGTAATCGGCGATAACGTGGAAAACCTGGTCATTGCCCGCGGCACGCCCTTCGAACGCGGCCAGGACGCCCATATCGAGGTCCTGGTGCCCATAGGCGAAGAAGAGCGCCCAGCCCAGCGGAACGCCCAGCAGGACAAGGTGGACTTCCGCGACCGGGGACGGATACCCGTGGTGGAGAAGGGCACGCCCATGGCCGTGCTCACGCCGGCCCAGCCCGGCAATCCTGGCCGCGACGTACGCGGCAATCTGGTGCAGCCTCCTGCGGTGCGCCTGCTCAAACTTAAAAAAGGGCGGGGCATCGTCCTGGAACAGGACGACATGGTGGCCGTGGCCGCGGTGCGGGGCATGGCCCACCGCCCCGAGGTGGACACCTTCGAGGTGCAGGAGATACTGGTCATCAAGGGCGACGTGGACTTCCAGGTGGGGCACGTGGACTTTCCCGGCGTGGTGCGGGTGGCCGGCTCGGTGCTGCCCGACTTCCGGGTGCGCGCCCATACCTTGGAGGTGGAAATCCTGGAGACCGGCTCCGAGGTGGAGGTGGTGGCCGATATCACCGTGCGCGGCGGCATAATGGGGGCCATCGTGCAGGCCGGCGGCAAGGTCACGGCCCGCTACGTCAGCCAGAGCCAGGTCATCGCCGGTGGCGACGTGGTGGTGGAAAACGAGATCGTGGGATCGGAGGTGGACAGCAAGGGCAAGCTGGGTTTGACCGCCAGCGAGGGCCGCATCGTGGACTCCAAGATATCGGCCATCAGGGGAGTCAGCGTGGCCAAGATTTTGAGTTCCGGTTCACCCACCATCATCCGTATAGGGGTGAGCGCCGAATTCGAGCAGAAATTGAACTCCGCCCGCCGGGCCGTGGCCATGCTGAACCAGGAGCGCAAGCAGCTCATGGAATTTCTGCAGGCCCAGGAAGAGGAGCTCAACGCCACCGAGGATGAGTTGCGCACCCTGCTGGCCCATCTCAACGATCCCTCCCAGGCCTTGGACCGCGACAATCTGGTGGCCCAGGTGCAGATGATCAAGCCCCTGCGCTTGACCCTCAAGGAGGGCTTGACCCAGGGGCGCTCGCGCGAGCAGGACATCACCTACGAATTGCAGCGCCTGTCGGAAAAGGTCGCCGAGATGGAGGCCCTGCTGCCCACGGGCAACATCTGGCTGGACGTGCGCAACGAGGCCGAGGCGGGAACCGAGATCAAAACCCCCCATGCGGCGGTGACCCTGGAGATCAACAGCAAGGCCTTCTCCGCCCGCGAGGTGGTAAGCAAGGACAAGGAAACCGGGAACGTCTCCTATGGCATCAAGCTGGGCCCCCTGCGCTCAGGAGCCTCCTAGCCTGGTCTGACAGCGTTCGGCCCGCCCAGGCACGCCACCCTTAGTAGCCCTTTTTCATGGCCGTCGCCCTTGCCCCAGGCGACAGGCCGGGCCTTTTTACGCGCTTTAGCCCCGGGAGGCGGCCAAGGCTTGCTCCAAGTCGGCCATGATATCCTCCACGTCCTCGATGCCCACCGAGATGCGCACCAACTCGGGCGTGACCCCGGCGGCGATTTGCTCGGCGGATTCCAGCTGGGAGTGGGTGGTGCTGGCTGGATGAATGACCAGGGTCTTGGCGTCCAGGATGTTGGCCAGGTGGGAGCAGAGCTGCACCGCCTGGATGAAGCGCCGTCCAGCCTCCAGCCCTCCCTTTACCCCGAAACCAAAGACCGCGCTGGGACCCAGCGGGAAGTACTTCTGCGAGCGGGCGTGGTCCGGGTGATCCGGCAGCCCGGCATAATTGACCCAGACCACCTGGGGATGGCCGAGCAGGAAGCGCGCCACGGCCTGGGCGTTGGCGCAGTGGGCCTTGGCCCGCAGGGGCAGGGTCTCCATGCCCTGGATGATTAGGAAGCTGTTGAAGGGCGAAGGCGTGGCTCCTATGTCGCGCATGAGCCCGGTGCGGGTCTTGAGCAGGTAGGCCGGGCAGCCGGTGAGCCCACTGTCGGGGTCATAGCGACAGAAGGAGTCGAAGAAGCTGAGCCCGTGATAGGCCGGGTCCGGCTCGGTAAGCTCGGGGAATCTCCCCCCCGCCGCCCAATCGAAGTCCCCTTTTTCTACGATGGCCCCGCCAATGCACGTGCCGTGGCCCCCTATGATCTTGGTCAGCGAGTACACGGCGATATCGCAGCCGTAGTCGAAGGGGTTGCTTATGGGCGGCGGAGAGACGGTGTTGTCCACCATGAAGGGTATGCCGTGTTGATGGGCCACCTGGGCTATGCCGGCCAAATCATCCACGTTGCAGGCTGGGTTGCCAATGGACTCGGTGAAGATGAGACGGGTGTTTTTGTCGATGGCTTTGGCGAAGTTGGCCGGATCGGCCGAATCAACGAAACGGGTCTCGATGCCGAAACGGGCCATGGTGTGGGTGAACAGGGTGCGCGTGCCGCCATAGAGATTGCTGCCGCTGACCAAGTTCTGCCCCTGCTTGGCGATGGTGGCGATGGCGTAGAAGATGGCCGCCATGCCCGAGGATGTGCACAGGGCCGCGCTGCCGCCGTGCAGGGCGGCCAGACGTTTTTCCAGCACGTCGGTGGTGGGGTTCATGATGCGGGTGTAGATGAACCCCGGCTCCTGGAGCGCGAAGAGGTTGGCGGCGTGCTGGGCATCGCGGAAAAGATAGCTGGAGGTCTGGTAGATGGGCACCGCCCGGGACAGGGTCTCCTGATCAGGGGTGTGCCCTGCGTGCAGGGCGATGGTCTGGAGACCGGGTTGGCGGGCGTCCATGAGGTAACCTCCTGCTGGGGCTGTTGGGTGAAGTCCGTTCAGCTAGACGATACGTATCAGGGTAACATCGTCGGCAGCCCCGAAAAAAGGGCAAACTCCCTCCGCCTGTACGCCAGCTGCGTGCTGGAAACAGGGACGGGCAAGGCGATTCATCTGGCCAGCCGGGCAAAAAGCTGTTGACGAACCGCTGCCTGGCTGTTACAAATCGCTTGCGTCTTCAAAGGGCTGCTAGCTCAACTGGCAGAGCAACGGACTCTTAATCCGTAGGTTGAGTGTTCGATCCACTCGCAGCCCACCAAAAAATGCAAGGGGTTAGCGCAAGCTAACCCCTTCTGCTTTGGGCAACGGTACTGGGCAATGGCCAGGATGGGCTAATTACTTACTCCCAATGACTGCCACAACTCGCGGATGAAGAGTTGCGAGGCGAATACCATCACTATACAGACTGGCCACTTCAAGCTGGGTCAGATATTTTTTTCTACCAATGCATGAACGCCGTCTTTTCTA
>CAZLSD010000056.1:0-15583 GCA_964561775.1 uncultured Desulfarculus sp. | reverse complement strand
GGCGTCAGGCGCGGCCTGGCGTCAGGCGCGGCCTGGCGTCAGGCGCGGCCTGGCTCTAGATGCGGCGGTCGCGCTCGATATAGGCGTAGGCCGAGTGGTTGTGGATGGACTCGAAGTTCTCACTGTCCACGGTGAACCAGGTTATGTTGGGGTCGTCCTCCAGCTTGCGGGCTATCTCGCGCACCACGTCCTCCACGAACATGGGGTTGGCGAAGGCCCGTTCCGTCACCTGCTTCTCGTCCTCGCGCTTCAAGACCGAGAAAACCTCGCTGCTGGCCGACTGCTCCACCAACTGGATCAGGTCCTCGATCCAGATGAAGCGCTTGAAACGCACGGCCAGACGCACCTGGCCCCGCTGGTTGTGGGCCCCGCCATCGGAGATCTCCTTGGAGCAGGGGCATAGGGTGGTCACCGGCACCCCCACCTCCACCACCAGGTCCATGCCCGATCCGTTCAGGCTGCCCCTAAAGGAGATGCTGTACTCCATCAGCCCTTGCGCCCCGCTGACCGGCGCGCGCTTGTTTAGGAAATAAGGAAACTCCGCCTCGATGTGGGCGCTCTGGGCGTCCAGGCGCTGCTTCATTTCCTCCAGGATGCCGGGGATATTGCGCAGGTTGATGTTGTTGGAGTGCTCGGAGAGCAGTTCGATGAACCTGCTCATGTGGGTGCCCTTGTACAGGTGGGGCAGGTTAACGTACATGTTGATGGAGGCCACGGTCTGCTGAGTGCCGTTGGCCCTATCCAGCACGGTGATGGGATAGCGGATGTTCTTCACCCCCACCTTGTCGATGGGGATGTTGCGGTGGTCGCGCTGGTTTTGTACGTCTTTCATGGGTGCTCGCGGATACGGGGGGCAGGCGCGGAGTCTCTTGGGCAATTATAGGAGAAGGCGCGGGGGGCCACAACCCCCCGCGCCCGAGTCAGACCTTTTCGCCTGGCGCTTACCAGCCCCAGGTCAGGTGTTTGTGCATGCTGTCGGCGGCCTTGCGGCCGGCGCCCGCGGCCAGGATGACCGTGGCCGCGCCGGTGACGATGTCGCCGCCGGCCCACACGCCGGGCTTCTTGGTCTTGCCGTCCTCATCGGCCTCGATGTAGCCCCACTTGTTCACGGCCAGCCCCGGGGTGGTGGCGGTGATGAGTGGGTTGGCGCCCGAGCCCACGGCGATGATGGCCAGGTCGCAGTCGATGGTCTTGGTGCTGCCGGGCTTGGGCACCGGACGGCGGCGGCCGGAGGCGTCAGGCTCGCCCAGTTCCATCTCCTGCAGCTCCACGCCCTTAAGCCAGCCCTTCTCGTCGCCCAGGAAGCGTACCGGGGCGTGCAGCAGGTAGAACTGGATGCCCTCCTGCTCGGCGTGGTGGATCTCCTCGGCGCGGGCGGGCAGCTCTTCGCGGCCGCGGCGGTAGACGCACTTCACGTCGTCAGCGCCCATGCGCATGGCCGTGCGCAGGCAGTCCATGGCCACGTTGCCGCCGCCGAAGACCACCACGTTCTTGCCCTTGACCAGGGGGGTGTCGTACTGGGGGAAGAGATAGGCCTTCATCAGGTTGGAGCGGGTCAGGTACTCGTTGGCGCTGTAGACGCCGATCAGGTTCTCGCCCGGCACCTTGAGGAAGGTGGGCAGGCCGGCGCCCACGCCGATGTACACGGCGTCGCAGCCTTCCTTGGTCAAGAGCTCGTCCACGGTGACGCTCTGGCCCACCACGGCGTTGCACTCCACCTTGCAGCCCAGGCGCTCCAGGAAGTTGACCTCGCTGGCCACGATGTCCTTGGGCAGACGGAACTCGGGGATGCCGTAGACCAGCACGCCGCCGGGCTTGTGGAAGGCCTCGTAGATGGTGACCTCGTGGCCCTTGCGGATGAGGTCGCCGGCCACGGTGAGACCGCCGGGGCCGGAGCCCACCACGGCCACCTTCTTGCCGGTCTTGGCGGCCACCGGGGGCATGGGGATGTCACTGCGGCCGCGCGCCCAGTCGGCGGTGAAGCGCTCCAGGTTGCCGATGGATACCGGGTCGTCCTTCTTGCCCACGATGCAGCGGCCCTGGCACTGGGCCTCCTGGGGGCAGACGCGGCCGCAGACCGCCGGAAGGGAGTTGGTCTCCCACAGTTTCAGGATGGCGCCCTTGAAGTCGCCCGCGGCCAGGCGGCCGATGAAGGCGGGAATCTCCACGTTGACCGGACAGCCTTCCACGCAGGCGGGTTTTTTGCACTGCAAACAGCGGCTGGCCTCCAACATGGCCTGCTCGGGGGTGTAGCCCAGGGGCACTTCCTCGAAGTTGCGGCGGCGCACCTCGGGAGCCTGCTCGGGCATTTTCTGGCGCGGTACTTTTTCCTTCTTATCTTCGGCCATGATCGGCTTCTCCTAGCTTGGTCGGGTTGGCTCGTTAGGCTTTGGTTTCACAGGAGCATTTGTGCTGGTAGGCCTCCATGGACTGGCGCTCCTGCTGCTGATAGGCCGTGAGCCGCAAGGACAGGCCCTCGAAATCCACCTGGTGGCCGTCGAACTCGGGGCCGTCCACGCAGGCGAACTTGGTCTGGCCGCCCACCGCCACGCGGCAGCAGCCGCACATGCCCGTGCCGTCCACCATGATGGCGTTAAGGCTCACCATGGTGGGCACGCCGAACTCGCCCGTGACCTTGCAGCAGAACTTCATCATGGGCACCGGACCGATGCAGACGGCCTCCTTGACCTCCTGGCCCAGCTTGGTCAATTGCTCGCGCATCACGTCGGTGACGAACCCATGGTGGCCGTAGGAGCCGTCGTCGGTGCAGACGTACAGCTCATCGGAGGCCGCGCGCATCTTGTCCTCCAGGATGAGGAGATCCTTGGTGCGCGCGCCGATGATGGCGATGACCTTGTTGCCGGCCTGCTTGAAGCCCCGGGTGACGGGGTGCAGCACGGCCACGCCGGTGCCGCCGCCCACGCAGATGATGGTCCCCTTTTTCTCGATGGGGGTGGGGCGGCCCAGGGGGCCGGCTATGTCCTGGATGTGGTCCATGACGTTCAGGCTCTTCAAAAGAGCCGTGGTCTTGCCCACCACCGCGTAGATGATGGTGATGGTGCCCTTCTTGGGGTCGCTGTCGGCCATGGTCAGCGGAATGCGCTCGCCGGTCTCGTTGACCCTTAAGATCACGAACTGACCGGGTTTGGCCTTGGCGGCGATCTTGGGGGCCATTATTTCGTTGGCCACCATGGTGCCCTGGGCCAGCTCGGTCTTGGATAGGATTTGGAACATGACGCCTCCGAATTGCAACAGGAGTAAACACACACCCCAACCAGACAGCGCCAGGCGCCCTCTCCCTGGATGTCCGGATACCTTCCGGGCCGCAAAGCCCAGCAAATCTGCAACCCCATAGCATCGGCGGCAGCCCTTGTCAAATCAAAAGGCTCCATAGCCGAGGGGGATTGCGGCCAGCCGGCCCGATCCCCCCGCCGCTCTGGCATAAATCCTTTCCGCTTGTGCAGATATCTTCTTGACGGCAGAGGGGAAAGCATGCTATTTGCCCCTGACTATCAGGCTTTATTCATGTTGGCCCCGCCCAGGGCGCCGGAACGTAAAGCTAGCGAAAATCGCCGCGGGAAACGCGGATCAAAAGGGCCAGGCGCGGACCGCTGGCGCTATAAGTGTCCAAACCACAGCTTTCACAAACCTTGAGGAGGAGAATCATGCCCAAGCTGCCGGATCCGGCCAAAGGAGCCAAGGATTACGAGATCGCGGAGGCCGCCGAAAAATACATGAAGCCCATCAAGGAGATCGCCGCCCAGCTCGGCATCACCGACGAGGAGCTTCTGCCCTACGGGCACTACGTGGCCAAGGTCGACTTCATGAAGGTTCTTAAGCGCCTGGCCAAGAAGCCCGACGGCAAGTACATCGACGTCACCGCCATCACGCCCACCCCCCTGGGCGAGGGCAAGTCGACCTCCTCCATGGGTCTGGTGCAGGGCCTGGGCAAGCGCAAGCAGAACGTCACCGCCGCCATCCGTCAGCCTTCCGGCGGCCCCACCATGAACGTGAAGGGCTCGGCGGCCGGCGGCGGTCTGGCCCAGTGCATCCCGCTGACCAACTTCTCCCTGGGTTTGACCGGCGACATCAACGCCATCATGAACGCCCACAACCTGGGCATGGTGGCCATGACCTCGCGCATGCAGCACGAGTTCAACTACAACGACGCCCAGTTGGCCAAGCGCGGCTTGAAGCGCCTGGACATCGACCCCCGCCGTCCCGAGATGGGCTGGATCATCGACTTCTGCGCCCAGTCCCTGCGCAACATCATCATTGGCATGGGCGGCAAGAGCGACGGCTTCATGATGGCCAGCCGCTTTGGCATCGCGGTCTCCTCCGAGATCATGGCCATCCTGGCCGTGGCCAAGGACTTGAAGGACATGCGCGAGCGCATGGGCAAGATCATCGTGGGCTACAACAAGTACACCGGCGCCGCGGTGACCACCGAGGACCTGGACGTGGCCGGCGCCATGACCGCCTGGATGGTCGAGGCGCTTAACCCCAACTTGATGCAGACCCTGGAAGGCCAGCCGGTCTTCGTGCACGCCGGCCCCTTCGCCAACATCGCCATCGGCCAGAGCTCCATCATCGCCGACCGCGTGGGCCTCAAACTGGGCGACTACCACGTGACCGAGTCCGGCTTCGGCGCCGACATCGGCTTCGAGAAGTTCTGGAACTTAAAGTGCCGCTACAGCGGCTTGAAGCCCAATTGCGCCGTGGTGGTGGCCACCATCCGCGCCCTGAAGTGCCACGGCGGCGCTCCCATCCCCGTGCCTGGCAAGCCCATGCCCGAGGAGTACAACAAGGAGAACGTGGGCTGGGTCGAGAAGGGCTGCGCCAACCTCATCCACCACATCAACACCGTCAAGGAAGCCGGCATCAACCCGGTGGTCTGCATCAACGCCTTCTTCAAGGACACCAAGGGCGAGATCGCCGCGGTGCGCAAACTGGCCGAGCAGGCCGGCGCCCGCGTGGCCCTGTCCAAGCACTGGGAAAAGGGCGGCGACGGCGCCCTGGAGTTCGCCGACGCGGTCATGGACGCCTGCGCCGAGAAGAACGACTTCAAGCTCCTCTACGACCTCAAGCTCCCCCTGCGCGACCGCATCGACCGCATCGCCAAGACCGTCTACGGCGCCGACGGCGTGGAGTACTCCCCCGAGGCCCTGAACAAGGCCAAGAACATCGAGGCCAGCGCCGAGTACAGCAAGCTGGGCACCTGCATGGTCAAGACCCACCTGTCGCTGACCGACAACCCCAGCCTCAAGGGCGTGCCCAAGAACTGGAAGCTCTTCGTGCGCGACATCCTGATCTACGGCGGCGCGGGCTTCGTGGTGCCGGTGGCCGGCGCCATCACCCTGATGCCCGGCACGGCCAGCGACCCGGCCTACCGCCGCGTGGACGTGGACGTAAAGACCGGCAAGGTCAAGGGCATCTTCTAGACAACCGATAAATACCTCATCCACCGGTCTCGGGGGGCTTTGCCCCCCGAGACCTTTTTCTTTCTATTTCCAGTGAATATCTATTTGGGGCCTACGGAGGGACAACAAAGCCGGCCTTTGTGTGTGAACATGTACCCAAAAAGCGGCCGTTTGCCGGCATTATCTAGCGACAGCATAAATACTTTAACCACCGGCTTTATGGGTCTTTAGGCTATGACACTTTTTTTCTTTCTATTTCTTGTGAATACATTAATTTACTCCCCGCGCGAACAGGCAAAAGGGCCTTCGCGTGTGAACATGTACAACAGAACTAACCGTTTACACGGCATATTCTAGCGTTAGCATAAATACTTTATCTACCGGTATTGGGGGCTTGCTCCCCAGGCCTTTTTTTTGTATGGTGACTTTAAAGTCTACCGGCTGGGAGGGAGACGGGCCCACGCCCCTGACCTGGCGGGGCCAATCCCTTTAGATCAAATCCGGCGGTTTTCAGCGTTAACCTATCTGGGGCGACGGGAATTTCATCCTGACGCCGGCCGAGGGGTTATCATGGCTAACGTCACGGGCAACAAGGTTGGAGCGGTCATGGTGGTGGGCGCGGGTATCGCGGGGGTGCAGGCCTCCCTGGACCTGGCCAACGCCGGATACTACGTCTACCTGGTGGAGAAGACCTCGGCCATTGGCGGGCGCATGGCCCAGTTGGACAAGACCTTCCCCACCAACGACTGCGCCATGTGCATCATCAGCCCCAAGCTGGTGGAGTGCGGCCGTCACCTCAACATCGAGATCATCACCAACGCCCAGGTGCAGGGCATCGCCGGCCAGCCCGGCGACTTCACGGTGGCCGTGCACCAGGACCCGCGCTTCGTGGACCCGGAAAAGTGCACCGCCTGCGGAGACTGCATCAAGGCCTGTCCCGTGGAGCTGCCCAACGAGTTCGACCAGGGCTTGAGCAAACGCAAGGCAACCTTCAAACGCTATGCCCAGGCCTTTCCCAACGCCTATGCCATCACCAAGCTGGATAGGGCCCCCTGCAAGATCACCTGCCCGGCCAACCTGAACGTGCAAGGCTACGTGCAGATGGCCAAGGTGGGCAACTACCAGGAATCATTGTCTATAATTATGCAGGACCTGCCCCTGCCCGGGGTCATCGGCCGCATCTGCCCCCACCCCTGCGAGGGCGAGTGCCGCCGCCTTAATGTCGAGGAGGCCGTGGCCATCCGCGACATCAAGCGCTTCGTGGCCGACCAGGTTGGCATCAGCAACATCGCCCAGCCCCAGGCCGAGCCCCGCGCCGAGCGGGTGGCCATCGTGGGGGCCGGCCCGGCCGGGCTTTCCTGCGCCTATCACCTGGCCCGCCGGGGCATCAAGTCCACCATCTTCGAGGCCCTGCCGGTAGCCGGCGGCGCGCTGGCCGTGGGCGTGCCCTCCTACCGCCTGCCCGCGGCGGTGCTGCAAGGCGAGGTGGACTACATCAAATCCCTGGGCGTGGAGATCAAGCTCAACACCCCCATCGGAGCGGGGCTCACCATCGACGACCTGAAGGCCCAGGGCTTCAACGCCGTGTTCCTGGGCGTGGGCGCGCCCAAGAGCTTCAACCTGGGCGTGCCCGGCGAGCAAGGGGCCAAGAACGTCATCAGCGCCCTGGACTATTTGAAGGCCGTCTCCCTGGAGCAGCCCATCCCCGCCGGCCAGCGGGTGGTGGTGGTGGGCGGCGGCAACGTGGCCATCGACGCCGCGCGCACCGCCCTGCGCAAGGGGGCCGCCCAAGTCACCATGGTCATGCTGGAGTCGGCCCAGGAGCAGCCGGCCAGCCCCTGGGAGATCACCGAGGCCCTGGAGGAAGGCATCACCTTCATCCACCGCCAGGGCGTCAAGGAGGTCAAGCCCGGCGGGCTGACCCTGCGCCAGTGCACCCGGGTCTTCGACGAGAACAAGCGCTTCTCGCCCCAGTACGACGACGCAGCGACCCAGGACTTGCAGGCCGATCTCATCATCACCGCCATCGGCCAGAAGACCGACCTGGCCTTCCTGGGCGACAACCACGGGGTCGACCTGACCCCGCGCGGCACCATCGCCGCCGATCCCCTGACCATGGCCACCAACGTGGCCGGCCTGTTCGCCGGCGGCGACGCGGTGACCGGTCCCTGGATCGCCATCGGCGCGGTGGCCGCCGGCCGCGAGGCCGCCGTCAGCATCGACCGCTACTTCAAGGGCGAGGACCTGGCCGCCGGCCGCGAAAAGATGGTCATGAAGCCCTCTGACGAGCAGTGCTACAACCAGATCCCCACCAACCTGCCCAAGGCCCCCCGCGCCCACATGGCCCACCGGGGCGCCGCCGAGCGGGTCAAGGACTTCGACCAGTTCGAGCTGGGGCTCACCCCCGAGCAGGTGGCGGCCGAGGGCGAGCGCTGTCTTAACTGCGGGGTGTGCTGCGAGTGCTTGCAGTGCGTGGCCGCTTGCAAGGCCGGCGCGCCGGCCCACGACCAGCAGGCCAGCGACCTGTCCCTCAAGGTGGGCTCGGTCATCCTGGCCCCCGGCTTCGACCCCTTCGACGCCTCCCGCTTCGACACCTACTCCTACGCCGGCCACGCCAACGTGCTCTCGGCCATGGAGTTCGAGCGCGTGCTCAGCGCCTCCGGACCCTACCAGGGCCACTTGCAGCGCCCCAGCGACGGCAGAGAACCCAAGAAGATCGCCTGGCTCCAGTGCGTGGGCAGCCGCGACATCAACCACTGCGACAACGGCTACTGCTCGGCGGTCTGCTGCATGTACGCCATCAAGGAAGCGGTCATCGCCAAGGAGCACTCCCACGATCCCTTGGACACCGCCATCTTCTTCATGGACATGCGCACCTACGGCAAGGACTTCGAAAAGTACTACGACCGGGCCAGGAACGAACACGGGGTGCGCTTCATCCGCAGCCGGGTCCACTCGGTGCAGCCGGTGGAGGACGAGAACCTTCAGATCGAGTACGTCACCGAAGACGGCCAGATAAAGACCGAGCACTTCGACATGGTGGTGCTCTCGGTGGGCCTGCAGACCGGACCCGAGGCCATCGCCACGGCCAAGACCCTGGGCGTTGATCTGACCCACTACAACTTCACCGAGACCAGCTCCTTCGCCCCGGTGGGCACCAGCCAGCCGGGCATCTACGCCTGCGGGGCCATGGCCGGCCCCAAGGACATCCCCCAGGCGGTCATGGAGGCTAGCGCGGCGGCCTGCGCCAGCAGCATCGCCCTCTCCCAGAGCCGGGGCACCCTGACCAAGGAACTGGTCTACCCGGTGGAAAAGGACGTCAGCGGCCAGCAGCCGCGCATTGGCGTCTTTGTCTGCAACTGCGGCATCAACATCGGCGGCATCGTGGACGTGCCCGCGGTGGTGGAATACGCCAAGACCCTGCCCTACGTGGCCTATGTGGAGCACAACCTCTTCACCTGCTCCCAGGACACCCAGAACAAGATGAAGAACCTCATCGAGGAGCACGACCTTAACCGCATGGTGGTGGCCTCCTGCTCCCCGCGCACCCACGAACCGCTCTTCCAGGAGACCTGCCGCGAGGCGGGCTTGAACAAGTACCTCTTCGAGATGGCCAACATCCGCGACCAGGACTCCTGGGTGCACCAGCAAGAGCCGGAAAAGGCCACCGCCAAGGCCAAGGACCTGGTGCGCATGGCCGTGGCCAAGGCCGCCCTGGTGCAGCCCCTGCACCAGGTGGATCTCACCCTCAACAAGACCGCCATGGTGGTGGGGGCCGGCGTGGCCGGCATGAACAGCGCCCTGCAACTGGCCGACAGCGGCTACCAGGTCCACCTGGTGGAAAAAACCGACATCCTGGGCGGCAACGCCAACTACCTGCTCAACACCTGGAAGGGCGAGCCGGTGGCCCCCTATGTGGAGGAACTGGCCGCCAAGGTCAAGGGCCATCCCGGCATCAGCCTGCACGTCAACAGCCAGGTGGTGGCGGCCAAGGGCTTCGTGGGCAACTTCACCAGCACCATCCGCGACGGCCAGGGTCAGGACACCGCCGTGGAGCACGGCGTGGTCATCCTGGCCACCGGCGGCAAGGAGCATCGCCCCAGCGAATACCTTTATGGCCAGCACCAGGGGGTCATCACCCAACTGGAGCTGGACATGGAACTGAAGGGCAACATCGACGCGCCCAAGAGCTGGGAGTCGGCGGCCTTCATCCAGTGCGTGGGCAGCCGCGAGCCCGAGCGCCCCTATTGCAGCCGGCTCTGCTGCTCCCACTCCATCGAGAGCGCCATCAAAATCAAGGAAATCAACCCCGAGACCCAGGTCTACGTGCTCTACCGCGACATCCGCACCTACGGCGTGCGCGAGGACCTCTACAAGAAGGCCCGCGAGCTGGGCGTGCTCTTCATCCGCTACAAGTTCGAGGACAAGCCCCAGGCGGCCGCCAACGGAGACAAGGTCACCATCACCGCCACCGACCACGTGCTGGGCCGGCCGGTCAGCTTCGACGTGGACCGCCTGGTGCTGGCCGCGGCCATAGTGCCCAACCAGGTGACTCAGTTGGCCGAGGCCTACAAGACCCCGCTCAACGCCGAGGGCTTCTTCCTGGAGGCCCACATGAAGCTGCGTCCCGTGGACTTCGCCAGCGAGGGCCTCTACCTGGCCGGCCTGGCCCACTTCCCCAAGCCCCTGGACGAGGCCATAGCCCAGGCCACCGCCGCCGCCGGCCGCGCGCTCACCGTGCTGGCCAAGAACCAGATCCGCGTGGGCGGCGTGGTGGCGGTGGTCAACCCGGACAAGTGCGCGGTCTGCCTGACCTGCGTGCGCACCTGCCCCTATGGGGTGCCCAAGATCAAGGACGGAGCCGCCTTCATAGAGGTGGCCTCCTGCTATGGCTGCGGGGCCTGCGTGGCCGAATGCCCGGGCAAGGCCATCAGCCTGCAACACTTCACCGACGACCAGATCCTGGCCAAGGAAAAGGCCGCCTTCAACTAGAACCGCGCGACCGGCAGGTATCCGCGTATCGATGAAAAGGAGGTAAGTAACGTGGCCAGTGAGTTTGAGCCGACCATCGTCGCCTTCTGCTGCCAGTATTGAGCCTATTCAGCGGCGGACCTGGCAGGTTCGATGAGACTACAGTACCCCACCAACGTGCGGGTCATCCAGTTGCCCTGTTCCGGACGGGTGGACACCCTTCACCTGTTGAAGGCCTTCGAGGACGGCGCGGACGGCGTGTACGTGGCCGGCTGTCTGGAGGGAGATTGCCATTTCTTGACCGGCAACTTCAAGGCCCGCCGCAAGGTCAACTATGTTAAAACGGTCTTGGGCGCGCTGGGCATCGAGCCCGAACGCATCGAGATGTTCAACATGAGCAGCGCCGAGGGACCGCGCTTCGCTCAGGTGGCCCGCGAGTTCACCGACACCATCAAGAAGCTGGGCCCCAGCCCGGTGAGGACAGCCCAAGCGGCCTGACCCCGTTGGCGAAAGTTCAAGCGAGGGAGCCATGATCATAGGAGACAGCAAACCGATCGAGGAAATCCTTGAGATGATCAAGGGCCGGGACAAGGTCCTGGTGCTGGGGTGCCGCGGTTGCGTCACCGTATGCAACGTGGGCGGCGAGAAGGAGGTGGGCATCCTGGCCACCACCCTGCGCATCGCCCGCAAGAAGGCCGGCCTGCCCACCACCATCGAGGAGCGCACCCTGGAGCGCCAGTGCGACCCGGAGTACGTGGAGGAGCTGGCCGGCATCGCCGAGGGCTATGACGCCATCATCTCCATAGCCTGCGGCGTGGGCCCCCAGTTTGTCTCCGAGCGCTACCCCAGCGTGCGCGTCTTCCCCGGCATCAACACCACCTTCATCGGCGGGGCCCTGGAGCACGGCGTCTGGAGCGAGCGCTGCCAGTCCTGCGGCAACTGCCTGGTGCACAACTTCGGGGGCTTGTGTCCCATCGCCCGCTGCAGCAAAAGCCTGATGAACGGTCCCTGCGGCGGATCGGCCAACAAGAAGTGCGAGATTAGCCCCGATGTGGACTGCGTCTGGCACCTCATCGTGGAAAAGATGCAGGCCATGGGGCGCATGGATGAACTCACCCAAGTCTGGCCGGTCAAGAACTGGCTGACCTCGCGCGACGGCGGCCCCCGCAAGCGGGTAAGGGAGGACCTCAAGCAATGAAAGCCGGCAGCAAGCTCGAAAAAACCCTGAAAGCAGGTCATTTCGCGGTAACCGGCGAACTGGGCCCTCCCCGCGGCAACAACGCCGCCGAAGTCCGCCACAAGGCCGCCTACCTCAAAGGCATCGTGGAGTCGGTCAACCTCACCGACAACCAGACCGCCGTGGTCCGCCTGGCCTCCTGGGCCGCCTGCAAGCTCTTGATCGACGAGGGCCTGGAACCCAACCTCCAGATGGTGGCCCGCGACCGCAACCGCATCGCCCTGCAAAGCGACCTCCTGGGCGCCACCGCCCTGGGCGTGAAAAACGTGCTCTGCCTCTCCGGCGACCACCAGCGTTTTGGCGACCACCCCGAGGCCAAGAACGTCTACTGCCTGGACTCCCTCCAGATGCTCGCCACCTTCAAGAAGATGCGCGACGAGAAAAAGTTCCTCAACGACAAGGAACTGGACGGAGCCCCGGAAATCTTCATCGGCGCGGCCGAGAACCCCTTCGCCGATCCCTTTGACTGGCGCCCCTACCGCCTGGCCAAGAAGATCGCCGCCGGAGCCGACTTCATCCAAACCCAGTGCATCTACAACATGCCCAAGTTCCGCGAGTTCATGAAACGCGTCGTGGATATGGGCCTGCACGAAAAATGCTACGTCCTGGCCGGCGTCACCCCGCTAAAAAGCGTGGGCATGGCCAACTACATGGCCAAGTTCGTCCCCGGCATGGACGTGCCCGACACCTACGTCAAGCGCCTCAAAGGCGTGGACAAAAAGGAACAGGGCAACGAGGGCATCAAAATCGCCATCGAGCAAATCCACGAACTGCGCGAAATGCCCGGCGTCGCCGGCGTCCACGTCATGGCCATCGAGTGGGAACACCGCTCCCGCGAAATCATCGAAGGCGCTGGGTTGTTGCCCAGGCCGGAGGTTTAAGACGAATTTGGGGGGAACCCCTTTTTGAAAAAAGGGGTTCCCCCCAACCCCCCTTCCCGAAAAACTTTGCGCGAATAGGCCG
This sequence comes from uncultured Desulfarculus sp., assembly GCA_964561775.1. Taxonomy (GTDB): domain Bacteria; phylum Desulfobacterota; class Desulfarculia; order Desulfarculales; family Desulfarculaceae; genus JACRDC01. The sequence continues at coordinate 2,992 of CAZLSD010000056.1, read as the reverse complement.
CGGCCCTAGGCGAACTAAAGTTCGCCGTCGGGCCGCGGCCTATTCGCAGCAAGTGTTCGGAAAGGCGATTCCGGGCGACTCCCTTATTCAAAGGGCCCTTGCTTGCAAGAAGTCTCCCCCCTGACGCCCGCAAAGGAATTTATGGCGTCTGGGCCATAGGCGGCGGCGGGCCATAGGCCCAAAGGGCCTATGGCCCGCCGCCGCCTATGGCCCAGCGCATATAAAGTTCTTTGAAAGGGGGTTAAGGGGGGAAACTTTCTTTCAAGAAAGTTTCCCCCCAGCTCTCTCGTTATCCGCGGCCAGCTCCAGAAAGCGGGCGAACAGCGCGCGCAGGCTGGGTTCGTCCTGGCCCAGGCGTTTGAGCGCCTCGCGCCAGGAGCGGGCGTTTTGCTGGGCCAAGCACTGGGGGTTGGCCAGCACCATGAGGCGGCCGTGGGGGTTGATCCAGAAGGGGTAGAGGCGGCAATAGAGGGGACGCGCCTCTTGGGGCAGGGCGCAGCCTTGGGGACCAAGGAAGAGGCAAGCGCCCTGGGGGGTGATGATGAGCCGCCGGCGGCGGCCGCCGGGCATGGTCATCAGGAAGGCTGGGTGCAGGGCGGCCAGGAACTCCAGGAAAGCGTCGTCGGCCTGATCCTGGACGCTGAACTGATCCGGCGAGAGGCCGCTGGCGGCGCTCATGGCCGCCACCTCGCCCCGGGTGAGGCTAAACATCTGCCGCACCCCCTCGGGAGTGCACTGGCAACATCCCTGCCCTTGCTGATGGCATTGGGCGCAAAGAGGCGGATCAGGAGGGGAGGGGGGTTTGTGCATCTTTTTATTATAAAGGCCCGTATACAGAGGTAAAGATAAATTCTGGTTTTACATGGCCTTTTTCTTCGCCTTGACGCCAAAAAATCCGCCAAAACAGTTACATTCCAGCTACCCGGCAGCTTGCTAGGATAAGTGGCCGTATGCTACAAGTGCAACAGAGCATGATCACAACGGCTGAGCCGTCAACGCCTTGTCCGCGACTAGAGTAATAAGCCCCAAAAACCGGCGGCGAGAACCAGAGACGTAGGAGGTCGACACGATGTGGGATAAAAAGTACGAGGCCATGAGCACCGACGAGATGCAGGCTTTCCAGCTTGCCAAGCTTCAGGAAACCGTGGCCTGGGTCTATGAACGCATCCCCTTCTACAAAAAGAAGTTCGACGAAATCGGCCTCAAGCCCGGCGACGTCAAAACCTTGGAAGACCTGGGCAAGCTGCCCTTCACCGTCAAGACCGACCTGCGCGACAACTATCCCTTCGGCCTCTGCGCGGTGCCCATGACCGAGGTGGTGCGGGTGCACGCCTCCAGCGGCACCACCGGCAAGCCCATAACCGGCCCCTACACCAAGGAAGACCTGGACCAGTGGGGCGAGTGCATGGCCCGCTGCCTGACCAGCGCCGGGGTGGGCCCGGGCGACATCTGCCAGAACGCCTACGGCATGGGGCTCTTCACCGGTGGCCTGGGCTTCCACCAGGGCGCGGAGAAACTGGGCGTCACGGTGATCCCCGCCTCCAGCGGCATGACCGAACGCCAGATCACCCTCATGAAGGACTTCGGCACCACGGTGCTCTTCAGCACCCCCTCCTACGCCTTGACCATCGCCGAGAAGGCCCGCGACCTGGGCGTGGACCTGCGCGACCTGCCGGTGCGGGTGGGCTGCTTCGGGGCCGAGCCCTGGACCGTGGAGATGCGCAAGGAGATCGAGGAGCGCATGGGCATCAAGGCCCGCGAGGCCTATGGCCTGACCGAGCTGATGGGACCCGGCGTGGCCTTTGACTGCGACATGCAGGACGGCTGGCTGCACATCAACGAGGACCACGTGCTGGCCGAGATCATCGACCCGGTCACCGAGGAGGTGCTGCCCCTGGGCGAGAAGGGCGAACTGGTCTTCACCGCCATCCAGCGCCGGGCCATGCCCATGATCCGCTACCGCACCCGCGACATCACCCAGCTCAAGCGCGAGACCTGCGGCTGCGGGCGCACCCTCATGAAGATGAAGAAGGTCTACGGCCGCTCCGACGACATGCTCATCATCAGCGGCGTCAACGTCTTCCCCAGCCAGATCGAGGCCCTGCTGCTGGAGGTTCCCGAGGTGGAGCCCCAGTACGTGCTCATCATCCGCAAAAAGGGCTACCTGGACGCGCTGAGCGTGGACGTGGAGGCCAAGCCGGCGGTCTACGACCAGGGCGAGGAGAAGCTCAAGGAGGTGGAGGCCAAGATCGAGGGCCGCATCCGCGGCATCATCGGCATCGGCGTCAAGGTGCGCTGCGTGCCCCCCAAGAGCATCGAGCGCTCCGAGGGCAAGGCCAAGCGCGTCTTCGACGCCCGCAAGCTCTAAGCCTAGCCCGCACTCAGGCGACACGCCCCGTCCCCCGCCAGGGGGCGGGGTTTTTTCTCCGGGGAGTTAACAATGGAAATACCAAATGAGTACATTCAACCTGCCGTAACCGTGATTGCCGTGGTGGTCGGTGCGGCTCTATCTTTTGGAGTAAGCCAACTCACTGAAAAATTTAGATATAGTCGCGAAAGAAAGAAGGAAACAAAAAAAGCTCTCCTGCTCTTGGACGCTGTATTGATCGAAGTAAAGCGTGGTTACGATAGATGTCACTCTTTCTCAGCACAGTTGGCTAACGGGCAAATTTCCGGGGCAAAAATATATACCTATTATTGGGACACGTATGGTGGAGCTGTAATTGGAACCATAGAAAATAGCGAACTTGTAGACATATTACACAACATTTATTATTATTTTGAACTAGTTAACCACAATATTGCTTTGAATGATAGAAATACAGGTGCCGCTTTCGCCAGCGAATACCACCAGCAAGTTTTTGATCTTATGCACCGCGCCCAAGACATCAGGAAATTGTTGTCTGCGAACTGATACCCCCCTTAACCATATATTAGCTGTACAGTGATGGTATTCGCCTGACAGTCGTCCCCGGCTGGGGGCGTGGTTAGG
>CAZLSD010000055.1:0-15660 GCA_964561775.1 uncultured Desulfarculus sp. | reverse complement strand
GCCCTGGCCCCCGAGCCCGGCCCCATCGACGAGGTCTATGAGGCCCTGGTGCTGGGCACCCGCGACTACATGCGCAAGAACGGCTTTGGCAAGGTGGTCCTGGGCCTTAGCGGCGGCATCGACTCCTCCCTGGTGGCGGCCATCGCCGTGGAGGCCCTGGGGGAAGAGAACGTCATCGGGGTGACCATGCCCAGCCAATACACCAGCGACGGCACCCGCTCCGACGCCGAGGCCCTGGCCCATAACCTGGGCATCCAGTTCCTGAGCGTGCCCATCGCCGGCATCCTGGAGGGCTATCTGCGCGAGATGGCCCCGGTCCTGGGACCAGGCCCCTATGGGGTGGAGGTGGAGAACCTCCAGGCCCGCATCCGGGGCAATATCCTCATGACGCTGTCCAACCGCTTCGGCTGGCTGGTGCTGACCACCGGCAACAAGAGCGAGACCGCGGTGGGATACTGCACCCTGTATGGCGACATGGCCGGCGGCTTCGCGGTCATCAAGGACGTGCCCAAGACCCTGGTCTATGAGGTCTCGGCCCAGGTCAACCTCCGCGCCGGCCGCGAGATCATCCCCCAGAGCGTCTTTGAACGCCCGCCCTCGGCCGAGCTGCGCCCGGACCAGAAGGATTCCGACTCCCTGCCTCCCTACGAGGTGTTGGACCCCATCTTGAAGGCCTACGTGGAGGAGGACCAGGCCCTGGACGACATCGTGCACCAGGGCTGTCCCCTGGAGACGGTGCGCCAGGTGCTGCGTCTGGTGGACCTTAACGAGTACAAGCGCCGCCAAGCCCCCCCGGGGGTCAAGATCACTCCCAAGGCCTTTGGCCGCGACCGCAGGCTGCCCATCACCAATCTCTACCGGCCCGGAGCGGAGTAGCCATGCGCATACTGGTCACTCAGCACCACCCCGAGGAAGGCCCCGGCCACCTGGGGCAATTCCTGGCCAACCAGGGCGCGGAACTGGCCTTCGCCCATGCCTGGGATGGCCAGCCCGTCCCCACGGACCCGGCCGGCCTGGCCGCCATCATCAGCATGGGCGGCCCCATGAACGTCTACGAGGAGGCCGAGCACCCCTGGCTCAAGGATGAGAACCTGCTCTTGCAGCGGGCCTGCCAGGCTGGGCTGCCCGTGCTGGGCGTCTGTCTGGGGGCCCAACTCATCGCCAAGGCCCTGGGCGCGGCCGTGACCAAGGCCCCGCTGGAGGAGATAGGCTGGCGCAAGGTCAGTCTCACCAGCGACGGCCAGGCCGATCCTCTCTTCGCCGGGCTGGGGCCGCGGCTCGACGTGCTGCAATGGCACGGCGACACCTTCGCCATACCCGAAGGCGGCCGCCTGCTGGCCTTTGGTGATGAAGTGCCCCACCAGGCCTATGTATGGGGCCAGGCCTATGGGCTGCAATTCCACGTGGAGGCCACCCCGGCCATGGTGCGGGCCTGGTTCCCCCAAGCCCAACAACAGGCCGAGATGCTGGAACCCTTTGCCGCCCTGGGCTCCCAACTGGAATCCCAGGGCGAAAAAGTCTTCGCCAATTTTCTATCCCTGGTCCGCTCCCGTTAGGTTGGGGCCGGGTGTGAGCATAGCGCCGGAAAGGAGAACATCATCGTGAGCAACAAACCCCACCCCGACTTCCAACCGGAGATCGTGGTGCTCTACTGCCGGCAGACCCTGGATCCGGAGGAGCGCCCCTCCGAGGGCGTGCGCCCGGCCCAGGGCTGCACGGCCCGTCTGGTGTTGTTGCCTTGCAGCGGCAAGCTGGAGGCCTACCAGATGTTAAAACTGATCGAGCAGGGGGCCGACGGCCTGGAGCTGGTGGCCTGTCCCGAGAAGGCCTGCCGCTTCCTCACCGGCAGCCCGCGGGCTGAACGCCGGGTGGCCCACGCCCGCTCTCTCTTGGAAAAAATCGGCATGGGGGCCGAGCGCCTGGGACTGACCCGCGCCGCCGACCAGACCACCGCCGACCTGATCGCCCTGGCCGCGCGCCGCGCCGCCCAGGTCAAGGACCTGGGGCCCAACCCCATGAAAGGAGGCTCCCTCTAATGATCGTCGCCGAATGGAAACCCATCCCCGAGCTGGTGGCCAGCCTGAAGGGATACAAGAACATCCTGCTGGTGGGCTGCGCCACCTGCGTGGCCGAGTGCGCGGCCGGCGGTGAACGCGAGGTCAACACCCTGGCCCCCACCCTGCGCATGGCGCTCAAGAACGAGGGCCAGGACGTGAACATCATCACCCGCACCCTGGAACGCCAGTGCGAGCCGGAGTTCGTGGAGGAGTTGGCCGAGGTCATGCCCCAGGTGGACGTGATCATGAGCCTGTCCTGCGGCATCGGCATGCAGCTGGTGGCCGAGCGCTTCATCGACATCCCCCTGAAGCCCGGCGTCAACACCACCAGCCTGGCCATCCGCGAGGCCCCCGGCCTGTGGACCGCCCGCTGCCGGGCCTGCGGCGACTGCGTGCTGGGCGAGACCTTTGGCCTGTGCCCAGTGGCCCGCTGCGCCAAGAGCCTGATGAACGGCCCCTGCGGCGGCACCCGCGCCGACGGCCACTGCGAGGTGGACGAGAACACCGACTGCATCTGGTATCTCATCGTGGAGCGGGCCAAGGCCCGCGGCCAATTGGAGAGCCTGGCCCAAGTGCGCCCGGCCAAGGAATGGTCCAACTCCGCCCACGGCGGTCCCAAGCGTATTGTCAGGGAGGATCTGCGCTCATGAGCACGCTGGCAGGAAGCAACCTGGAGAAAGTTATCAAGGCCGGTCACTTCGCCGTCACGGCCGAGGTTGGTCCTCCCCAGGGTCCCAACCCCGCCCTGGTGCTCAAGAAAGCCGCCCTGCTCAAGGGCCTGGCCGACGCCTATAACATGACCGACAACCAGACCGCCGTGGTGCGCATGTCCTCCATCGCCGGGGCCAAGCTGCTCCTGGACGCCGGCTGCGAGCCGGTGATGCAGATGACCTGCCGCGACCGCAACCGCATCGCCATGCAGTCCGACCTGCTGGGCGCCTCGGCCTTGGGGCTCAAGAACGTGCTGGCCATCAGCGGCGACCACCAGAAGGCGTCCGCCGCCGGCAAGCTCAAGGGCCATCCCGGGGCCAAGAACGTCTACGACGTGGACAGCGTGCAGCTCATCTCCATCATCAAGGGCCTGCGCGACGAGGCCCGCCAGCAGGGCGGCGACCCCATAGCCGAGCCCGCGCCCTTCTTCATCGGCGCGGCCTGGACCCCCCTGGGACCGCCGGCCGACTTCAGGGTCATCCGCCTGGCCAAGAAGATCGCCGCCGGGGCCAACTTCATCCAGACCCAGGCCGTCTTCGACGTGAAGGCCTTCGCCGCCCAAGTGGAGGCCGCCCGCCAGATGGGGCTCACCGACAAGGCCGCCATCCTGGCCGGCATCATCGTGCCCCGCTCGGCCGGCATGTTGAACTACATGAACAAGAACGTGCCCGGCGTGGTGGTGCCCGCCGATCTCATCGCCCGCATGAAGGGGGCCAAGGACGCTAAAGCCGAGGGCATCAAGATCACCATCGAGCTGGTGGAGGCGATGCGCGGGATAGCCGGTCTCAAGGGAGTGCATCTACAGGCCATCGAGGCCGAGGAACTCCTGGCCGAGATCATCCCCGCCGCCGGGCTGACTCCCCGGCCCCAGGTCTAGGAGGCTTTTTTTTTCACGACGCCCGCCCCCCGGGGCGGGCCATGAATAGCGCTGTTTAGGCAGGATTGAGCATCATGCCCAAGAAGTATCATATACAGGTGCAACCCACCACGCCCCGCTTCGCGCCGGTGACCAAGATCACCGCCTTCGAGGCCGAGGGCTGCCTGGGTTGCTTGAAGTGCGTCAAGCGCACCAGTTGCGTCTATGGCGTGTACCGCAAGCACGAGTTCAACGCCGAGCAGGTGGTGGACAGCATCGACACCGACTGCATCGGCTGCATGCGCTGCGTGCAGGAGTGCAAGAAAGGCATTCTCTCGCGCGGCCGCAACCCCCAGTTCGACCGCATGGGCGACGAATACTGGCGTCCCGACATCCTGGCCACCCTGTGGAAGCAGTCCGAGACCGGCAAGATCCCCGTCTCGGGCGCGGGCTACCGGGGGCCCTTCTCCGGCCCGGGCTTCGACCAGATGTGGACCGACATGAGCGAGATCGTGCGCCCCACCCGCGACGGCATCCACGGCCGCGAGTACATCAGCACGGTCATCGACCTGGGCCGGCGGCCCCAGCGCCTGGCCTTTGACGACCAGGGCCAGCTGACGGTGGATATCCCGCCCTTCCTGGAGATACCCCTGCCCCTGGTCTTCGACATCCCGCGCAAGGGCAAGCTGGGGGTCTCCACCCGGCGGGCCATGGTGCGGGCCGCCCAGGCCTCGGGCACCCTGGCCGTGGCTACCCAGGAGGAGGCCGAAGGCATCTTAAAGGACCTGCGCGCCGGACTCATCGTCAAGATGGCATCCGCCCCCAAGGACGCCGCCGCCTTGGAGGGCATCCCCATGGTGGAGCTGCCCTGGTCCGAGCACGCCCTCAAAGAAATCGAGAGCGTCAAGAAGTTCCGTCCCGAGATCATCACCAGCATCCGCCTGCCCCTGGACGAGAACGCCGCCGAGGCGGCCGCCCGCCTGGCCAAGCAGGGGGCCGAGGTCATCCACCTGCAAGCCAGCTTCCACGGCATGGGCTTTGGCGCGCGCAGCGACGCCTTCCTGACCCGCTGCCTGCGCGAGGTTCACCTCAAGCTGGTGGACGCGGGCTGCCGCGACCAAGTTACCATCCTGGCCAGCGGCGGGGTGGCCATGGCCGAGCACATCGTCAAGGCCATCATCAGCGGGGCCGACGGCGTGGGCCTGGGCATCGCCCTGGGCGTGGCCATGGAGTGCCGGGTCTGCGGCAACTGCTCCCAGGGCGTCTCCTGCCCGGTGGATCTGGAGCACGCGCCCGAGGACTGGGGCGTCAAGCGCCTCATGAACCTGGTGGGGGCCTTCCACTCCCAGGTCATCGAGCTGATGGGGGCCATGGGCATGCGCGAGGTGCGCCGCCTGCGCGGCGAGGTGGGCCGGGCCATGCTCTTCGACGATCTGGAGCGCATGAGCTTCGCGCCGTTGTTTGGCCAGCGCGTGGCCAGCGGCCAGGGACGCTCCATGTCTCCGGCCAACATGCAATACGAGCAGGACCGCGACTTCCACCTGGTGGCCGGTCAGGTCAAGCCCAGCAACTCCCGCTACCGCAACCCCCTGACCAAGTTCAAGGTGGCCCGCACGTCCGTCTGCATCGCCTGCGGCAAGTGCGCCGAGGTCTGCTCCTTTGGCGTGCACGTCAAGGGCGGCAAGGCCATGCTGGCCCCCCGCTCCCACAACTGCCGCGGGGCCGAGTTCTGCACCGCCCGCGGGGCCTACTGCGCCAACGAGTGCCCGGTGGATGCCCTGCGCGTGGGGCCCAACCCCTCCTGGGCCACCTTCGGCGATCCCCGCTGGACCGCCGATCTGCTGGTGGCCACCTGGGAGCAGGCCGAGACCGGCCGCCCGCCCCAAGGCAACCTGGAATACCGGGTGGGGGCCAGCGGCGGCGGCTTCGACCGCATGGATCTGCTCATCCCCGACAACCCGCCGGACAGCTCCTTCAAGCCGGCCGACGTGGATCTGACCGTGGAGCTTAACCGCCGCCGCGACGAAGCGCGGCCGCCGGTCAAGATCGGCATCCCCGTCTACGGCGGCGGCATGAGCTTCGGCTCGGTCAGCCTGGCCACCATGGTCAGCCGCACCAAGAACATGACCGCCTTCGACAGCTTCAACTGCACCGGCGAAGGCGGCTTCCCGGACATGCTCCAGGAGTATGACGACCACGTCATCACCCAGGTGGCCACCGGGCTCTTCGGCGTGCGCGAGGAGACCATCCAACGCGTGCGCATCGTGGAGTTCAAATACGCCCAGGGGGCCAAGCCCGGCCTGGGCGGCCACCTCTTGGGCGACAAGGTGACGCCCGAGGTGGCGCGCATGCGCGAGGCCGTGGAGGGCAACGCGCTCTTCTCGCCCTTCCCCTTCCACTCGGTCTACTCGGTGGAGGACCACAAGAAGCACGTGGATTGGATCAAGATGATGAATCCGCGCGCCCTGGTCTCGGTCAAGGTCTCCACCCCCATCGACGTGGACATGGTGGCCGTGGGCAGCTTCTATGCCGGGGCGCACATCGTCCACCTGGACGGCTCCTATGGCGGCACCGGGGCGGCCCCGGACATCGCCAAGAAGAACATCGCCATGCCCATCGAGTACGCCATCCCCATGGTGCACCGCTTCCTAAGCCAGGAGGGCATCCGCGACCAGATAACCCTCATCGCCAGCGGCGGCTGCCGCAGCGCCTGGGACGTGGCCAAGGCCATCGCCCTGGGCGCGGACGCGGTGGTCATCGGCACCGCCGACATGATCGCCCTGGAGTGCATCCGCTGCGCCAACTGCGAGTCGGGCCGTGGCTGCCCCCGCGGCATCGCCACCACCGACCAGGAGCTGGCCCTGGCCTATGACGTGACCTGGGGCTCCCAGCGCCTGATGAACCTCTACAACTCATGGGCCATCCAGTTGCAGACCCTGCTCTGGCGCTTGGGCCTGAAAAGCATCCGCGAGCTGGTGGGCCGCAGCGACCTGCTCACCCATCTTGACTATGACAAGCCCGTGAACCCCCAGGCCGAAAAGCGGCTGGGGCACTAGGCGCGGCTCAGAGAGGACAGCTACCGTGACACGGCAAGCGTTTCCCAAGATACAGGGCTCGCGGCTAAGCCAGAGCGAGCTGGAGCGGATCGGCGACAGGATATTGGCCTATCGCCGCCAACAAATCGCCCAGGCCGGCCCCATTCCTCCCGCCAAATCGGCGGAGGAAGGCGGCTGCGGCGTGGTGGGCTTCGTGGCCAGCGTGCCCGTGCGCGGGCGGCACATCTTCGAGCCCTCCATCCAGATGCACAACCGGGGCAACGGCAAGGGCGGCGGCATCGCCGCGGCCGGGCTGTTGCCCGAGCAACTGGGCGTGGACGCAAAAACCCTGCGCGACGACTATATCCTGCAAATCGCCCTGCTGGACCCGGCGGCCGAGGCCGAGGTGGAGGCCGCCTGCGTCACGCCCTTTTTGCGCGTGGACCACAAGGCCCGGGTGGACCACGTGGCCGACTACCGGGACGTGGGCCTGGAGGTCAAGCCCCCCGACGTGGTGCGCTACTTCGTGCGTGTCAAAGACGACGTGCTGGACAAGTTCGCCCAGGAAAAGGGACTGACCGGTTTTGAGCGCCGCGAGATCGAGGACGAGTTCATCAACTACAACAGCGTGCGCTTGAACCGCCAGTACTACACCTCCCTGGGCGAGAAGCGGGCCTTCGTGCTCAGCCACGCCCGCAACCTGGTCATCCTGAAGATCGTGGGCTTCGCCGAGAGCGTGGTGCAGTACTACGGCATGGAGGACTTCAAGGCCAACATGTGGATAGCCCACCAGCGCTATCCCACCAAGGGCCGGGTCTGGCATCCGGGCGGCAGCCACCCCTTCATCGGCATGAACGAGGCCCTGGTGCACAACGGCGACTTCGCCAACTACTACAGCGTCAGCGAATACCTGCGCCAGCACGGCATCGAGACCCAGTTCCTGACCGACACCGAGGTCTCGGTGCAGCTCTTTGACCTGTGGAACCGCATCTACAAGTACCCCCTGGAGTACGTCATCGAGGCCATGGCCCCCACCACGGAGCTGGACTTCGACCGCCTGCCCCAGGCCAAGCAGCGCATCTACCGGGCCTTGCAGGCCCAGCACATGCACGGCTCCCCGGACGGGCCCTGGTTCTTCATCATCGCCCGTTCCCTGCCCGACCAGGGGCTCTTGCAGCTCCTGGGCATCACCGACACCGCCATGCTCAGGCCCCAGGTCTTCGCCCTCATGGAAGGCGACGTGACCATCGGCCTGGTGGGCTCCGAGAAGCAGGCCATCGACGCCACCTTACGCTCCTTGAACGAGGAAGACCCGCGCTTCCGCCGGGTGGCCGACCGCTACTGGAACGCCCGGGGCGGCTCCCACACCGACGGCGGGGCCTTCATCTTCTCGGTCAAGGAAAACGGCCAGGGCGCCACGCTTACCGTGGCCGACAAGTTCGGCCAGCCCATCGTCTGCCCGGCCGGCGAATACAAGGTTGACCTGGCCGAGCCCCTGGCCCAGCCGGCCCAGCCCGCCGGCCTGGACAAGATGCTGGGCAGCCAGCCGCCGGCCCAGGTCTTCGACCTGGTGGCCCCGGCCATGGCGGGGTGGAGCTTCGCCAACCTACGCTGGCTGCTGGACAAGGCCCTGACCCTGGCCAAGAGCGGCGATCAGGGCCTGGCCTGGTCCCTGGAGCTGCTGACTCTGCTCAACGACCGGCGTTACGACTGCGGCGGTCTGCGCCGCTCCATGGTCTTGCAGCTTATCCGCGACGCCATCAACGCCAGCCTGGACTCGGCGCCCGCCATCGCTCAAAAAGCCGGCCGGCGCTATGCCCGCATCGACTGGCCCACCAGGGGCGACCTGCGCGCCCCAGCCGCCGGCGAGGACACCCTGGTGGTCTGGGCGCGGGAGTTCCAGCCCGAGGGCGACGACTGCGACTCGCGTCTGGAAGTGGCGGCCTACCAATTGGGCTGGAAGCGCTTCATCGTCTACGGCCTTAAAGGTCAGCGCTTCCAGGGCTGCGGCTTGGGCGTCGAGACCCCTGACGTGCGTTTCGACCTGTATGGAAGCTCGGGCGACTACCTGGCCTCGGGCATCGACGGCCTGGATATCCGGGTGCACGGCAACGCCCAGGACCAGTTGGGCCAGATCATGAAGCAGGGCCAGCTGGTGGTCTATGGCGACGTGGGCCAGACCTTCATGTACGGAGCCAAGGGCGGCGAGGTCTACATCATGGGCAACGGCGCGGGGCGTCCGCTCATCAACGCCGTGGGCAAGCCCCGGGTGGTCATCAACGGCACCTGCCTGGACTTTTTGGCCGAATCCTTCATGGCCGGCGACCACCTCAAGGGCGGCGGCTTCGTCATCCTAAACGGCGTGGAATTCGACGACCAGGGCCGGGTCAAGCCCCAGGCCACGCCCTATCCCGGCTCCAACCTGTTCTCCCTGGCCAGCGGCGGGGCCATCTTCGTGCGCGACCCCCACAAGCAACTGGTGGACCAGCAGCTCAACGGCGGCCAGTACTTCGACCTGACCGAGGAGGAGTGGCAGCTCATGCTGCCCTATCTGCAAAAGAACCAGGAACTCTTCGGCATCCGCATCGAGGAGGACCTGCTAACCGTGGACGGGGCGCGGCGTTCGCCCCTGGAGGTCTACCGCCGGGTGGGCGCGGTCAAGTTGGCCGTGCTGGCCAAGCAAGAGGCCCTGCCCGAGTAATACGCCTTTTAGCTGAACTTTTGTGGTCCCAACCGGCGGCCGAGGAGACATCCCCGGCCGCCGGTTATTATTATCAATTAGTTATATGGTTTACTTAAACCGTTATTTAAGACAATTTTGTGGCTACAACGCGGTGCATACTTGTAGTTTTACCTACGTCATGGTATGTTCCGCTGCTAACTTTGACCGCCGGGAAGGCTTGCCCGCTGCCGCATGAGGAACACATGGCCCCCAACTCCACCCCTTCCGTACGCCCCGAGCTCCAGGAACTCTCCTTTCTCTTCGAGATAAGCCAGGCCCTGGAACGCAGCCTGGACCTGCGCGACGTCATGGGCCCCCTGCTCTCGGCCATGGCCAAGCAGCGCGGCATGCAGCGCGGCACCGTCACCCTGCTTAACCGGGAAACCGGCGAGATACTTATAGAAGCCGCCCACGGCCTCTCGGCCAAGCAGCGTGAGCGCGGCCGCTACCGCCTGGGCGAGGGCGTCACCGGCAAGGTGGTGCAGACCGGGCGGCCGGCCCTGCTGCCCCACATCTCCGAAGAGCCCCTGTTCCTGGACCGCACCGGGGCGCGCTCGGACATGGAAAAGACCGATATTTCATTCATCTGCGTGCCCATCAAGCTGGGTAACGAGGTCATCGGCGCGCTCTCGGCCGACCGGCTCTTCGCCGACGCGGTGAGCCTGGAGGAGGATCTGCGCCTGCTCTCGGTGGTGGCGGCCATGATCGCCCAGGCCGTGCGCCTGCGCCAGTCGGTGCTGGAGGAGCAACAGCGCCTGCGCGAGGAAAACACCCGTCTGCACCAAAGCCTGAAAGACCGCTTCCACCCCACCAACATCATCGGCAAATCCAAGGCCATGCAGGTGGTCTACGATCTCATCAGCCAGGTGAGCGCCGGCAACACCACCGTGCTCATCCGGGGCGAGAGCGGCACGGGCAAGGAGCTGGTGGCCCACGCCATCCATTACAATAGCCCCCGGGCCAGCAAGCCCTTCATCAAGGTCAACTGCGCGGCCTTGCCGGAAAACATCATAGAAAGCGAGCTGTTCGGCCACGAGAAGGGCGCCTTCACCAGCGCGGTGGGCATGCACCAGGGCCGCTTCGAGCGCGCCCACAGCGGCACCATCTTCCTGGACGAGGTGGGCGATCTGTCCCTGGCCACCCAGATCAAGCTGCTGCGCGTCATCCAGGAGCGCGAGTTCGAGCGGGTGGGCGGCACCTCCACCATCAAAACCGACGTGCGGGTCATAACCGCCACCAATCGCAACCTGGAGGAACTCATCGACAAGGGCCAGTTCCGCCAGGACCTCTACTACCGCCTCAACGTCTTCCCCATCCACGTGCCCTCCTTGCGCGAGCGCGGCACCGACATCCTGCTGTTGGCCAACTTCTTCGCCGAGAAGTTCAGCCAGGAAAACCACAAGAACATCCAGCGCATAAGTACCCCGGCCATCGACATGCTCATGAGCTACCACTGGCCGGGCAACGTGCGCGAGCTGGAAAACTGCATCGAGCGCGCCGTGCTCTTAAGCACCGACGAGGTGATCCACGGCCACCACCTGCCCCCCACCCTGCAAACCGCCGAGTTCACCGGCACCGTGCACCGGGGCACCCTGCAGGCCAGCCTGGACAACCTGGAGCGCGAACTCATCATGGAGGCCCTCAAAAACGCCCGGGGCAACAAGGCCAAGGCCGCCCGCGCCCTGGGCATCAGCGAACGCCTCATGGGTCTGCGTGTAGACAAATTCGGGATAGACCCCCGCCGTTTCCGCACCAAGGCGTAGGTTTTTCGCGGCCAAACTACTTATTGGTATTTGGCGGCTGACAAACAAGGGCAGTCACTCCAGGGCATCGTTACAAAAAAGTAACTAATAATTACCTAGTTAGCCACAAGGGTGACGCCTGCCTCCTTCTGGCATGCCCCTTGCCCTAGGTTGGCGGCAAGACCGCGCATGGCGATGCCGGTCAAACCACCCCCAGGCCGCGCTCCGGAAGAGGTCCGGGCCCAGGCCGCCAGGGGGACAACCAGATTAGCAAGGAGAAGCGAAGTAATGAAGAAGCTGGTGACTTTGATGCTCTGTTTGGCCATGTTGGCGCTTAGCGCCGGCGCGGCCCTGGCCGAGGACAAGGAAGCGGGCTGGAAGGTGGACGGCACCGCCACCTACAACACCAAGTACATCTGGCGCGGCATCATGCAGGTGGACGACCCGGTGTTGCAGCCCATGATCAACATCAACAAGGGCGGCTTCACCTTCAACGTGTGGGGCTCCTACGACCTGACCAGCAAGAACAACCGCAAGAACAACTTCACCGAGATCGACCTGACCATGGAGTACGCCTTCACCTGTGGCGACTTCTCCATCCCCGTGGGCGTGATCAACTACCAGTTCCCCAACACCCCCTTCCAGGCCACCACCGAGCTGTACGCCGGCCTGATGTACAACTGGATCGTCAGCCCCACCCTGAAGGTCTACCAGGACATCGACGAGGCCCACGGCCAGTACGTCACCCTGGGTCTGGCCTATAGCCTGGACCTGCCCAGCGTGGCCGCCGACGTGACCTGGGCCTTGGCCGCCAGCGTCACCGCCGGCTGGGGCTCCAAGGACAACAACAAGTTCTACTGGGGCGTGGACGCCGACCACATCACCGACACCCTGCTGACCATCGGTCTGCCCATCAAGATCAAGGAGACCGTCACCATCACCCCCGCCTTCAACCAGGTGTGGCTGATGGACAGCGCCATCAAGGACGCCTGTAGCTACGACAGCAAGAGCTACGTGGGATTGAGCATCTCCATGTCCTTCTAGAACAAGGGCCGCCAGGCGTCCGGCCATCCATCGCACGGGAGGGCCGGACGCCTGGATTCTCTCACCCGGGCAAAGCTACCTTGTGGTATGCTCACATGAGCACAATAATACTCGCTGGTGGGTTTTTTTCAGGACAGCAAAAGGGCGCTTCGACTCTTTTACAACAATACAAACTAGTTCCCATTATACGCCCTTATTGGCTCAGAACTTGCCTACAGACCTGAAAGTGACGTTTTTGTAGAACAAGGCCACGCCGCTCCAGCGTACGTGGAACGATACCTAGGGTATCATCGACAAAACTCCAAGGAGGTTTTCTAGCATGGCAGCGATGACCAAAGAGGCGGTGCTGAAGGCAGTGCGGGACAACAACGTGAAGTTCATCCGCCTGTGGTTCACCGACATCCTGGGCTTTCTGAAAAGCTTCGCCATCAGCCCGGCGGAACTGGAAGGGGCCTTTGACGAGGGCATGGGCTTCGACGGCTCCTCCATCCAGGGCTTCTGCCGCATCGACGAGAGCGACATGGTGGCCAAGCCCGATCCCAGCACCTTCACCCTGCTGCCCTGGCGTCCCACCGAGGGCGCGGTGGGCCGCATGTTCTGCGACATCCTGAACCCCGACGGCACCCCCTATGAGGGCGACCCCCGCTACGTGCTCAAGCGCAACCTGGAAAAGGCCGCCAAACTGGGCTACACCATGTACGTGGGTCCGGAGTTGGAGTTCTTCTATTTCAAGAACAGCCAGGGCACCGAGTTCCTGGACTACGGCGGCTACTTCGACCTGACCCCCCTGGACGTGGCCTCCGACCTGCGCCGCGACACCATCCTGGCGCTGGAAAAAATGGGCATCACCGTGGAGTACAGCCACCACGAGGTGGCCCCCAGCCAGCATGAGATCGACCTGCGCTACCAGGAAGCCTTGAAGATGGCCGACGCGGCCATGACCTACCGGCTCACGGTCAAAGAAATCGCCATGAAGCACGGCGTCTACGCCACCTTCATGCCCAAGCCCGTCTTCGGCCAGAACGGCTCCGGCATGCACGTGCACCAGTCGCTGTTCAAGGGCAAGAAGAACATGTTCTTCAACGCCAAGGACGAGTACAGCCTCTCCGAGGAAGGCAAGCACTACATCGCCGGCCTCTTGAAGCACGCCCCCGAGATCAGCTCCATCGTGGCCCAGTGGGTCAACTCCTACAAGCGCTTGGTCCCCGGCTACGAGGCCCCGGCCTACATCGCCTGGGCGCGGCGCAACCGCTCCTGCCTGGTGCGCGTGCCCATGTACAAGCCTGGCAAGGAAGCCGCCACCCGCTGCGAGCTGCGCTGCCCCGACCCCTCGGCCAACCCCTACCTCTGCTTCTCCGCCATGCTGGCCGCCGGCCTCAAGGGCATCGAGGAAAAATACGTCCTGCCCACCCCCATCGAGGAGGACATCTTCGAGATGGGTCCCAAGGAGCTCAAGAAGCACAAGATCAACTCCATGCCCGGCAGCTTGGGCGAAGCCGTGGAGATCACCGCCAAAAGCTCTCTGGTCAAGGAGTGCCTGGGCGACCACGTCTTCGAGAAGTTCATCGAGAACAAGCGCATCGAGTGGGACCAGTTCCGCCTGCACGTCAGCCAGTGGGAGTTGGACCGCTACCTGCCCATCCTCTAGACCGCGACGCATCAAGCGCGGACCGGCGGGGCCACCCGCCGGTCCGTTTTTTTGGGACAGCCGCACGCGCCCCCTTCCCTTGAGCCCCGGCCTGGGATATAACCCCTGCACCGGCAGCCCGGCGGGGGCTGGCCGCCTTTTCCCGCTAGCAGCACTGGGGATGCCCACATGTCCGAACCGGATTCTTCGCCCACCTTCGCCCCCAACGACATGGTGCTCCTGGTGGATGAGCGCGACCGCCAATACTTGTTGCAGGTGCCCCCGCCGGAAGGCCCTCCCCTGCGCCTGCGCGGCGAGAAGATCACCAACGAGGACCTGTGCGTGATGCACGATGGCGACCTGCTGATCACCGCGCTCAGACACCGCTACCTGGTGCTCAAGCCCACCCTCCAGGAAACCATCATGAACATGCCGCGCCAGGCCGCGGTCATCTACCCCAAGGACCTGGCGCTCATGCTGATGTGGGGAGACGTGGCTCCGGGCCAGCGCATCGTGGAAGTGGGCTGCGGCCACGGCGCGCTGACCATGACCCTGTTGCGCGCCCTGGGGCCCGACGGGCGGCTCGTCACCTACGACATCCGCCAGGACCACCTTAACCGCACCCGCAAGAACATAGCCCTCTACCTGGGTCAGGAGCACCTGGCCCGCTGGACCCCCATCCTGGCCGACCCCGGCCAGGCTGGCTTCGGCGAGCAGGAGGTGGACCGCCTCTTCACCGATGTGCCCGAGCCCTGGCAATTCACCCAGGCCGCGGCCCTGGCCCTGCGCCCCGGGGCCATCTGGGTGGGCTACGTGCCCACGGTCCTGCAGATGATGGAACTGGTCCTGGCCATGAACGCCCACCCCTGCTGGAGCCTGGCCCAGGGCTTCGAGGCCCTGCAACGCTGGTGGCACGTCCGGCCGCCTTCCCTGCGCCCCCGCCACGGCATGAGCGGACACACCGGCTTCCTGGTGGCGGGACGCCGCCGCTACAAAAACGCCGAGCCCTTGACACCGCCCCCGCTTGGCGAGCCCGCCGAAATATGTGATAACTAGAGGCGGGAGGCATCCATGCTAGTGTTCGACCTGCAATGCGCCAAGGGGCATTCCTTCGAAGGCTGGTTCGAGAGCCTTCAGGACTTGGAGTCCCAGATCGAGCGCAAGCAGGTCAAGTGCCCCGTCTGCAACTCCGCCCGCATCAAGAAGCTCCCCAGTTCCTTCGCCATAGGCAAACGCGGGCCCCAACCCGACGACGAGCAGTCCGCCCGCTTGCTGCACAAGGCCCTGCACCACTACCTGCGCGACAACTTCGACGACGTGGGAACCAACTTCGCGACCGAGGCCCTCAAGATCCACTACGGGGTCAACGAGGCCCGCAACATCCGCGGCGTCTCCACTCCCCAGGAAGAAGAGGTGCTGAAAAAGGAAGGCGTGGAGTTCTTCAAGTTCGGCGCGCCCGCCCCCAAGGATGTGGGCGAGGATCAGGATTAAAAAGCGGAGACCAAGATTTGGGGGAAACCCTTTTTGCAGCGCAAAAAGGGTTTCCCCCAAACCCCCTTCCTAAAAAAGCGAGGGGGGCGAACGAAAAGCCATCGTGGGGCGGGTTAGCGAAGCGTAACCCGCCATCCCCTGAAAAAAAGAAAAGCCGGGTAGCCTCGACAACTCGTTGTCGAGGCCGCGCCAGCGGCAAGAGGTTTTAGGGTGTGCCTGGAGCCAGGGTAAAGCCTCTTGCGCCTAACGGCGCCCCGACAGCAAGCTGTCGGGGTTACCCAAGATAATTTTCGGCAACCGGCAGGCTACGCTTCGCTAACCCGCCCCCCACCCCATCGCGTTTTTAGGAGGGGGGTCTGGGGGGAACCCTTTTTG
>CAZLSD010000054.1:0-15775 GCA_964561775.1 uncultured Desulfarculus sp. | reverse complement strand
GGGGGGACCTTGGCGGGAGCAGACGCATGAAGGCCGGTAATAGCCATCAAGGCAGCTTGACCGCCCAGCTCCCTGGTTTGACGGGGAGGTCGCGGTCGGCTCCTTGGCCCTGTTCCTGGCCCAACTCCGCGCTCCTGCCCGACAGACTAAAAACACCCGCCGCCCTCTCCCTGGCCGGGCGGCCCGGGACTTGTCCCGGGCTTTGCCCGGCCTCTTTTTTGTCATGCGCGCCCCCAGTTGGCGGGGGCCTTCTCCAGCAAGGCAGGCAAGGCTATGCAGGTTGATTGGCTGGCCCTGGCGGTTATCGTCTCCCTGGTGGCGGGGCTGGCCTTTGGCGTGGCCCCGCTCATCGGCTCCATCCTGCTGGCGCCCAAGGCCCGGGGCGGGGACCTGAACATGCCTTATGAGTGCGGCATAACCCCCCACGGCCCGGCCCGCGTGCGTTTCGGCATCAACTACTACTTCTACGCCCTGCTCTTCTTGGCCTTCGACGTGGATGTGCTCTACCTGTTCCCGGTGGCGGCCGTCTACAACGAGACCCCCGGCTGGAGCGTCTTCTGGGAGCTGGTGGTCTTCCTGGGCATCCTGGCCCTGGCGGTGGTCTATTTCTGGCGCAAAGGAGTCTTCTCATGGCCCCGCAGGATTTCTCTATAAAGCCGGCCTATAACGACGTCGCCCCGCCCCTGGTCGACGTCAAGCCGGTCCAGCAGATCGTGGACCTGTGCCGGGCCATGTCGCTGTGGCCCATGACCTTCGGCCTGGCCTGCTGCGCCATCGAGATGATGGCCGTGGGCATGGCCCGCTTCGACATCTCCCGCTTCGGGGCCGAGGTCTTCCGCCCCAGCCCGCGGCAATCCGACCTGATGATCGTGGCCGGCACCGTGAGCAAGAAGATGGCCCCCGCCGTGGTGCGCCTCTACGAGCAAATGCCCGCGCCCCGCTGGGTCATGGCCCTGGGCAACTGCGCCATCAGCGGCGGGCCTTTCTGCTTCGAGGGGCAGTACGGCATCGTGGAGGGCATCGACAAGCTGATTCCCGTGGACATCTACGTGCCGGGCTGCCCGCCCCGCCCCGAGGGGCTTTTGGAGGGCATCTTTCTGCTGCAAGAGAAGATCACGGGCAAACGCTGGTGGCCGCAGCCCAAGGAGGACAAGGTAGCATGAGCACGGAAAAGGAAAGCGCCCTCCTGACCCAGCTCGCGGAGATCAAGGCCTGGGCCCGCGCCCGGGGCGGCTACGAGAAAAGCGGCTGCCACGCCAGCTTCTTTCTGCGCCCGGAGCACCTGCTGGACGCGGTCCGGCTGTTGCTGGAGGCCGGCTGGTTCCTGGAGGACTTGAGCGCGGCGGACGTGGCCGAGGGCATCCTGGTCAACTACCACCTGGACCGCTTCGACGACGCGGCGCGCGTGGCGCTTCGGGTCATCACCCCCCACCTGGAAAAACGCCTGCCCTCCATCGCGGGCGTCTACAGCGGGGCTGAGTGGCACGAGCGCGAGGTGTGGGATTTCTTCGGCGTGGTCTTCACGGACAACCCCAATTTCAAGCCGCTCTTGCTGCCCGACGACCTGGGGCAGCACCCCCTGCTCAAGCAAGGCGAAAAAGCCAGCGTATACGCGCTGCTGCCCCAGGAGCAGCTGGTGGACAGCCAGTAGCCACCCCAGTTGGCCGCCTTCCCTCGCTGGGCGGCGGTTTGGCCCTTATAGCCAAGGAGCTTTGCGGGATGAGCAAATACAACATCAACCAGGACAAGGACCGCTGCATCGGCTGCTTAAGCTGCGAGGTCTACTGCAAGAGCAACAAGCGCCTGCCCGATGGACCCCGCCTGTGCCAGATCGTGGTGCTGGGCAAGAAGAAGCTCAAGGGCCTGCCCCGGGAGGCCTACGTCTACATGGGCTGCTTCCACTGCGACAACCCGGTCTGCGTGGCGGCCTGCCCCACCCAGGCCATGAAGAAGCGCGAGTCCGACGGCATCGTCTATGTGGACGAGGCCAAGTGCATGGGTTGCAAGGCCTGCCTGGTGGCCTGCCCCTGGGGGGCGGTGCAGTGGAACCCCGAGACCCAGAAGGTGACCAAGTGCGACTACTGCGTGGACCGGGTGGAGCAGGGGCTCAAACCGATCTGCGTCACGGTCTGCACCACCGGCTGCTTGAGCTTCAACGACCTGGACGAGGCCATCGAGGCCTAGAGAGCCGCCTTCGGCCCGCCATCCCGCGCCAGCTCCCAGCCGGCGCGGGCGGCGACCCACGGTTTGGGAGGAGACGATGTCCGTCAGCCAGCCAGCGCCCGAGATGGTCTTCACGGAGCCCGAGATCGATTACGTGGCCTTGGACAAGTTGATCCGCGACGACTTCGGGGGCAACCGCGAGAACCTGATCATGATGATGCAGGCCATCCAGCACAAATTCCGCTTCCTGCCCGAGCCAGCCCTGCGCTATCTGGGGCAGGTGGTGGGAGTGCCGGTCACCAAGATCTACGAGGTGGCCACCTTCTACGCCTCCTTCAGCCTCATCCCCAAGGGCAAGCACATCGTGCAGGTCTGCACCGGCACGGCCTGCCACCTGCGCGGCAGCTACCGCATGGTGGAGCACATCTGCGAAAAGCAGAACGTGGCCCCCGGCGGCACCACCGACGACATGAAGCTGACCCTGGAGACCGTCAACTGCGTGGGCGCCTGCGCGGTGGCCCCGGTGGTGGTCATAGACGAGAAGTACTACCCCAAGGCGGATATCTCCACCCTGGACAAGTTCATGCAAAAGCTGGACGCCGAGTAGCGGAGAGGCACTATGAGCCAGGCTAGCAACGCGGCCGCCGCCGAGCAGGTGGTGCGGCGCATCAACAGCCCCGAGGACCTGGAGGCCTACCGCCAGGAACTCATCGCCCAGGCCGACCCCAACACCCCCACCATCATCGTCTGCGCCGGCACCGGCTGTCAGGCCACGGGCAGCGTGGAGGTGATGGAGGCCTTGAAGCAGGCCATGGACGAGGCGGGCTGGCAGGGCAAGGTGGTTCCGGGCATCAAGAAGACCGGCTGCCACGGCTTCTGCTCGCGCGGACCGCTGATGATCATCATGCCCCAGGAGATCTTCTATCAGCGCGTGACCCCCGGCGACTGCAAGGACATCGTGGAGAAGACCCTGATCGGCGGCGAGCTGATCCAAAAGCTGCAATACAAGCCCCCGGACTCCAAGCAGGTGGTGGAAAAGGCCCACGACATCCCCTTCTACTCCAAGCAGACCCGCATCGTGCTGGGCAACATCGGCAAAATCGATCCCTTCGAGATCGACGACGCCCTGGTGCACGGGGCCTATGCCGGCCTGTCCAAGTGCCTGGGCGGTTTGACCAAGCGCCAGGTCATCGACGAGGTCCTGAACTCCAAGCTGCGCGGCCGGGGCGGGGCCGGCTTTCCCACCGGCTTGAAATGGGAGTCCTGCGCGGCCATCGAGGGCCGCCGCTACATCATCTGCAACGCCGACGAAGGCGACCCCGGGGCCTTCATGGACCGCTCGCTGTTGGAGGGCGACCCCCACAAGGTGCTGGAGGGCATGGCCATCGCGGCCTATGCCGTGGGCAGCGACCGAGGCTACGTCTACTGCCGCCAGGAATACCCCCTGGCGGTGCGCACCCTGGTCAACGCCATCCGCCAGGCCGAGGCCATGGGCATCCTGGGCGACAACATCATGGGCACCGGCTTCAGCTTCCGCATCACCATCAGCACCGGGGCCGGGGCCTTTGTCTGTGGCGAGTCAAGCGCGCTCATGTCCTCCCTGGAGGGCAAGGTGGGGCGCCCGCGGGCCAAATACATCCGCTCGGTGGAAAAGGGCTTCCGCGACAGCCCCAGCAATCTTAACAACGTGGAGACCTTCGCCAACATCCCCGACATCCTGGTCAACGGGGCGGACTGGTACAAGTCCCACGGCACCGAGCGCTCAAGCGGCACCAAGGTTTTCGCGCTGACCGGCAACGTGCACAACGTGGGCCTGGTGGAGGTGCCCATGGGCATCTCCCTGCGCGAGATCGTCTACGGCATCGGCGGCGGCATCCCCAACAAGCGCGATCTGAAGGCGGTGCAGACCGGCGGCCCCTCGGGCGGCTGCATCCCCATCCCCAAGAAGTTCCTGGACATCAACGTGGGCTTCGGCAAGCTGGCCGAGGTGGGCTCCATGATGGGCTCCGGCGGCATGATCGTCATGGACGAGAACACCTGCATGGTGGAGGTGGCCCGCTACTTCATAAACTTCCTGGTGGAGGAGTCCTGCGGCCAGTGCACCCCCTGCCGCGAGGGGCTCACCCGCATGAAGGACATCCTGACCCGCATCACCAAGGGCCAGGGCCAGCCGGGCGACATCGAGCTCCTGGAGGAGATAGGCTCCTTCACCAACGACTTTTCCCTCTGCGGCCTGGGCACCTCCGCCGCCAACCCGGTCATGAGCACCATCCGCTACTTCCGCGAGGAGTACGACTCTCATATCAACGACAAGAAGTGCCTGGCCGGAGTCTGCAAGAACCTCTTCCACTACGAGATCAGCGCCGAGGAGTGCACGGGCTGCGGTATGTGCCGCATGAAGTGCCCGGTCAAGGCCATCAGCGGCGAGAAGAAGAAGCCCCACGAGATAGACCAGAGCCTCTGTATCAAGTGCATGGAATGCTTTAAGAACTGCAAGTTCAAGGCCATCAAGATCATGTAACCCTGCCGCCAGGCATCCTTATCGCAGGCCAAAAGGGACGGCGAGCATGAAGATCGTGATGAACGGAAAAGAAGTCGCGGCAACCAAGGGACAAACCATCCTGGAGGTGGCCCGCGCCAACGGCGTGCGCATCCCCACCCTTTGTCACCACCCCGGCCTGGAGCCGGCCGGCATGTGCCGGCTCTGCACGGTGGAGGTGGACGAAGGCCGCGGCGGGCGGCTGGTCACCGCCTGCAACTATCCCCTGCGCCGCGACGCCCACGTCAACACCGAGACCGAGCGGGTGCGCCACGGCCGCAAGGTCATCATCGAGCTGTTGTGGACGCGCTGCCCCGACTCCCCCCGCCTTAAAAAGCTGGCCGAGGAGTACGGCGCGGATGTCAACCGCTTCCCCACCCACAACATGGACTGCGTGGTCTGCGGGCTCTGCGCCCGGGTCTGCGACAAGGTGGGCGGCCACGTGCTGACGCTCTCGGGCCGCGGGGTGGATATCCGGGTCAGCACGGCCTTTGGCAAGCCGGCTCCGGGCTGCATAGGCTGCCTGGCCTGCGTGCAGATCTGCCCGGTGCAGCGCATCTCCTACCACGACGACGAGGACGGCAGCCGGGTCATCGTTTTCCGGGGCAAGGAGCGCTCCCACATCTTCCTGCGTCACTGCGAGAGCTGTGGCAAGTACTTTGGCCCCCTGCTGGACCTGGAGCAGGTGATGGAGCGCGCGGGCGAGCCCAAGGTGCCCGCCCCCAACCAGAACGTCTGTCCGGAGTGCTCGCGCCGCAACCTGGCCGCCCGCCTGGCCGAGCGCCACTTCGAGCAGTACGACCTGGGCGAGGAGGCCTAAGCCCATGCAGCCCGCGCCCGATCCCATCCTGAGCGGCGATTTCTACTCGCGCGAGTTCATTTCCGTGCCCGGGGCCGAGGGCGACAGCCTCATCCTCAACCTGGGCCCCCAGCACCCCTCCACCCACGGCGTGCTGCGCGTGGTGGTGGAGATGGACGGCGAGTACATCCGCAAGGCCGAACCGGTGCTGGGCTACATCCACCGCATGCACGAGAAGATGGGAGAGGTCAAGACCTACGCCCAGTATCTGCCCAACATGGGCCGGGTGGACTATCTGCACGCCCTGTCCTGGAATTGGGCCTACGTGGGCGCGGTGGAAAAACTCGCGGGCATCGAGGTGCCGGCCCGGGCCGAGTACATCCGGGTCATCACCTGCGAGCTGAACCGCATCAGCTCCCACCTCTTGTGGTGGGGGGCCTATCTGCTGGACCTGGGGGCCTTCACCCCCATCCTCTACGCCTTCGCCGACCGCGAACGCATCATGGACATCCTGCAACAGGTCACCGGTTCGCGGCTCACCTACTGCTACTACCGCTTCGGCGGAGTCAGCGCGGACTTAAGCGAGACCTTCCTGCGCGAGGTGCGCGAATTCCTCAAACAGTTCAAGACCCGCATCCCCATGTTCCACCAGCTGGTCACCGGCAACATGATCCTGCGCGGCCGCTGCGAGGATATCGGCGTGCTGCCCGTGGAGATGTGCCGGCGCTATGGGGCCACCGGGCCGGTGCTCAGGGGCTCGGGCGTGGCCTATGACGTGCGCCGCTTCGAGCCCTACTCGGTCTATCCCGAGCTGGAGTTCGACATCCCGGTGGGGGCCAAGGGCGACGCCATGGACCGCTATGACGTGCGCCTGGAAGAGATGAACCAGAGCGTGCGCATCATCGAGCAGGCCCTGGACAAGATTCCCGACGGACCTCACATCAACCCCGACGCGCCCCGCCACATAATCCCCGCCCCGGGCGAGGTCTACTACGCGGTGGAGGGGGCGCGCGGCAAGATAGGCGTGCACATCATGAGCGACGGCTCGCCCAAGCCCTACCGCCTCAAACTGCGCTCGCCCAGCTACAGCAACCTGCACCTGTTCGCCGAGGCGTCCCAGGGCACGCTCCTGGCCGACGCCATCAGCATCATGGGCAGCCTGGACCTGGTCATCCCGGAGATAGACCGATGAGCGAGATGCTTGGCACCCCCCTGGCCCACCTGGTCATCGCCCTGCTGGCCATCCTGGCCTTTTTGGGCCTGAACGGCCTGGTCATGGTCTGGCTGGAGCGGAAGGTGGTGGGTTTCATCCAGCGCCGCCCCGGCCCCTATGAGGTAGGCCCGCGCGGGGTGCTCACCCCGGTGGCCGACGCGCTCAAGCTGGTGGGCAAGCAGCTGGTCATGCCCTCCAGCGCCGACCGCCTGCTCTACTGGCTGGCCCCGGTGCTCTCGGTGATGCCCATCGTCATCTGCTTCATGCCCATCCCCTTCGGTCCCATCATGACCGGCATGGACATGAACCTGGGGCTGCTTTTGGTGCTGGCCTTCTCGGGGCTCAACGTGCTGGCCCTGTGCCTGGCCGGCTGGGCCTCCAACAACAAGTACGCCCTCTTGGGCGCGGCGCGGGCGGTGGCCCAGTCGGTGGCCTACGAGATACCGCTTTTGCTCTCGGTGCTGGCGGTGGCCTTCCAGTTGGGCTCGGCCAACCTCTCCACCATCGCCGCGGCCCAAAACCAGGGCGTCTTATCCTGGCTGGTCTGGACCCAGCCCCTGGCTTTTGTCATCTTCTTCATCTCGGCCACGGCCGAAACCAACCGCGCGCCCTTCGACCTGCCCGAGGCCGAGAGCGAGCTGACCGCCGGCTTCCACACCGAGTACTCGGGCATGGGCTTCGGCCTGTTCTTCCTGGCCGAGTATTCCTACATGGTGGTGGTCTGCGCGGTGGCCACCGCGCTCTTCCTGGGCGGCTACGACGGCCCCTTCGCCTCGGGTATCTGGTGGTTCCTGGCCAAGACCATGGCGCTGATCCTGGTCTTGATGTGGTTCCGCTGGACCTTCCCGCGGGTGCGTTTCGATCAACTGCTCAATGTCTGCTGGAAATGGCTCATACCCCTGGGTCTGGCCAACTTGGTGGCCACCGCCCTGGTTATGAAGCTGGTGGGGTGAGCATGGCTACGCTAGGACAGACCGTGAAGGGACTCTGGAGCCTCATCGTGGGGCTTAAAGTCACCGGCATCGAGTTCTTCAAGCCCAAGCTTACGGTGCACTATCCGCGCAAGGAGGTGGACAACCTTGGCACCTACCGGGGCCACGTGGACCTGGTGGCCAGGGACGACGACCCCCTGACCGCCAAGTGCATCGCCTGCGGCCAGTGCGCGGAGGCCTGCCCCTCGGGCTGCTTGAGCCTCACCATGCACGTGGAGGGCGAGCAGATCCTGGCCGAGGCCAGGCCGCTAAGCTTGGGCCTGGACATAACCTTGCCCGGCACCCTGCGCAAGCCCCCGCCGCCGGAACACATGACCCGGGTGCTGGACGCCTTTTACCTCAACTACAACTATTGCAGCCTGTGCGGGCTCTGCGTGCAGACCTGCCCGGTGGGCTCGCTCAAGTTTTCCCGCGAGGCCTATCTGGCCGGCCAAGGCCGTCAGGAGTTCGAGTACAACCTGCTCACCCGGCTGCGCGAGCGGGGCGCCAAAAACGCCTCCGCGCCGGCCAAAGCCGCCTAGGGGGGCCGCCATGCAAGGCGAGTTTCTGCCCTATCTCATCTACCCCGTCTACGGGCTCTACCTGCTCATCATCGTGGCGGGCGGCCTGGGCGCGGTGCTCTCCCCCAGCCTGGTGCGTTCGCTGCTGGGGCTCATCATGACCCTCTTCGGGGTGGCTGGCATGTACTTCCACATGGCCGCGCCCTTCATGGCCCTCATGCAGATCCTCATCTACGTGGGGGCGGTGAGCGTGCTCATCTTCTTCGCCATCATGCTGACCCGCGCCCCAAATGGGGAGGCCGGCCGCGAAGGCGAGGAGGCCCGCCCCGGCCCCGGGCTTTTGAAGGCCCTGGCCACCGGCCTGGCCCCGGCGGTGATCTTGGGCGGCATCATCATCAAGAAGTCGCCCCAGGTCATCGATCTGAAGCCCGAGCTGAGTCTGGGCAAGTTGGGCGCCTTCCTGATCGGTCCCTACGCCCTGGCCTTCGAGCTCATCTCGGTGGTCTTGTTCGCGGCCATGGCCGGGGCGGTGCTGTTGGGCTTCGAGAGGAGGAAGGGCAGATGAACCACCTGGCGCTCTATCACCTGGCCGCGCTGATCCTGTTGGGGCTGGGGCTGTTCGGCATCACCAGCCGCAAGACCCTGGTGGGCATGCTCATCGCGGTGGAGCTGATGCTAAACGGCGCTGGCCTGGCCCTGGTGGCCAGCGTGCGGCTGACCCCGGCCCTGGACGAGCTGGGCCAACTGGGCACGCTCTTGGTCATGGGCCTGGCCGCGGCCGAGGCCACCTTGGTCCTGGCCATCATCCTGGTGGTGGCCAAGCGCTTCGGCACCACCGACAGCGCCCAGATTTCCACCTTGCGGGGATAACGGATCATGGTTGAGAGCTCAGCCCTACTCTGGCCGCTGCTGTTCACGGGGATATCGCCCTTTGCCATCTGGCTCTTGCGCAACAACATCAACGCGCGCGAGATGGCCTCCTTCGTGGCGGGCTTCCTCACCTTCATCACCATGCTCTCCTTCGCCCCCCGGGTGCTGGACGGCCAAATCTACGTCTACCATCTCTTCACCATCATCGAGGGCGCCGAGATCAAGCTCTGCGTGGACGGGCTCACCCTCATCTTCGGGCTCATCGCCTCCTTCCTGTGGATATTGGCCACCAGCTACAACATCGGCTACATGCGCTCCCTGAAGGAGCACGCCCAGACCCGCTACTACTTCTGCTTCGCGGTGGCCATCTTCGGCGCGGTGGGCGTGGCCATGAGCGCCAACATCCTCACCCTCTACCTCTTCTACGAGGTCATCACCGTCTTCACCTATCCCCTGGTGGCCCACCACCAGGACGAGGAGGCCTATCACGGGGCCAGGAAATACCTGGTCTACCTGATGGGCACCTCCAAGCTCTTCCTTCTGCCGGCCATGGTCTTGACCTACGTGCTCTGCGGCACCCTGGATTTTCACCTGGGCGACATGCTCAAAGGCATCTTCCCGGCCGACGCCGACCCCACGCTGGTGACGCTCACCTACTGTCTCTACGCGGCGGGTCTGGCCAAGGCGGCCGTCATGCCCCTGCACAACTGGCTGCCCTCGGCCATGGTGGCCCCCACGCCCGTCTCGGCCCTGCTGCACGCGGTGGCGGTGGTCAAGGCCGGCGTCTTCTCGGTCAGCCGGGTGCTTCTCTCCGGCTTCGGCGTGGAGCTGATGGACCGCCTGGACTTAGGTCTCATCACCGGCTACTTCGGGGCCTTCACCCTGGTGGTGGCCTCCATCATCGCGCTGACCAAGGACGACCTGAAGGCGCGCCTGGCTTATTCCACGGTGGCCCAGCTCTCCTACGTGGTGGTGGGGGTGAGCATGCTGACGCCTTTGGCGGTCAGCGGCGGCCTGGCCCACATCGCCCACCACGCCTTCAGCAAGATCACGCTCTTTTTCGCGGCGGGGGCCATCTACGTGGCCACCCACCTCAAATACATCCCCAAGATGTCGGGCCTGGGCCGGCGCATGCCCTGGACCTTCGGGGCCTTCGCCGTGGCCTCGCTCTCCATGATCGGCGTGCCCCCGGTCTGCGGCTTCGTCAGCAAGTGGTACATGGTCAACGGCGCGGTCAGCCAGGGCTACTGGCTGCTCTTGGGGGCCTTCTTAGTCAGCACCATGCTCAACGTGGGCTACTTCGCCCCGGTGGTCTACAAGGCCTTCTTCGGCCAACCCCACCCGGACGTGGACATCGATCATTTCAAGGAAGCGCCGCTGACCATGGTGGTTCCCCTGTGCTTCACCGCGGCCATGAGCGTCTTCCTGGGGCTCTACCCGGAGACCTTCTTCCAGTTCATCAACGTGTTCCGGGGCAACTAAGGAGTAACGGCCATGAGCGATCATGACAGCCACGCGCACGCGCCCCAGCCGGCCAACCTGTTCAAGGTCAGCCCCGGCGCGGTGATCTGGCGCAATCTCATGCTGGCCGCCCTGGCGGTGCTGGTGGTGCTCAACCTCTTCATCCATCCCCACCACCCCCATTTCGAGGCCGAACTCTGGCCCGGCTTCTGGGCGGTCTTCGGCCTGGTGGTGGCCGTGGTCCTGGCGCGCGTCGCCAAGGGCGCGGCCCACACCTTCCTGGGCCAGCGCGAGGATTTCTACAGCGGCAAGGGTGACTAAGCCAAGCTGGGGGAAAACGTGAGCGAGTTCTTCCATCCCTCTCTGTTCTTCGTGGGCTGCGCGGTGCTCCTTTGGATCTTGCCCGGAGCCCTGGGCCGCTGGCTGCCGCCCCTGGCGGCCATCGGGGCCATCCTTAGCGTGCTCTCCATGCAGCCGGGCGTGCACACCAGCATGCAGTACCTGGGCCTGACCATGGTCACCGGCCGGGTGGACCAACTCTCCACGGTCTTTGCCCACGTCTTCGCCATCCAGGCGCTGATAGGCTTCATCTACGCCCTGCACGTGGAGGACCGCTGGCAGCACATGGCCGCCTGCATGTACATCGCCGGGGCCTTCGGCGCGGTGTTCGCCGGCGACTACGCCACGCTCTTCATCTTCTGGGAGCTGATGAGCGTCTCCTCCACCTTCCTGGTCTGGCTGAACCGCAACCCAACCTCCACGGCGGCGGGTTTCCGCTATTTCCTCTTCCACACCATGGGCGGGCTCCTGCTGCTGGCCGGCCTGCTCCTGCGCTACAAGGCCCTGGGCACCTTCGCCTTCGAGGCCAGCGACCCGTCCGCGGCCCAGCTCTACGACTATTTCATCATGGTGGGCTTCTGCGTCAACGCGGCGGTCATACCCCTGCACGCCTGGCTGCCCGACGCCTATCCCGAGGCCACAGTGACCGGCGCGGTCTTCATGAGCGCATTCACCACCAAGACCGCGGTCTACGTGCTCTGCCGGGGTTTCGCCGGCTTCGAGATCCTGGCGGTGATGGGCACCCTGATGACCCTCTACGGCGTGTTCTACGCCACCATCGAGAACAACGCCCGGCGCATCCTGGCCTACCACATCGTCAGCCAGGTGGGGTACATGGTGGCGGGCGTGGGGGTGGGCACGGCCATGACCATCAACGGCGCCTGCGCCCACGCCTATGCCCACATCCTCTACAAGGGCCTGCTTTTCATGGGCGCGGGCACCCTGCTCTACGCGGCGGGCACGGCCAAGCTCTCGGCCTTGGGGGGGCTCTTCAAGCGCATGCCCTGGGCGTTCGCCCTCTACATGGTGGCGGCGGTCAGCATCTCCGGCTTCCCGCTCTTCTCGGGCTTTGTCAGCAAGACCATGACCATCGCCGGCACGGCCGAGGCCCACCACACCTGGCTGGCCATCGGCATGGAGATAGCCGCGGTGGGCACCTTCCTTTCCGTGGGCATCAAGCTGCCCTACTTCGCCTGGTTCGGCAAGGCCGACGACGGCAAGCAGCTGCAACCCATCCCCTGGAACATGTACCTGGGCATGGGTATCGGGGCCTTCCTGTGCTTCTACATCGGCATCCAGCCCGGCTTCCTCTATGACCTGCTGCCCTTCCCGGTCACTTACGAGCCCTACTCCTACTGGCAGGTGTTGCAGGCGCTCATGCTGCTGGGCTTCACCGGCTTGGGCTTCTTCCTGCTGCGCTACCGGCTGACCCCGGAGGCCAAGCTCAACCTGGACTTCGACTGGTTCTACCGCCTGGTGGGGCGCGTCGTGGTGGCAATCGCCCGCTGGCCCCTGGCGGTCATGGACAACTTCTGGAGCGAGTTCTACAACCTGGTGGGCCTGCGCGGAATGCTCAAGACCGCGGCGGCCTCGGCCTGGTTCGACAAGAAGGCCATCGACGGGGTGGTGGACGGCACGGCCATGAGCGTGCGCTCCACCGGCGAGGAAATGACCAAGTTCCAGACCGGCCGCTTGCAGGACTATCTCTCCGGCGCGGTGCTGGCGGGGCTGGTCATCTTCGCCCTGGTCTGGTTCTGGGGTTAACCAAGGCGCGTGAAAGCGCATCACCTGACAAAAGGCGAGCAATCATGACGCACAGCGCTTGGCCCATCCTCTCCTGGCTGACCTTTTTCCCGGTGGCGGCCTGTATCGTCCTGCCCCTGGTGCGGGGGGACAACGCGGTGCGTTGGTTCTCCCTGGCGGTGGGGCTCATCGAGTGCGCCCTGGCCATTCCCCTGTTCGGCTTCGACCTTAACTTCGTGGGCTATCAGTTCGTGGAGCGGGCGGATTGGGTGCCCCAGTGGGGCCTGGCCTATCACCTGGGCATGGACGGCATCAGCCTTCTGATGGTGCTCTTGACCGTGCTCTTGCTGCCCCTGTGCGTGCTCTGCTCCTGGACCTACATCGGCAAGCGCATCAAGGAGTTCCACTTCTCGCTGCTTCTGATGACCAGCGCCTGCATCGGGGTCTTCCTGGCCCTGGACTTCGTGCTCTTCTACATCTTCTGGGAGGCCATGCTGGTCCCCATGTTCCTACTCATCGCGGTCTGGGGCGGACCCGACCGGCGCTACGCCTCCTTGAAGTTCTTCCTCTACACCTTGGCCGGCTCCACTCTGCTCCTGGTGGCCATGGTGGCCTTCTACAAGGTCGGCGGCACCTTCAGCATCCCCGAGCTATCGACCAAGACCTTCTCCTTCGAGTTCCAGTACTGGGCCTTCCTGGGCATGGCCATAGCGTTTGCCATCAAGGTGCCCATGTTCCCCTTCCACACCTGGCTGCCGGCGGCCCACGTGGAGGCCCCCACGGCGGGCAGCGTGCTGCTGGCCTCGGTGCTGCTCAAGATGGGGGCCTACGGCTTTTTGCGCTTCTGCCTGCCGCTCACCCCGGAGGCAAGCGTCTACTTCGCGCCCATGATGATCGCGGTGTCCATCGCCTCCATCCTCTACGGCGGCTTCGTGGCCCTGGGCCAGCGCGACATGAAGAAGCTCATCGCCTACTCCTCGGTGGCCCACATGGGCTTCGTAACCATGGGCATCTTCCTCTTCAGCCTGCGCGGGCTGGAAGGCGCGCTCATGGTCATGCTCAACCACGGCATCACCACGGGCGGACTCTTCATGCTGGTGGGCTGCATCTATGAGCGCAGCCACAGCCGGGAGATAGCCGACAACCTGGGCCTGGGCAAATACCTGCCTGCCTACATGTTCTTCTTCGGGCTCTTCGCCCTGTCTTCCCTGGGCTTCCCCGGCACCAACAGCTTCGTGGGCGAACTCCTGGTCCTCTTGGGGGCCTTCAAGTCCGACACCTACGTCGGCTTGGCCATAGTACCCGGCGTCATGCTGGGCGCGGCCTATATGCTGCGCCTGGGCCAGAAGCTGGCCTGGGGCGAGCCCCCCAAGGCCAAGGGCTGGAAAGATTTGAACTTCCGCGAATGGGCCTACTTCACCCCCCTGGCCATCCTGGTGCTCTATATCGGGCTGGCCCCGGGGTTGACCCTGCGCTCC
Organism: uncultured Desulfarculus sp.; assembly: GCA_964561775.1. Classification (GTDB taxonomy): domain Bacteria; phylum Desulfobacterota; class Desulfarculia; order Desulfarculales; family Desulfarculaceae; genus JACRDC01. The sequence continues at coordinate 1,678 of CAZLSD010000054.1, read as the reverse complement.
ATCGACCCCACCCTGAACCAGATACTGAAAGACTTCGCCGCCCGCTCCGGTCAAACGGCCCGCGTGGCCGAGATCAAGCCGCCAGCCCAGGTGGCCCTGCAAACCCCAAGCGGCCAGACCCGCTAGACCGGCGCAAGGAGGGTTGACCGTGAACTTCAGCGCGCAGCTCTTTCTCCCCGAGTTGTTCCAGTTGGCCCTGGTGCTGGTCCTCTTCCTGCAAGCCCTGAGCAAGCCCAAGGAGGGCGGCGACCAATCATCCCTGGCTTCCGTCACCGGCTGGGTGCCCCTGGCCGCCTTGGGCGGCCTGGGCGTGGCCGCGCTCAGCCTCACCGCCCAGGGCAGCATGTTCTATCAGGCCTACCTGATCGACGGCATGAGCCAGTTCTTCAAGCTGGCCGTGGCCATCGGCTTCGTCATCGCCACCTTCAACGCCTCCAGCCAGCCCACCCTGGCCCCCAACCAACGGGCCGATTACTTCATGTTCCTTAGCCTTAGCGCCTTGGGTCTCATGCTGCTGGCCAGTTCGGTGGAGCTGATCACCATCTACCTGGCCCTGGAGATAAGCTCCTACAGCCTCTACGCCGTCATCCCCATCCGGGGCAAGGAAGCCAAGGCCGCCGAGGCCGGCATCAAGTACATCCTCTTCGGCGCGGCGGCCACCGCCCTGGCCCTCTACGGCCTCTCCTATATACTGGCCTCCCAGCACACCACCTATATCGCGGTGCTGGTGCAAAAGCCTTGGTCCTGGGAAGTGGCTCCCCTGGGCGTGGTGGGACTTACCCTGTTCATGGCCGGTTTCTTCTATAAGCTGGCCCTGTTCCCCTTCCATTTCTGGTGCCCGGACGTATACGACGGCACCAGCAACGAGACCGCGGCCTATGCCGCCACCCTGCCCAAGCTGGGCGCGGTCATCATTCTCATCCGCCTGTCCGCCATGCTCCAGCCCTGGTTGGAAGTGACCACCGTCCTGGCCGTGCTGGGCGCGGCCTCCATGACCTTCGGCAACCTGGCCGCCCTCACCCAGAAGGACATCAAGCGCCTCTTAGGTTTCTCCAGCGTGGCCCACGCCGGTTACATCATGGTGGGCCTGGTGGCCGGCACCGGTCGCGGCCTGGCCGCCGCCGGCTTCTACAGCCTGGTCTACCTGATCATGAACCTGTGCTGCTTTTGGGTGGTCTGCCGCCTGGCCACCGACGGCCGCAACCTGCAACTGGACGACCTGAACGGCCTCTATAAGCGCGCGCCATTCCTGGCCTTTGTCCTGGCGGTGGCCGCCTTCTCCCTGGTGGGCCTGCCCCCCACCGCAGGCTTCATGGGCAAGCTCTTCCTGCTCAGCGCGGCCTGGAACCGTGGCTATGACTGGCTTATCATCATCGCCGCCTTGAACACCGCCATCAGCATCTATTACTACCTAAACATCGTGCGCCACGCCTACACCGCCGAGGCCGCCGAAGGCTCCACCTTCATAACCCCCCAAGGCGGCAGCGCCTTCTGGGGCGGCATCCTGGCCGGCATAATCCTCCTGCTGGGCGCCATGCCCGCCCCCATCTATCAATGGGCCGAGGCCGCCGGCAAGCAGTTGATGCCTTAGGGAGGGAAGAGCTGGGGGCGAACCCTTTTTGGAGCCCAAAAAGGGTTCGCCCCCAGACCCCCACTCCCAAAAAGGCGAAGGGTGCGG
>CAZLSD010000053.1:0-15845 GCA_964561775.1 uncultured Desulfarculus sp. | reverse complement strand
AACTGGGCATCCTGCGCCGCAAAATGGGCTTCATAGGACTGAAGAACATCTTCAAGAGAAAAAACTAATAAAAACCTCCGCCAACCCGCGCAAGGGAGTCCAGAATGGGGCTCCCTCGCTTATTGTGTTTGACAATCAAGCAGGCCTGGTCTAACCTTCACAGAGATTGAGCATAGAAACCAGGCGGTTATTGTATAGACTCTTGGGGGAGCAACGGACGGCGCATGGCTGAACTGGACCTGCGACTGCTGATAAGCCCCGAACAAATCCAGGCGCGGGTGCGTGAGCTGGGCAGCCAGATCAGCGCCGAACTTGGCGAAGGCGTGGTGCTATTGGGCGTGCTCAAGGGGGCCTGCATCTTCCTGAGCGACTTGGCCCGAGCGCTCACCGTGGCGGCCCAAATCGACTTCGTGCGCCTGACCTCCTATGGCTCGGGCAGCGTCTCCTCCGGCAGCATAGAGATGACCAAGCCGCCCGAGTTGGACCTCAAGGGCCGCAAGGTGGTGGTGGTTGAGGACATCGTGGACACCGGGCTGACCCTGCGCTGGCTGGTGGAGCATTTGCAAACCTACCAGCCCGCCCAGGTCAAGGTCTGCGCCTTTGTCGACAAGGCCGAGCGCCGGGAAATGGATGTTCAGCTCGACTACGTGGGGTTTCACATTCCCAAGGGCTTCCTGGTGGGATATGGCCTGGACTACAACGAGGGCTACCGTTGTCTGCCGGGCATCTATGAAGCTAAACTGGACCATTAGGGGATTCGGCGCTCGCCCATGAACGTAACCTGCGAAAACTGCCAGTCCACCTTCCGCCTGGATGAATCACGCCTGAACGCCGAGGGCGCTTGGGTGCGTTGCAGCAAGTGCCAGGACGTTTTCCAGGTTTTCCCCCCCGCCCCGGAAGCTCCTGCTTCCGCCCACGGCCAGGAACCGGTGCTGGACGTGAGCAAGCCCGCCGCCAGCGGAGACGGCCCCGCCGCCGATTTCGGCCTGGACACCGGCCCTGATCAGGCGGACCGGACCAAGCCCGCCGCCGGTCCGGGTAAAAAATTCAAGGTTCTGTTTTGGGCCGTGGCGAGCATTGTCCTGCTCTTGGTGCTGCTCCTGGTCAGCTTGGTCACTCTGGATCGCCTGGGCGCGGCCACGGGCCTGGTGGACGTTTTCCGGGGGGCGCCTGGTTTCAGCCTGCTCTTGGGCAAAGGTCACGGGGCCAAGCAGCCTCCGGCCAAGCTCTATGACACGGCCGGACTCAGCCTGACCCAGGTGCGCGGCTATTTCCGCATCAGCCAGCAGGCCGGCCGCCTCTTCATCGTGCAAGGCCTGGTGGAGAACCAGAATCCCCAGCAGCGCGCCAATGTCCTGGTGCGCGGCCGGCTCAACGACGACAAGGGCGCGGTGGTGCGCCAGGCCGAGGTCTACGCCGGCACCGTCTTCAACCCCGACGAGCTGCGCCAGATGAGCCTGGCCGATATGCAGTCCAAGCTTAGCCAGCCCAGCGGCCCCGATGGTGCGCGCTTCCTGCTGGGACCAGGCGGCACCCTGCCCTTCATGATCGTATTTTCCAGCCTGCCCGACAACCTATCCCATTTCACCGCCGAGGTGCTGGGGGCGGAGACAGCACCGGCAAGTGGCCAGCCCGCTCATTAAGCCCGCGCATCTTTTCGCCCAGGCGGGCCTGGCATGAAAACCTTCGCCGAAATCCGCGTGGCCTTTGGCGTGGGCCTGCTGCTGGTCGTCTTGGTGGGCGGCACGGCGGGCTATGTCCTCATCGAGGGCTGGAACATATTCGATTCCCTCTACATGACCGTGACCACCGTGGCCACGGTGGGCTTCGGCGAAGTTCATCCCTTGAGCAAGCTGGGGCGCGTCTTCACCCTGGCCCTCATCGGGGTGGGCGTGGGGGCCTTCCTCTATCTGGTCAGCCTGCTCACCGAGGAAGTGGTGGAGGGCAAGCTGCGTCAAATCCTGGGGAGAAGGACCGTGGAACGCAAGATTCGCTCCCTCAAGGACCACTACATCATCTGCGGCTACGGCCGCATCGGGGCCTTGGTGGCCGAGATGCTGCGCGAGCGCTCGGTGCATCTGGTGGTCATCGACAACCACGAGGAGGCCACCCGCCGCCTGGAGGCCGAAGGCATCCACTATGTGTTGGGCTCGGCCACCGAGGAGGAGACCCTGCTGCGCGCCGGGGTGGAGCGCGCCAAGGGCCTGGTGGCCACGGTAAGTTCCGACGCCGACAACGTCTACATAGTGCTAACCGCCAAGGGCATGCGCCCCGACATCTTCGTCATCGCCCGCGCCACCGAGCCGGGCAGCGAGAAGAAGCTAAAACGCGCCGGCGCGGACAAGGTGGTCTCGCCCTACTTCATCGGAGCCCGGCGCATGGCCCAGACCGTGCTGCGCCCTTCGGTGGCCGACTTCATCGATCTGACCTTCCACAGCTCGGACATGTCGCTGCAAATGGAGGAGCAAGTGGTGGGGCACAACTGCGAACTGGCCGGGGTCAGCCTCAAGGACTCGGGCCTGCGCCAGAAGCTGGACCTCATCATCCTGGCCGTCAAGAAGGCCGACTCGTCCATGATCTTCAACCCGCCGGCCGACACGGTCATCAACGGCGGAGACACCCTGATCGCCCTGGGACCCTACGCCTCCATGCAGAAGCTGGGCAAGATCGTGCAGCAGGACGCCAACGGCGGTTAGCCCCGCGCCGCCGCCGCCAAGCGGGCCAGGGAAAACCAGGTCAGGCGGGATGGTTGGCCAGGAAGGCCTCCAGCGTGGCGGCATCGGCCAGGGCCGAACGCCCGCCCAGGCCAGTGACCGAGATGGCGGCCAGGGCGCAGGCCGTGCGCAGGGCCGGCCCTGGCTCCTGGCCGGCCAGGATGGCGTGGACCAGGCCGGCGTGGAACACATCGCCCGCGCCGGTGGTGTCCACGGCCTGGACCGGCAAACCCGGGCAGCGCAGGCTCATGCCCTCCACCAGCAGCTCGGCCCCTTCATGGCCCAGGGTGCGCCCCACCCAGGCCGGCCCCAGCTTGGCCAGCTCCCGCAAGGCCCTGGCCGGCTCGCCAATCTCCAGCAGGCGCTGGGCGAAGTCCTGGCAGCCCACCACCACGTCGCACATGGCGACCAGTTGGCGGGTGCCGGGAAAAACCCGTTCGCCGTCCAGGCTGACCAGCACGCCGTGCTGGCGGGCCAGACGCGCCGCGGCCAGGCTGGCCTCGATGAAATGACCGTCCAGGTGCAGAACACGGCTATTGACCACCATCTCCGGCCGCAAATCCTCTGGGCTCAGGCGGCACTCTTCGTCGCGGTACCAGACAATGGTGCGCTCCCCGCCCCCCTCCTCCACCATGATGAAGGCCTGTTGGGAGCGGGTTCCCGGCTTGACCACCAGGCCCAAGGGCTCCACGCCGAATTCCTTGAGCAGGGGCTCCACCCGCTGGCCGGCCTGGTCGTCGCCACAGACCCCGGCATAAACCACCCGCCAGCCCAGGCGGCCCAGGGCGCAGGCCGCCGTGGCCGCCTGGCCGCCCCCGCTGGTGGTCAGGGCCGACATGCGCGTCTTGCCTCCACGCTCAGGGAAGCTGGACGCCAGGCAGAGGTGGTCGGTGGCGTTGAGCCCCAGGCACAACACGTCAAAAGGCCGGCCCAGGGAGCCGGCCAGGAGAGTCGACAGGCGGTCGCTCACGCGGCCTAGGATTCCTTGGCCAGAATTTTCACCGGCACCGCGCCAGCCAGGTCCTGGGCGAATTTGTCGGCGTCACTGGCGTCACCCACGATGGCCCCATAGTGCATGGGTATGGCCAGGCCAGGCTCGATGGCCTTGGCCGCCTCCACGGCCTGCTCGGCGGTCATGACATAGGTGCCCGAGACCGGCAGCAGGGCTATGTCCACCTTCATGCCCTTCATCTCGGGGATGAAGTCGGTGTCGCCGGCGTGATAGATGCTCACCCCGTCCACAGTGACCACGAAGCCCAGCCAGCCGTTTTCCTTGGGGTGGAACTGTTTGTCGGTGTTGTAGGCCGGCACCGCCCGGATGCCCACGCCCAGCACCTCGATGGACTGGCCTGCCTGGAGCACCCGCACGTCGCCGCTCAGCTTGGCCGCGCAGACGGCCTCGGTCACCACCACGGTCTTGGGACCAGCCACCTTGGCGATCTCCTCGGGCACGCAGTGGTCGAAGTGGTCGTGGCTGCACAAAACGATGGCGGCAGTTGGACCTCCGCTTATCTGAAAGGGGTCGAAGTAGATGGGGCCAATGCCCGTGTCCAGACGGAAACAATCGTGTCCCAGCCAGTGCAGGGACTTGACGATGCGATCGATGGCGGCGGCGTCGGCCATGGGGTTCCTCCCTTGGTCCAGGTGGCGGGCGCTTGCGGCGGCGGCGCGGGGGCGGCCTATTCGGCCAGCACCACGCGGTGGTTGACCAGCGACATGGATTTGATCTGGGCGCGCAGAACCTTCTGCTCGCCGTAGATGGAAACCAGGCGCACCTGGCCTCCGTCCTGGGGTTCGATAAGGTCCACGTCGGCCAGGAGCAGTTCTTCCTGACCGCTTTTCTTGAGCAGATAGGCGGTGGCTTCACACATCTTGCATCAGCTCCTTCAGTCGTGTCTTGACTATTTCCTCCACCAGATGCGGCAAAGGCTGGTGGACCACGCCCACCACCTCCACGTTCTCCTGGGTAAGGGGCAGCAGGAACTTGCGCGCCGGGCAGGATGCAACCGCCGCGGCCATGGCCGCGGTGACTTCGCCCATCATGGAGTTGGCCAGCACTATCCCGATGGGACCAATCACCACCTGGGCCTGCCTTATGCTCCAGATTATGGCGTTTTCGCCGGTGGCCCCCTTGTTGGCGTGAGCCTTCATCATCTGGGCCGTGGCGATGGCGTTGGTGCCCAGGGCCAGCACCTCCACCGTCTCACCGAATTCTTCCTTGATGCGGCGGATGACCACGCTGCCGATGCCGCCGCCTTGGCCGTCAATTACGCAAACTCGCATGCTTTTAATCCCCTCGTTGATCGAGGATACACCGGGCGTCGGGCCCAATCAAGCAGGTTGGGCAACCTGGGCAAAGCTTGAGCGGAAGGCCGCGCCTGGATGGCCAGCTCCGCGGTGAAGGCGAGACGCAGGCGTGAAGGCCTTACAGCAGGGGGCGGATGTCAGGCCCCCCGCCCAAAACCGCACACGGGAAAACGGCAGCCTTCGGCGCAGTTCTGGCAGAAGCCGCCGTGGGCCAGGGCGGCCAGCTTGGCCCGGTCGAAGCTCTCGCCGGCCAGCACCCGGGGCAGCATCACGTCCAGGACCGTGGTGGCGTGGAACAGGGCGCAGGCGGGCACGCCCAGGATGGGGACTTGGCCATGGGGGCCGTCCAGGTTGCCCACCAGGAACATGTTTCCCGGCAAGATGGGCGCGCCGTAGAGCAGGTCCCGGCCGCCCGCCTCGGCGATGGCCTGGCGGGTCACGTCGTCGGGGTCCACGCTCATGCCGGCGGTGGTGATGATCATCTGGGCGCCGGCCTCCAGCAGGGCGCGGATGGCCGCCGCCACGGCGCTGCGATCATCGGGGCATATCTTGACCCCCAGCACCGAGCAGCCATGGGCGGTCAGCTTTTTTTCCACGATGCCGGCGAAACGGTCCTCGATCAGCCCGCTGGCCACCTCGTTGCCGGTGACCACGATGCCCACCCGCAGGCTCTGGAAGGGCAGCACCCTGAGCAGGCCGCCCTCCCGCGCCGCCAGGGCGCAGGCTTCCTCCACGTAGGCGCGCTTGATGATGAGCGGTATGGCCCGGGTGCCGGCCAAGAGCTGGCCCTGCTTGACCGGCGAGTGGCGGTGGATGGTGGCGCAGGTCACCTCGGGCACCATATTGAAGGCCAGCAGCCGCTCCAGGTCCAGGCTGAAAAGTCCGTCGTGGGCGGCCATGAGGGTTATCTTGCCCTCGCTGGGCGGACCAAAGGGAATGACGCCCGGGCCGCAAAGGGCCTGGGACATCATCTCCGCGGCCTGGTTTTCGTGCAGCTCGTCATCGCGGATGAACAGAACGTATAGATGCTGCTTGCCCATGCTGGCCAGTTTGGGCAGATCCTCCGGCGTCACCACGTGACCCTTCTTGAATACCGGCGCCTTGCTTTTGCCAGGAATAACCTGGGTCATGTCATGGGCCAGCACCAGCCCCACCGCGTCTTGGAGCTTGACCAAGTTACCCACGCTGTTGGAGGCGCACTGATCCCCGCAGTCGAATTGCATCGTCATTCCTCGCTGTCCAGTTGGCTGAAGTAGGCCTGTCCAGCGCAGGGCGCGCACAGCTTGCGCCCATCCTGTTCCCTGATCTGGCCGCTGCGCACCAGGATACCGCAGCGCTGGCAGGAAATCTTGGCCGGCCGGGCGCCGGGCATCTCCGACTCGGGCAGGCGCACCTTCACCCAGCTCACCGAGAAGAGTTCCTCGTCCGACATTATCCGGTAGGCCGCCAGTTGGGCGTCCCTGACATTGCGCGCCCGGGAGGCATGGGCCAAGGCCAGCTCGCGCGCCTCCTCCCGGCTGACCACCCGCACCGCCCGCCCGCTGGGCAGGTCCAGGAAGGTGGCCGCCAACAAGCCCAGGTTGACCAGCTTCAAGGAGCCGCGGCCGAAGCGCAGACCGCTGGCCACCGCCACCGCGTCGGCCAGGCAGCGCTCTATTTCCACGAAACCCACCACGTTCTTGATATCGGGCATGACCAGGGGGCAGGAGTAGCCCAGCAGGGAGAGCCCCAGGATAGACATGCGCACCCCGATGATCTGACCCGCGCAGAGATGGCCGTGCATGCGCGCGCTGGCCTCCACCAGCTTGTCGGCCAAAGCCGCCAGTCCGGGGTCCAGGGAAGACGCCGGGGGCTCGGGCTGGGCGGGAAGCGCCTTGATTTCCCGCACGCCCATGGCGGCCAGCTCGGCCAGGTCCGGGGCGGTCAACACATGCCCTTGACGAAAACGGGGCGGGAGCGGAGAGCCGCCAGCCGCGGGGCGCACATCCTGGGCCAGGATCATGCCCAGGGCCCGCTCCAGGCTCACCGTGGCGGGCATGAGAGGCGTGCTGTCCTGGCTTGGAGTTGACAAGATACTTCTCCCAAAGTTGATTTGGCGTGTGGCGCTGGTCCCGGACAAGGTCCGGCCGGGCCTGGCAAGGCCGCCGCGAGCCTCGCGCCGGCCGCTAGCCCAGGGAAGCTAGGATGCCGGCGCGTTTCTTGCCCGCCTTGATCTCGTCCAGGCAGCCCGCCCGCGCCGCCACCAGCTCCGCCACGATGCTCACCGCCAATTCTTCCGGTGTCTGCGCCCCGATGTCCAGCCCAATGGGCGAATAGACCTGGGCCAGGCGCTGGGGGCTGATCCCCTCCTCGCTCAGGCGGGCATAGATCATCTGCCGCTTGCGCCGGCTACCTATCATACCCAAGTAGCGCGGATTGTGGGAGACCGCCTGCCTTAGCACCTCCAGGTCGAACAGGTGCCCCCGGGTCATTATGGCCACATAGTCGCGCTCGCCAAAAGCCAGCCCGGCGAAACATTCGTCAAAGGGCAAGGCTATGGTCTCTTCGGCCATGGGGAAGCGCGCCGGGTTGGCGTATTCCTCGCGGTCGTCCAGCACCACCACGGAAAAGCCCACCCGGGCCGCCAGCCAGGCCACGGCCAGGGATACATGGCCGCCGCCAAACAGGTACAGGCGGTCCAGGGGCTTGAACACATCGGCGAACAGAGGCGGACGCGCGGCTCCGCTCAGGATGAGGCCCTGGGCGTTAAGGCTGAACAGCCGCTCTGCCTCGCTGCGCTCCCAGGGGCTTAGTTCCAAGCTTCCCGTCTGGTCTCCGTCCTGGCCCCAGATCATATGGCGCTCTTGCCCGGCGCAGGCAGCGCCCTCGCTCAAGCGGGTAAGCCACAGGGCCTTGTGGCCGCGCGCCAAGAGCTCCCGCACCTGGCGCAGGAGGGGCAGATGCCCCGGCCCCAGCCCCTCCAGCCACAGGCTCACCTTTCCGCCGCAGATCATCTCCGACTCGCTGACCTCCTGGGAGGTCAGATCAAAGGAAAGCAGACGGCAACCCAGGTCGCGGTGCAACTGGGCCGCGCCGGCCAGGGCCTCGGCCTCCAGCCTACCCCCTCCCACCGAGCCCACCAGATAGCCGTGGCGATCCACCACCAAGCGGCTGCCCGCCGCGCGCGGGGCGGAGCCGCTGCGGTCGATGATGGTGGCCCAGACCGCGTTTTCTCCGCTTTCCAAGAGGCGTATGGTCTGCCTCAGCACGCCTTCCAAGTTGGACCTCCTAGCAGTTGAAGCGCCCCAGCACGGCCTCCAGCACCGCGCCGCCCAGGGCGCGCGCCTTGTCGCTGACCGTGTGCAGGTATTCCAGGCGGCAGCGGGGGTCCACGTCCCCCACCTTCAAACCCGGGCTGACCATGGCTCCCGGCCTGATGAGGCCGCGCAGCACTCCCCCCACCTCGGCCAGCACGGGCTGGCCGGCCACCCGGGCCACCTCCTGCCCCTGGCTGACCAGCGCGCCCAGTTCAAGGCCGGTCTCGAAGAGGCCCTGGGCGGGCGAGCGCAGCACCCTTTGCCAACTGAAGCCGGCTATCTCTCCCGGCACCCCAGAGTCGGGCTGGGCGAAACCCTGCTCGTATATGCGCCCCAGGTCATGGCCGCGCTGGGTCTCCACCACCAGATGGGCATCCTGGCCGGCCTGGAAGCCGGGGCCCAGGGCGATGACCAAGGGGGCCATGTCCTGGCGCAAGCCGGTGTTGCGCTTGCTCAAGGTGGCCTCCACCAGCACCTGGGGCCTGGACCAGGCCAGGCATTCCAGCCCAGGATCCGCCAGCAGCGGAATCTCGCCCCGGCGCCAGGCCTCCCTAACCTCCGCCTCGCCGCGGCAACGCACCCCCTTCACGCCCTCCACCACCTGCTGGCCGTCATATATGGCCTCGCAGAAGGAAACCGTGCGGCGCACGGCCAGGGGTTTGTCCAACTCGGTCATGAGCAGGCGGAAATGGCCGCGGTGCAGGCGCAGGGCCACCCCGCTGGCCAGATCGCCGGCTCCCTTGATCAACACCGTCAATTCAATCGCGGCCACGCTGTTTAATTCCTTTGTTTGTGACATATTTGCGAACGCTGCCCTTTGTCGCTTGGCGGCGTCCTGGCGATGGCGGCCAGGAACCTGCCAGGACATACGCGCTTCCAGCGACCGTCCCGTTCCCTGGCGACCATGGCGCTCTCGGCTATGTCAACAAGTTGGATATACTGTATGCCGTCCAGCTAGAAAACAGCTTTTTTGCCAAACGCTTGGTTTTTCGCCAAGAGACTTCCACTTTCCGCCATCTCCGCTGGCCTTTCGGGCCTGTTGCGTCAACCTGGCCCGCCTTGCCCGCCTGCTCCACGCATCACCCTGCGCCAGCCATGCCCAGCGAAAAAAATTGGGCCTGGAAATCGCCAAATGAGTTAGATTGCCCAGGTGGCCGCCTACGAGCTGGCCACCCCTTACCTTAACTTGCCCGACCCGCTCAACCTGCTGGATCTGGAGTGGCACTATGCGCAGCGCGGTAATCGTGGTGGACGTGGTCAAGGACAACGTGGAACTGGGGCACAGACCGGACATGGTCGAGAGCGCCAAGGGCTTGATTGACAAGATTAACCAGCTAACGGCCGGCGCGCGCCGGCGCGATTGGCCGGTTGTTTTCGCCACCGACTCGTTTTTGCCGGGCGACGGCATCTTCCGCGGGCGCATGAAGGAGCACTCCCTGCGCGGCAGCGAGGGCGCCCAGGTCAGCGCCCTGCTGACCCAGGAGCCCCAGGACACCTGGCTGCCCAAACGCCGGCTGAGCGCCTTCTACAAGACCGACCTGGACCAGACCCTGCGCCTGTGGGGGGTGGAGCGGGTGCTGGTCTGCGGACTGATGACCCCCTACTGCGTGCTGATGACCGCCCTAGACGCGGTGAGCCTGGATTTCCATGCCGTGCTGGTGGAGGACGCCTGCATGGCCCACTCGCCGGCCGCCCACCAGGCCTGCCTGGACATCTACCGCAAGAACCCCCTGGACCCCATCCTCAGGGTGCTCAGCATGGAAGAATCGTTGGCCTCCTGAAGCAAGCCGCCGGTTTGCTTGGCCAAGGGGAAGCGGATATGAAGCTGGACAAGGTGGACCACATCTGCGTGGCGGTCAGGAACCTGGCCCAGGCGCGCGCGGTTTGGGAACCGCTTTTGGGCAAGACCCAGCCCGATGACGCCTACATCGACGAACCCGAGAAGATCAAGGTGGCCCGCTACTGGGTGGGCGAGGTGGGCTTCGAGCTGATGGAGTCCACCGCCCCCGACGGCGAGGTGGCCAAGTTCATAGAGAAACGGGGCGAGGGCGTGATGCTGGTCAGCTTCAAGGTGGACAACACCCGCCAGGCCGTGGCCGAGCTGCAAGGCAAGGGCTATCCCATCATACCCGCCGCCAACGGCCAGGCGCTCCGGCGGTTCCGCGACGGTGAGTTCGCCTTCATCCATCCCGGGAAACTCAACGGCGTCCTCACTGAAATCATCGACGGCAACGGTGAGGGGCCAGGGCAATAGGGCGGCTCAGGCGGCCTGAAAGGGGACTTGACCGGCCTTGGCCCAGCCTTGTTAGCTATCCAACAGCTACTTCCCAGCTTGAAAAAAATGGGGTAGACTTTGCCCGGTCGCCTTCCCAGGGCGGCCAGGCAAGGTTTGCGATCAGCACGCGCCATCATCCTGGTAACAATCGTCAGGGAGCGAGCAGACTCATGGCCGATATCTTCACGCCCTGGAAGCTGGGTGAGCTTGAGGTTCCCAACCGGCTGGTGCGCAGCGCCACCTGGGAGGGCATGGCCGAAGACGACGGCACGCCCACCATCGACACGGTGAACTTCACCGCCGGCCTGGCCGAGGGCGGGGTGGGACTCATCATCAGCGGCTACGCCTTTATCCATCCCCTGGGCCGGGGCCTGCCCCACCAGACCGGCGCGCACATCGACGCCATGGTGGGACCGCTGACCCGCGTGAGCGACGCGGTGCACAAATGCGGCGGCCTGGTGGCCTTGCAGATCGTGCACGCCGGCGGCCAGACCAAGGCCGACTGGCTGGGCGGCCAGCCCTTGGGTCCCAGCGCCATGGTCAACCCCGCCTTTGGCGAGCAGGTGGCCGAGCTGAGCAAACAGCAGATCGCCGACATCGCGGGCATGTTCGCCCTGGCCGCCGCCCGGGGCAAGGCCGCCGGCTTCGACGCGGTGCAGCTGCACGGCGCCCACGGCTACCTCATCAATCAATTTTTGAGCCCCAACACCAACCAGCGTGGCGATGAGTATGGCGGCAGCGTCGAGAACCGGGGCCGCTTCTGTTATGAGGTATACATGGCCGTGCGCCGGGCCGTGGGGCCGCGCTATCCGGTCTTCATCAAGCTCAACTCCGACGACGCCCTGGAAGGCGGCCTGGAGCTGGCCGACGCCCTGCTGGTGGCCAAGGAACTGGACCGCCTGGGCATCGACGGCATCGAGGTGAGCGGCGGCGTGCCCGCGGCGGGCAAGAAATCACCCTCGCGCCTGGTGACCGCGCCCGAGGAGGAAGGCTATTTCCTGGCCAACGCCCAGGCCATCAAGGCCCAGGTCAAGTGCCCGGTCATCAGCGTGGGCGGCTGGCGCAGCCGGCCCCGCATAGAGGCCGCCCTGGATCAGGTGGACGCCGTCTCCATGAGCCGTCCCTTCATCCGCCAGCCCCACCTGGCCAATCTCTGGAAGAGCGGCCAGAGCGCCGCCGCCACCTGCATCTCCTGCGGCCAGTGCTTCCGCTATGGCATGAAGGGCGGCGTGGCCTGCGGCCAGGAGATCAAGGAAAAGGAAAAGCAGTCGTAACGGCGCGTGCGCGCCCATAAATCCGCTCCCGCGGGGCCGTTGTCCTTGCCCGCACCGGGACTGACGTTGAGCGGGCCAACCACATAAGGAGCATACATGGGAAAAGTCGCCATCATCGGAGTGGGGCAATCCGCCTTTGTGCGCGGATACCCCGGCTCCATCAGGGAGCTGGCCTTCGAGGCCTTCAAGGACGCCATGCAAGACGCCAAGATCAAGACCACCGACATCGACGCCACGGTGGTCTGCTCGGCGCCGGAGTATGACAAACAGCGCTCACCCGCCGGCGTCATCGCCGAGTACTGCGGGCTCACCCCCCAGCCCACCTTCTATGCCGAGACGCTCTGCTCCAGCTCCTCCACCGGCCTGCGCCTGGCCTACAGCCTGGTCAAAAGCGGCCTGCACGAGAGCGTGATGGTGCTGGGCTTCCAGAAGATGAGCGAGATCAGCAGCGCCGAGAGCCAGGAGCGCATGGGGCGCGGGGCCGACATCCAGTGGGAAAGCCCCTTTGGCACCATGATGCCGGCCTACTACGCCATGTACGCCCGGGCCTACTTGAACCACTACGGCGTGACCGAAGAAGACCTGGCGCTCATCCGGGTCAAGGCCGCCACCTACGGCCAGATCAACGAGAAGGCCGTCTACCGCAAGCCGGTGGAACTCGCCCAGTGCCTGAGCGCCGACCCGGTCAGCACCCCGCTCAAGGTCATGGACTGCTGCGCCAACGCCGACGGCTCCTCGGCCGTCATCGTGTGCAGCGAGCAGCGGGCCAAGGACCTGGGCATCAAGAAGCCCATCTGGGTCCTGGGCATCGGCGCGGCCAGCGCGCCGGTCAACATGGCCGGCCGCGATCTTTTCACCGGTCTGCGCGTGGCCCAGCAGGCCAGCCAGCAGGCCTACAAGATGGCTGGCATCACCGCCAAGCAGGTTAATGTGGCCGAGGTGCACGACTGCTTCACCATCGCCGAGATGATGGCCTACGAGAACCTGGGCTTTGCCGAGCCCGGCCAGGGCAAGGAGCTGATCCGGGCCAAGGCCACCTACAAGGACGGCCACATCCCGGTCAACGTGGACGGCGGTCTGCTTAGCAAGGGCCATCCCATTGGGGCCACCGGCGGCAGCCAGATCCGCACCGTGGTGCTGCAACTGCGTGATGAGGCCGGCCCCATGCAGGTCAAGGACCCGCAAATCGGTCTGGTGCACAATATCGGCGGCGTGGGCCTCTATGGCAACGTCAGCATCCTGGGGAGGTAGCCATGGCCGGCAAGGAGAAAAAAGAAAAGGACCTGCGTTTCGCCAAGTTCGGCACGGTGAGCTTCACCGCCACCACCCGGGTCAACGACTTCATAGACCGCCTGGACCAGGGCCAGATATCCGGCAACCGCTGCAAGACCTGCGGGCTTACCTTCTTCCCCCCCCGCGCCGACTGCTACCAGTGCCTGGGCAGCGACATGGAGTGGTTCCCGGTGCAGGGCAGCGGCAAGCTGGTCACTTTCAGCCAGCTAATGTACGCCCCGGTGGGCTTCAACGAGGACCTGCCCTATGCCATCGCCGTGCTGGACTATGGCGACTACAAGGTTTTCGGCCGCATCGGCGACGTGCCCTTTGACCAGCTCCAGATCGGCATGGACCTGAAGGCCGAGGTCAAGACCTTGCCCAACGGCCAGATCAACTACGTGTTCAACCGTCCCTAAACGTCGCAAACCAGAGCCCCCCAGGCCTCTGGCCTGGGGGGCTTTTCTTTTTGCCGCTTGCGCCGGTCCTTTTGGCCTGGCCTCAAGCCTCCTCCCGGCCGCAGCGCTCCTGATAGGCCAGCAGACGCTGGCGGAACCAATCTGGTATCTGCACCTTCTCGAAGCGGGCCAGGTTCATGCACACGGTCACGTTGTGGCCGCTGACCACCATGTCGTCGGCGCCCTCCAGATATACCCGGTAGCCCCAGGTAATGGAGGTGCGCCCCACATCCAGCACCCGCACCTCCACCTCGATACGATCGCCAAAGCGCAAGGGCCGCTTGAAGTCGCTCTCCAGGTGCACGGTGGGAAAACCGAAGCCGTGCTGCAACACCACGGCGGCATAGTCCATGCCCAGCTCGGCGCTGAAGAGCTCCTCCAAGGCCACATGGAAGTAGTGCAGAAAGCGCGGGTAATAGACTATGCCCGCGTGATCGATATCGCCGAAACGAACCTTCAGATGGGCTCTGAAGACCATGGCCTGCTCGCCTCCCAAAGCGTTTGACAAGACAAGAGGGGCCAGCCTTTCAGGCTGACCCCTCGCTATGCTTGGAGGCGGCGACCGGATTTGAACCGGTGAATAACGGATTTGCAGTCCGCTGCCTTGCCACTTGGCTACGCCGCCTGCTTATGAAAAATATGCCGTGCCTACGGAATCTTACCCTCTACGGCAACGCAGCAATATTAGCGGCGCGGCACCTTGGTGTCAAGGAGAATGAGCCCTTTGCCGGCTCTCTAGAGAAAAGGCCTGATGGTTTCAAGCCAAAGCTGATAGCCGGCCTTACTTAAGTGCAGCCCGTCCAGCGTGCAGTCCGCTTGGAGCTGCCCGTCGTGGTCCAGCATTCTGGCGTGCAGGTCAACATAGGCCATGCCGGCCTGGGCGGCCAACTGAGCCAGGCGCCTATTCACCTCCCGCACCACGTCGTTCAGGCGCTGGCAATCGGCCAGGTCTCGGCCGGCGGGCAACAGGCTTAGGAAGAGCGTCCGCGTTTGCGGCGCATCCTTTTGGAGCAAGGACATCATGCGCCTGTAGTTGTCGAGGAGGTTGGCGACCTGGCGCGAGGCAGGCTCGGCCCCGTGCAGGTCGTTGATGCCCACCATGATGAAAAGCTTGGCCGGAGGCTGGGCCAGGATGGCGGGCAGACGGCGCAGAACGCCCGCGCTCACCTCGCCGTCCAAACCCTGGTTGGCCACCCGGCCTGGTCCCAGCAAGGCCTCCCAGTCCCCACGCGCGGTCAGGCTGTCACCCAGGAACACCACTGGACGTACCTCCGAGGCCATCTGCCGCCAGGCCAGCCAGGAACCCAATAAAAGCAGGGCGGCCACCGCCAACAGCCAATAGCCCAGCCTATGCCCCATGCAACCACCGGACAGCGAGTTTCCTACCGACACACCCTACTAAGGCGCTGAAAAAAGTAACTGGACCTTGACTGTCTAGATCACTCGTAATGCGGTGAATTCAGGGCTGGTCCCTTTCTGCCATACAGCATGCATATACTCAATTGAGTCATGTCCCCTCCCCCCCGAAAAGCTAGGTCGGTGGCTATGGACATAAGCTTCAACCGGCATGTGTAGTTGCCACCACTCTCGGCGTTTTTTTGACCCAAATATATTTAAACGTAGGAGCATAACGACAAATCCACCTCTGACTACATCCTCCAAAGCTCTGTCCACGAAAGCTGTAGCAAGCGAAAAGGGAGGATTACTGATGATAAGGTTGTATTGGCCAGCAACTTTAGCTTGTAGATAATCCTGCTTCATAGCCGCTGGTGAGTCTGGGCGGTTGTCCATGGTGTCAATATTGACAATACCCAGGCTGCTCAAAGCGCTGTGATAGCTCATAGGAGTATTTTCTGAGCCTCCCGCGCATGGGTCTAAAGCTGCTATTGATTCCAGATTCCTCCAGCCCTGCCAAGCCTCCATAAACGCAGTGATAGTTTCGATTGGGGTTACATAGTAATTGGAGACGGAAGCCGACTGATTTGTTCCATGGCGAGTAGAACTCATAGCATTGACTCCTCTTGTGCTATTCAAGCCATATTAATTACCTAGGTAGCCCTGGAGCAGCAAAGATGAACCAACTGGCGGGAGATCAAGTGTTGGTCCTATTAAACTAGTTTACTATATGGGCTTTTTCTCAGGCAAGGGCGAATAAAAAGGGCTAGCCTTGGCAGGCTAGCCCTTTTTCTTACTATTTGGAGCGGGAGACGGGATTTGAACCCGCGACTTCAACCTTGGCAAGGTTGCAC
>CAZLSD010000052.1:0-15869 GCA_964561775.1 uncultured Desulfarculus sp. | reverse complement strand
CCCAGGGCCACCAAATCGCCGTCGTGCACCAGGCGGCTGACCGCCTCCTGGGCATTCATGAACTTGTCGCTGATATCCACGCTGTTAGTCATTACGGTTAATCCTCGTTCCCTAACCCATGCCCAGGCCCTGCAGAATGGAGAGCATGATGCCCGCGGCCATCACCGAGCCGATCTGGCCGCCGGTGTTGGCCCCCATGGCGTGCATGAGAAGGTAGTTGCGCTTGTTGTACTTGAAGCCCTCGTTCTGGGCGACGCGGGCGGCCATGGGATAGGCGCTGATGCCCGCCGCGCCGATGAGGGGGTTGATCTTGCCGCCGGTGACCAAGTTCATCAGCTTGGCAAAGAGCACGCCCATGACGGTGTCCAGAATGATGGCGCACATGCCCAGGGCCAGCACCAGCAGGGTTTGCAGGCGCAGGAACTGGTCGGCCTGCATGGTGGCTCCGATGGAGATGCCCAGGAGCAAAGTGACCACGTTGGGTATCTCGTTCTCGGCCGCGCCCACCAGACGGCCCACCACGCCGGATTCACGCATCAGGTTGCCCAGCATGATCATGCCCATGAGCGGCGCGCCCATGGGAGCGATGAGGCAGGTGATGATGGTGACCGTGACGGGGAAGGCGATGCGCACCGACTTGCTGAGGTTGCCGCTGGTGCCGCGCATGGTGATCTTGCGCTCTTTTTCCGTGGTGAGCGCGCGCATGATGGGCGGCTGCAGCAAGGGCACCAGGGACATGTAGGAGTAGGCCGCCACCGAGATGGGACCTAACAAGTGGGGCGCGAATTTGGATGACACATAGATGGCCGTAGGTCCGTCGCAAGCGCCGATGATGCCGATGGAGATGGCCTCCAACTGGGTGAAGCCCAGGGCCAGGGCCAGGGCCAAGGTGAGGAATATGCCGAATTGGCCGGCCGCGCCCAAGAGCAGGATGCTGGGCCGGGCCAACAAGGGGCCAAAATCAGTCATGGCACCGATGCCCACGAAAATCAGGCAGGGGAAGACCTCGGTGATCACGCCCCATTCGTAGAAGGTTCTAAGCAGGCCATGCTCTTCCATCAGGCCGGTCAAGGGAAGGTTGACCAGCACCGCGCCAAAACCTATGGGCAAGAGCAGAAGCGGCTCATAACCCTTGCCGATGCCCAGCCAGAGCAGCAGGCAGCCCACGGCCATCATGACCACCATCTGCCAGGTTAGGGCGGCGAAACCCGAGGTCAGGGAGGTTAGCGCGGTTACAAGTAGATCGCTCATTTACCGTTGCCTCCCTCCGCCTCGGTTTTCACCGGAAAGGCTTTCTTGAGGGCCGTCATCAGCAGAGTGAGCAACCAAAGCGACACCACGGTGCCGCACATGCCCACAATGGTCATCACCATTCCGAAGCTAAGATTGTCCATAGTCACCTCGCTCCACTTGGCGGCCAGCTCCGTGGCCGGCCGCTAAACCTGGTAGCCACAGCGGGCAAGACGGAATCGACTGAAGCTACCTCATTCCGCTGGAGCCTACCAGGCTTTTTATGTGCACAATTACACATGGGCCGAAGCCTTCCTGGGGCGCCTGGCGGCGCCCCAGGAAGGGGCTTAGGCCTGCATGGTCTTTAAAGACTGTCGGCCCGCCTTTTGCCACACGAAGACCAGGGCCAAGCCGCCCAGGCCGACAAAGGTGGTCACGTTCTCCGGGTACATCATCAGCACGCCCGAGGTGACCAGGATGCTGCGCTGCAACATGTTGGCCTGGTGCAGCATCCAGCCGGAGAAGCCGGCGGCCAAGGCGTAGACTCCCACCACCGCGGAGGCGAAGGCGATGATGATCCCCATCCAGGGCCCCTGCATGAGCAGGCCCGCGCCGTCGGTGGTCAGGATGAACATGAAGGGCATGAGGAAGGCGGTGGCGGTGTACTTCCAGGCCTGCATCATGGTCTTGAAGGCGTCGCCGCCGGTGATGGCCGCCGCCGCGAAGGGCGACAGGGCCGTGGGCGGGGAGACCTCGGAGAGCACGGCGTAGTAGAAGATGAACATGTGGGCGGCGAAGTCGGGCACGCCCAACTGGATGAGCGCCGGAGCGCCGATGACCGCGCCGATGATGTAGGAGGCCGTCACCGGCACGGCCAGGCCCACGATCCACATCAGGATGCCGGTGAAGATGGCGGTCAGGAGCAGGTTGTTGCCGGCATAGGACAGGATGATGCTGGAGAACTTCAGCCCCAGGCCGGTCAGGGTGACCACGCCCACGATGATGCCGGCGCAGGCGCAGGTGTTGGCCACCGAGAGGATGCTCAAGGAGCCGCTGGCCAGGGCCGCGATGGCCTTCTTGGGATAGAGGGCGGTTTCCTTCTGGATGAAGCTGGCGGCGAAGGCGATGAGGATGGCGAAGAAGACCGCCAGCATGGGGGTGAAGCCGATGACCATGAAGACGACGATGAGCACCAGGGGCAGGAAGAAGTACCAGTAGCGCTTGAACAGGGCGCTGGCCGACAGGTCGGTCAAGAGCAGGTCCTTGGAGACATTGAAGCGCTTGGCGTCCAACTGCACCATGAGCACGATGCCCAGGTAGTAGCAGAAGGCCGGCAGGGCGGCCATCTTGATGATGTCCAGGTAGGAGACCTTGAGAATCTCGGCGATGAGGAAGGCCGCCGCGCCCATGACCGGCGGACAGAGAATGGCGCCGATGCCGCCGGCCGAGAGCAGTCCGCCCGCCGTCTCCTTGTCATAGCCGGCCTTGGCCAGCATGGGATAGGCCACCGAGCCCAGGGTCACGGTGTTGGCCACGCCCGAACCGGAGATGCAGCCCATCAGATAGGAGGCGAAGGTCACGGTGCGTCCGGCGGCCGTGGCCTTGCCGCCCATGACGGCGAAGGAGAAGTCGATATAGAACTTGCCCGCGCCGGACTTGTCCAGGATGGAGCCGAAGATGGTGAATAGGATGATGTAGGTGGAGGAGACATCGATGGGCACGCCGAAGATGCCCTCCAGGGTCATGTACATGTGCCCCACGATGCGTTCCAGGTCATAGCCGCGGTGGGTCCAGGGCGAGGGCAGCCAGGGACCGGCCATGGCGTAACCCAAGAAGGCCAGCACCACCACGGGCATGATCCAGCCCGCCGAGCGCCGGGCCGCCTCCAGGACCACGATCATCAATATGGAGCCGAAAAGCATGTCCAAAGGCTCGGGCGTAACGGCCCGGTAGATGAAGTCCTCGAAATCCCAGAGCATGTAGGCGATGGTCGACACGCTGGCAAAGGCCAGCGCCACATCGTACCAGGCCAGGGAGCCGCGTTTCTTGGGGGTGATGGGAAAGACCAGGAAGCTTAGGAAGAGCACCATGGCCACGTGCACCCCGCGCAAGACCTGGGTGGTGATGGTGCCCACGGCGAAGTAGAGATGCAGCACGGTCATGGCCACGGCGAAGTAGGTGATGAATTGCTGTTTCCAGCCTGCCAGGGTGCGCGTGGCCCCCTCTTCCTCCTCGATCAGCTCCTGGACCTTCTTTAGTTGTTCTTCGGTAACCTCATACTCTTTGGGGTCTTTTTCATCCGGTTTGGTGGTCATGTTGCCTCGCAGTCCAAGTATGTGCTTTTAGGGAAGAGGGGTTGGAGTGGCTGACGACCTCACGGTCAGGGGCTTCCCCGGCTCGCCCACTTCTCCCAGACCCAGGCATCGCCCGCCGCTGCAAAGATTGTGATGCTGGTAGCTGGAACTCAATAGCCTAATTTCCGTCAGAAATCTAGACATCTTCACATGGCCGGAAATTGGCGGATCATAGCCGTGGTACTCGAAAACCCCCGCCGAGGGGCTCTCCATCGCCAACTGGGTGAACCCCCCGCCGGGTTCGGCCCGGTAGGTCTCGCGCACCAGGGCCAGGTATATGGAGTTCTGATGCTCCAGAACAAAAATCCCGTCAGCGGCCAACTGAAGGCCGCGCACCAGGCGGGGCGGCTGCCCCATCCAAAGCTCCAGCATCGGGGCCGGCCCGGCCTGGGCGGCGTCCGCTCCCAAGAGCAGACAGACCGCCAGGCTTAAGACGGCCAAGTTGCGCGAGCGGTTCATGCGCGGCGCCTTCAATTCCCAACTCCTAGAGCTTGGCCCCTCTTTCCTTGAAGAACTTCACCGCGCCGGGGTGCAGGGGCACGGAGGTTCCCAGAACCGCGTCGGCGATGGTCAGCGACATGGCTTCCTTGTGGATGGCGATCAACTCGTCGCGGTGGTCGAACATGGTCTTGAGGATGTCGTAGATCAATTCAGGCTTGGCGCCCGCGTTGCAGACGAGCAGGTTGCCCACGCCCGCCACGGTGACGTTCTCCTTCATGCCCATGTAGACTTCCTTGGCGATGACCTTGGGGAAGTAGACCGGGCCGTATTTTTCCACCATCTTGGGCACGACGTCACTGTGGTCGAGCAGGACTATGGACATGCCAGGCGTGGCGGCCAGGTCCAGGATGGTGGCGGTGGGCAGGCCGCCGTCCCAGAAGAAGGCGTCGATCTTGTTGTCCTTCAAGGCGCCGCCCGACTCGGCCGCGCCCAGGCGGTCGCGCTTGATGTCCTTGTCCGGGTCGAGGCCATAGGCCTCCAGCACGCGCAGGGCCTTGACCTCGGTGCCGCTGCCCGGCGCGCCGGTGGAGACCTTCTTGCCCTTCAGGTCGCTGACCTTGACGATGCCCTTGTCGGCCACGGCCACGATGTGCATGCTGGAGGTGTAGAGCACGGCCACGCAGGCCAGGGGGGTCTTGTTCTTGAACTTGCCCATGCCGGCGTAGGCGTCATAGGCGGTGTCGGCCATGGAGAAGCCCAAGTCGGCCCGGTTGGCTCCCACCAGCTTGCAGTTGTCCACGCTGGCCGCGGTGACCTCGGCGGTGGCATCGGTGCCGGGCATGTATTTGGAGAGCACGGCGGCGATGCCGCCCGCATAGGGATAATACACGCCACCCGTGCCGCCGGCGGCCACGGAAAGCCGGTTGGTGGCCTGGGCCCAGGCCGGCACGCCGCCCAACAACATCCCGCCCGCCAGGGCCGCCGAGGCTCCAATAAACTGTCTGCGCGTCAACTGCCCCTTGGATTGCGACTGCTTGGGAGTCATGATCACCTCTCCTTGACTTGAATAAACGAAAAGGCCGGCCTGGCGATTGTGGCCGCGGTTCGACCTGGCCTGCGACAGCCTGATTCCGCCCCCGCGTTCCGCGCCATCCGTGGGGCAGGCGCCCCGATGATTCGCCATCGCCGCTCATGCGGCACCTTGCGCCTGAGCAATTTTCAGACCAGCCGCCACGGCTATGAAATAGCCAGTCATTATGCAGTTTGCCCGCCAGGCCTCAGGAGATTTGAGCAAAAACCTGCCTACGGCCAAGGGGCGTTTAGGCGGATATCCGCCTACTGCTCCTGACTGCCGCTGCGGCTAAGCCCGTATTTGGCCATCTTTTCGTTCAAGGTGCGCCGGGGCAGGGAGAGCTCCTCCATGACCGCCTTCATGTCGCCCTGGTGGCGCTTGATGGCGTCCTTGATGAGCTGGCGCTCGAAGAGCTGCACCTGCTCGCCCAGGGAGGTTTCCTCGGGCGAGCTGCGTGGCTGGGAGGGGCTGGAGGCGCTGTGCAGCAGGGTGCTGGCCGACAGGCTGGACAAGGCGTAGCGCTCGGCCAGGTTCTTTAGCTCACGCACGTTGCCGGGCCAGGTGTGGCGCATGAGCGCGGCGATGAACTCCGAATCCGGCGGCTGCACCTCGCGGTCGTAGGTGCTGGCGGCCCGGTCCAGAAACAGCGAGAACAACAGCAGCACGTCCTCGCCCCGCTCGCGCAGGGGAGGCATGGTCAGTTCCACCGTGCTGAGGCGATAGAACAGATCCTGGCGCAGGCGGCCATTGGCTATGGCCTCGCGCGGGGGCTCGTTGCAGGCCGAGACCAGGCGGAAATCCACCTTCCGGGAGGCGTTGCTGCCCACGGGCAGGATCTCCTTGTCCTGCAACACCCTTAGCAGCTTGCCCTGCACGTCCAGGGGCATGCTGGAAATCTCGTCCAGAAACAGGGTTCCCCCGGCCACGGCCTCCAGCTTGCCCATGCGGGGCCGCACCGCCCCGGTGAAGGCGCCCCGCTCATGGCCGAACAGCTCGCTTTCGGCCAGCATGGGCGGGATGGCGGCGCAGTTGACGGCCAGGAAGGGGCGGGAACGGCGCGGACTAAGCTCGTGCAGGCAGCGGGCCGCCACCTCCTTGCCGGTGCCGGTCTGCCCCACCAGGAGCACGCTGGCCGAGGTGGGGGCAATGTTCACGATTTCCCGCTTGAGCACGCGCATGGACGGGCTGGAGCCCACCAAGCGGGCGTCCATGCCCTCCGCGGCGGCCAAGTCGGTTCTAAGCTCCCGGTTTTCCAGGACCAGACGGCGCTTCTCCAGGGCGCGCCGCACCACGTCCAGGATAAGCTCGGGCTCGAAGGGCTTCTCGATGAAATCATAGGCCCCGGCGCGCATGGCCTCCACGGCCATGCCTATGTCGCCGTGGGCGGTGACCAGCACCACGGGAATGTCGGGGTCGATGCGATACACCGCGTGCTGCAGGGCCAGGCCGTCCATGCCCGGCATCTTGACGTCGGTGAGCACCACGCCGGAAAAATTGAGGGAAACCGCCTCCAGAGCCTTTTGGGCCCGGTCAAAGTCCTGGCAGACGAAGCCGGCCAACTCCAGCCATTGGCGCACCGAGGCGCGGATGGCCTTCTCGTCGTCCACGAAAAACACCAACCCATGATCTTTATTGCTGTTGTCCATCATTGTCCAATGGCAGGCGCACCTTGAAGCACGCCCCCCCTTCTTGGCGGTTGTAGCCGGCTATGTCCCCGTTCATGTTGCGGATGATGCCGTGGATGATGGAAAGGCCCAATCCCAGGCCCTGTCCGGGCTCCTTGGTGGTGAAGAAGGGGCTGAACAGCCTTTCCTCGGCATCGGGACTGAGGCCCGGCCCGTTGTCGCATACCGTGACCTCGGCAAAGCCTTGGCCGCGCTCCAGTTCTATGCGCACCAGCCTGTGCTCCGCATCCTGCACGGCATCCAGGGAGTTTTGCAGCAGGTTGACGAATATCTGATCCAGGTGCATGGGATCGCCCCGCACCACCAGCGCCTGCCCAGGCTCGCTGATCTCCAGCCGCGTGCCCTGGCTTTGCGCGTGGGGAGACATGAGGGCCAGGGCATTGCGCAGGGATTGGCGCAGGTCCACTCTTTCCTTGCGGCCAGGAGACTTGCGGGCGAAGCTCTTGAGCTGGCTGGCCAAGGCGGCCAAGCGCCCGGTTAGATCGTGAATGGTTTCCAGGTTTTCGTGCACGCCCTCGTAGCGCCCTCTCTGGAGCATGACCTTGCAGTTGGCGCTGAACATGCGGATGGCCACCAGGGGCTGGTTGAGTTCGTGGGCCACCGAGGCGGCCATCTGGCCCAGGGCGGCCATCTGCCCGGCGTGGATCAACTCCTTTTGCGTTTCGCGCAGCTCCTGCTCCTTGCGCCGCCTCTGCAGCACCTCGGCTTCCAATTGCTGGTTTATCTCATGGATGCGCTTGGCCTCGGTGGCCTTTTGCCGGGAGACCTTGCGCAGGTTCTTTTCCCTGAAGAGCAGGCCTAAAAGCAGCAGGAGCACCACGGACGCCGCGCCCACCCCGGCCACCACGCGGGTCTGTTCGTCCACCTTGTGGGTGGGCACCAGGAAATGCATCTCCCAGCCGGCCAGGCCCTCCAAAACACGGGAGCCCATCAGAAAGCTCTCCTGACCCACCAGCAGCACGTTCATTCCCGCCATCTTGGAGCGCGCGGAGGACATCATGGTCAAACGCACGCCCCAGTAGGGCTGCTGCTCGGACTGTATCTGGGCCAGGGTGTCCTCGTCGTGGGCCGCCAGCGCGCGGTATATCCAGTCCTCCCGGGTGGCCAAGGTTATTATCCCAAAGTTATCGGTGACGAAAACCGTCTCGCCGCCCTCGCGCCACTGCTTTTGCAGTTGGCTCACCTCCACCTTGACCACGGCCGCCCCGATGATCTCCCCATTGCGGCGGATGGGATAGGACTGGAAATAGCCCGGCACCTTGGTGGTCAGGCCCACCCCGTAGAATATCCCTTCGCGCCCCTCCATGGCCGCCCTGAAATAGGGGCGGAAGTGATAGTCGTGCCCCATGTAGCTGGTGGGGGTGCGCCAATTGCTGGAGGCCACGGTTATGCCGTTGCGGTTGATGATATACAGGGCCGCGCAGCCCGCGGCCGAGTTGACCGCCTCCAGGTATTCGTTCAAGGGCAAGGCCTCCCCGCCCTGCTGGATCAAGGCCTGAACATCGGGATTTATCGACAGGATGTAGGGAAGGTAGCGGTATTGCTGAATGGCTGCGTGCAAGGTGCTTTCATAAAGGAGCAGGCGGTCCTGGGCGGTCTGGCGCAACTCGGCCACCGCCACCCGCTCGGCGTACAGGGTCGAATACCAGACCACCGCCAAACCAGCCAAAAGCACGGTGGCGGTGAAGACCACCTGCTTCTTGTCAAATCGCTTGAACATCTGCCTGTCCGCTGTCGGGGCTGGCCAAGACGGCCTGGGTCGAGCAAGCTAGCGCCAAGAATCAACCAACTGGCCCGGCTTGGCGTTCCAGCCCAGCATAACACAGGCAGGTCATATGCAATAATCGAACCGTTATCAGGGAGAAGAGGGGTCGCCGAACCGGGAGAAAGGCGGCGCAAGCCCGGCCGCGCGGGGGGAGGTTGGTTTCCTTGGCTGGGAGGATGCCGGGCCGGGCTACTGGACCTTATCCTCGCCCAAACCCGCCAGGCACTGGCCGATGCAATCCTCGCACTGCCGCCTGTCCTGGCCGGCCTGGCAGTAGCGCTCAAAGGCCTGGAGCCACTGGGGACCGCTGCGCGGGCAGGAACTCATGAAGGCCAGCAGCTTGACCATGCGGTCTATCACCTCCTGATCCAGCACGTGCTCGGCCCGGCAGGCGTTCTCCTCGGCCTGCTGCTTGGGCAGCCGCAAGACCTCTTCCAGGTAGCGGGCCAAGGTGCGGTGGCGGTGGATCACCTCCCCCGCCAGGGATTGCCCCAGGCTGGTCAGGGTCACGTGGCGATAGGGCTGGTAGTTGATCAGTCCCTTGTCGGCCAGGCTCTTCAAGGCAGCGGTCACCGTGCCCCGGGTGACGCCCAGCCGCTTGGCTATATCCTTGGCGCGCGCCACCAGATCGCTTGCCTGCAACTCGGCTATGGCCTCCAGGTAGTCCTCCAGTTGGGAGGTGATCTCCCTGGGCCAGACAGCCCGCGTCTCTTTTGCCGGACAGGTCATGAACGCCTCCCGCGGACGATTGCGAATTTTAATTAAATATAGCACAAAATGTATTTGACTTCAAAGTTAGTTTGATGTATCTAATTCAAGCATGAAGCTCACACCACAGCAAACCCACCGTCACCCGCTCCAGGGACATTCCTTGGGGGCAGGCCAGCAGCAGGCCGAACCCATGCCCTGGCATCAGGACTGTCTGGTCATCACCACCCTGCTGGGTTCGGTGTTTGGCGGCAAGGATTTCCGCCGACTGCTCAAGCGCGGCGGTTTTTTGGAAGCCAGCCAGGCGGAAAAACCCGAGGCCTTGCTGACCAGCCTGCACGCGGTCTGTCACAACTCCCAGGACTTGATCGGCGTGGTGGCCAAGGAATTGAACGCCAAGTTCCGCTCCACGGTCTTCAAGGCCCGCAACCTCACCTCCGCCCAGTTGCTGGAACAGGCCGAGAACAGCGCCTGGGCCGTGCCCTGGCTGTGGGCCAGCTTCCAGCACCCCTCCTCCGATGCGCGCATCGCGGGCAAGCAGATCGCCCACGGCCTCATCTATCAGGGGCTTCGTCGCCTGCGCACGGAGCCCGCAGGAGTGGCGGAGGAGAAACGCTCCGAGCGGGCGGAGGCCTTGAGCCGGCAAAACTTGGAGCTAAAGGAGCGCGTGACCGAACTGGAAAGGGAAAAGGAGGCCCTGGAAAAGCGCCTGGAGGCGCTGGTCCAGCGTCCATCCCCCCAGGCCTGTCAGGTCTGCGCCTCGGCCGGCAACCAGGAACAGGCCGCCTCGGCCTCTGGCCGGGAACTGCGCAGCCTGCGCCGGCTTTTGGCCGACACGCGCAAGGACCAGGAGCAACTGCGCCAGCAGGTGATGATGTGGAAAGGCATGGCCCTGCGCGGCGGCGCGGACAAGCAGGCCAGCCCGCCGCGCTCCGCCCCCTGTCTCCAGACCGCTGACGGGAAACGGGAAGAATCCTGCCCTCGGGACTGTCCAGCCCAGGCCCGGTGCCAGGACAGCGGCGCTTGCCCCCTGCGCGGACGCAAGATCGCGGTCATTGGCGGCATCGAGCGCATGGAATCCCAGTATTGCGAGACCATCCGCAAGCTGGGCGGCGATTGTCTATACCACAGCGGAAAAACCCGCGGAGGCGTGCAGAGCCTGCGCAGCCTGGTGAGCAAGTCGGACCTGGTGGTCTGCATCACCAACGTCAACAGCCACGGGGCCATGAACGCGGTGAAGGAGCAGTGCAAGCGCTGCCAGAAACGCTTCTGCCCCTTGGATGGGGTGGGCGTCAGCGCCCTGGAGAACCTGCTGCGCGACATGGCCGTCTGACCGTCCGCCGCGCTTGTTATTGGCCGGCGGACAAAGTCCGGGCCGGCGACGCTCTCCAACCATCTCCAACGAGAAACGGCCAGGGATAATTTCCCTGGCCGTAACTACTTGATATTGTGGAGCGGGAGACGGGGCTCGAACCCGCGACCCTCAGCTTGGAAGGCTGACGCTCTGGCCAACTGAGCTACTCCCGCAGCGCCAAGGGAGTATAGCACGGGGCGCGGGGGGGGGCAAACCAGGCCGCATCCTCCTTCCCGCTCCGCCATCGTTGACAGCCCGCCACCGGTGCAGTAGTTTACACGCGGGTTACCAGTAAACCGGCGGAGGTCAAGTAGATATGTCATCGGTAATCGTGGTGGGCTCCCAGTGGGGCGACGAGGGCAAGGGCAAGGTGGTGGACCTGCTCACCGAGCGGGCCAGCGGCATCGTGCGTTTTCAGGGCGGCAACAACGCCGGCCACACCCTGGTGGTGGGCGGCGAGCAGTTCATCCTGCACCTGATCCCCTCGGGCATCCTGCATCCTGGCAAGAAATGCTTCATCGGCAACGGCGTGGTGGTGGACCCCGAGGTCCTGCTGATGGAGATGGACCGGCTGGAGCAGCGCGGGGTGCAGATGGGGCCAGACAAGCTGCGGCTCTCCGAGCGCGCCCAGATCATCATGCCCTACCACAAGGCCCTGGACCTGGCCCGCGAAAAAGCCAAGGGCGGGCAGGCCATCGGCACCACCGGCCGGGGCATCGGCCCCTGCTATGAGGACAAGGCCGCCCGGGTGGGCGTGCGCGCCGCCGATCTTCTGGAGCCCGAGCTGTTGCGGGAAAAAATCGAGGCCAACGTCAAGGAAAAGAACTTCTGGCTCACCCAGTATTTCCACGAGGAGCCCCTGGACGCCCAGGCCATCTACCAGCAGTACATCGCCTTTGGCCAGCGTCTGGCCGCCTACATAACCGACGTGGCCCTGGAACTGGACCAACTGCTGGGCGCGGGGCAGAACCTGCTCTTCGAGGGCGCCCAGGGCACCCACCTGGACATAGACCACGGCACCTATCCCTACGTGACCTCCTCCAACCCGGTGGCTGGCTCGGCCTGCACCGGCTCCGGGGTGGGCGTCAACCGCCTGGGCACGGTGGTGGGCATCGTCAAGGCCTACACCACCCGGGTGGGCGGCGGCCCCTTCCCCAGCGAACTGCTGGACGAGACCGGGGAGTGGCTGCGGGCCAAGGGCCACGAGTTCGGGGCCACCACCGGCCGGCCCCGGCGCTGCGGCTGGCTGGACGGGGTGGTGGTCAAGCAGGCCGTGCGCCTGTCGGGCATCGGCGGCCTGTGCGTCACCAAGCTGGACGTGCTCACCGGCCTGGACAAGCTTAAGTTCTGCGTGGGCTACCGCCTGGATGACGGCTCACCCCAGGACAGCGTGCCCGCCTCCCTGGAAAAGCTGGGGCGCTGCCAGCCCATCTACGAGGAGATGCCCGGCTGGAAGGAGGACATCTCCTCGGCCCGCTCCTGGAATGATCTGCCGCCCACCTGCCAGGCCTATCTCAAGCGCCTAAGCGAGTTCACCGGCGCGCCCCTGGCCCTGGTCAGCGTGGGGCCCCAGCGCGAGGCCACCATCATGCTCCAGGACGTGTTCTAGAGCCGGGCGGGCCCATGAGCGAGCCGCTCCTGGACATCCAGGGCCTGACCACCGCCTTTCCCGCTGGGGGGCGGATGCTCAAAGCCGTGGATGGCCTGGACTTGGCCGTGCGGGCCGGCGAGGTTCTGGGCCTGGTGGGCGAGAGCGGCTGCGGCAAGTCGCTCTCGGCCTTGAGCGTGCTGGGCCTGTTGCCCCCTCCAGGACGAGTCCTGGAGGGGCGCATACTTTTTGCCGGCCGCGATCTGCTCTCCCTGCCCCACTCCCAGCTGCGCCAGGTGCGCGGCCAAGAAATCTCCATGGTCTTCCAGGAGCCCATGACCTCCCTGAACCCCGTCTTCACGGTGGGGCGGCAGGTGGCCGAGCAGGTCCTGGCCCACCATGAAGTAAGCCAGGAGGAGGCCTGGGCGCGGGGCGTGGCCATGCTGGAGAAGGTGGGCATCCCCGATCCGGCGCGGCGGGCGCAGGGCTTTCCCCACCAGCTCAGCGGAGGGCTGCGCCAGCGGGTCATGATCGCCATGGCGCTGGTCAACCAGCCGCGCCTGCTCATGGCCGACGAGCCCACCACCGCCCTGGACGTCACCATCCAGGCCCAGATATTGGCCCTGATGCGGGACTTGCAGCGGGAAATGGGCATGGCCATCCTGCTCATCACCCACAACCTGGCCGTGGTGGCCCAGGTGGCCGGACGGGTGGCGGTGATGTACGCCGGCCGTCTGCTGGAGGTCGCCACGGTGGCGGAACTTTTCCGCTCCCCCCTGCACCCCTATACCCAGGGCCTCTTGGCCTGTCTGCCCAGCCGGGCCACCCGGCCCCGCCAGCCCCTGCACACCATCGCCGGCATAGTCCCCGCCCTGGGAGAGCTGCCCCAAGGCTGCGCCTTCAGCGACCGCTGTCCAGAGAGTTTCGCCCCCTGCCAGCAGGAAGAACCCGCCCTGGCCGAGGTGGCTCCGGGCCGCCAGGTGCGCTGCTATCTGCACCACCGGCGCACCCGGGGGGGACAGGAGGCTTTGACCGCGTGAGCGCCCAGGCCGCCCAAACCGCCGCGCAGGAGACCTTGCTGGAGCTGCGCGCAGTGAGCCAGCGCTACCGGGTGGGCGCGGGGTTCCTGGGCAGCCAGCGCCAATGGCTGCAAGCCCTGGCCGGGGTGAGCTTAAGCGTGCGCGCCGGCGAGGTGCTGGGTCTGGTGGGCGAGAGCGGCTGCGGCAAATCCACCCTGGGCCGCCTGGCCCTGGGCCTGGAGAAGCCCAGCTCCGGGCAGGTGTTCTTCGCCGGCCAGGACCTGGCCGCCTTGACGCGGACACAGATGCGCGCCCTGCGCCGCCAGATGCAGATCGTGTTCCAGGACCCGGTCACCTCCTTGAACCCCCGCCAGAGCGTGGGCTCCATCCTGGGCGAGCCGCTTAGCATCCACGGCCAGGGCAGCCGCGCCCAGATCCGCGCCAAGGTGGAGGAGCTCCTGGCCGAGGTGGGCTTGCGCCCCGAGCACGCCCAGCGTTATCCCCACCAGTTCAGCGGCGGCCAGCGCCAGCGCATAGGCATAGCCCGGGCCTTGGCCCTGCGGCCGCGCCTGGTGGTGGCCGACGAGCCGGTAAGCGCCCTGGACGTCTCCATCCAGGCCCAGGTGCTCAATCTGCTCATGGATTTGAAGGGGCGTTTCGGCCTGACCTATCTGCTGGTGGCCCACGATCTCTCGGTGGTGCGCCACATCTCCGACCGCATCGCGGTGATGTACCTGGGGCGAATCATGGAGGTGGCCTCGGCCGAGGATTTCCAGACCCCGCCCTGGCATCCCTACACCCAGGCTTTGTTGCAGGCGGCTCCGGTGGCCGATCCGGGGCGGCCCTTCTCCCCTCCCGCCCTGCATGGCGACGTGCCCAGCCCCCTGTCGCCTCCTCCGGGCTGCTGCTTTCATACCCGCTGCCCCGAGGCCCAGCCGCGCTGCGCCCAGGAGGTCCCCCTTCTGCGGGAGACCGCTCCCGGGCGTCTCTGCGCCTGTCACCTGCGCTGAGCAAGGCCGGCCGGAGGCCGGGTCCTCAGGCGTGGGCGGCCAGCTGCTGCCTGAAAAAGGCCTCGACTTCCTGGGCGGGACGAAACACGCCATAATGCCCCTCGGCCAGGATGTCGGCGCGCAGGGCCATCAGCTTGTCCATGCTGCGCCGCCATTGCCCCAGGTCCGAGCCAAAGGCGGGGGAGAACGGCCCGTGGATGTCCTGGCCGAACAGCACGCGCTGGCCTTCCACCTGGCACCAGGCCGCCGTGGAGCCCGGGGTGTGTCCGGGGGTGTGCAATATGTTGAGGCTTAAGTTTTCCGCGATCTGGAGCACGTCTTCCTCGCCCAGCAGCAGATCGGCGGTCAAGGACTCCAAGGGCAGGCCGTACCAGGAGGCCGCGCTGCGCACCGGATCACCCTGGGCCAGGGCCGGGGCGTCCAGGGCGTGGATCAGGACCTGGCAGCCGGTCAGGCGCTTGATCTGGGCCGCGCCGCCCGCGTGGTCGATGTGGTTGTGGGTGAGGTAGAGGTGGGTGAGAGGCTGCTCGCAGACCGAGGAAGCCAGGTCCAGGATGCGCCGGGCGCTGGGGCCGGCTCCGCAGTCGATGAGCACCCGCGCCCGCTCGCCGGCCAGCAGATAGCACAGGCAGTCGCGGGGGTCGCTCAGGTCTGGCCCCCCCACCATGAAAACCTTGTCGGCCAGGCGGCGGGGAGCTGTCTCATTGTCCCTCTGCGTCATGAAAAGCATCCATCTCGGGTTCAGCCGGGGGGCAGCGCCTGTATGACGCGGACCTTGCCTATTAGTATAATAGGCAGGCCCGCCGTGCTTTCATGCTTTTTTTCGGCCATCCCGATACCGCGTCTAGGTAAGAACCCGTTTCACCGGAGGCTCATGCCATGCGCCAGGGTGCAGTTTCCTTCCCCGTGGATGGCCACGACCGTGACCTGATGGAGCGGGTCCGTCCCGCGGGCAGGCTTAATCCCCAGCCCCGGGACCGCTATAACTTGGTGGTGCTGGGCGGCGGCGCGGCCGGGCTGGTCTGCGCGGTGGGAGCGGCCGGCCTGGGGGCCAAGGTGGCCCTGGTGGAACAGCGGCTCCTGGGCGGGGACTGCCTGAACGTGGGCTGCGTGCCCAGCAAGGCGCTCATTCGTTCGGCCCGGGGCATGGCCGAGATGGCGCGGGCGGCCGATCTGGGCATACGTCTGCCCGGCCCGGCCCAGGCCGACTTTTCCGCCGTGATGGAGCGCCTGCGCGCCCTGCGCGCCCGCCTGGCCGAAAACGACTCCCTGGAGCGCCTGGCCGGCCTGGGCGTGGACGTGTTCCTGGGCCAGGGCCGCTTCACCGCCCCGGACTGCCTGGAGGTGGAGGGCGCGCGCCTGCGCTTTGCCCGCGCGGTCATCGCCACCGGCTCGCGCCCCGGCGGCCTGCCCTTCCCCGGGCTCAAGGAGACGGGCTTTCTCACCAACGAGGACATCTTCAATCTCACGGAGCTGCCGCCGCGCCTGGGCGTGCTGGGCACCGGGCCCATAGGCTGCGAGCTGGCCCAGGCTTTCCAGCGCCTGGGCTCGGCGGTGATCATGGTGGGGCGCTCGGACCAGATCATGACCAAGGAGGACCCCGAGGCCGCCCAGGTGGTGGCCCAGGCCATGGCCGCCGACGG
>CAZLSD010000051.1:0-16039 GCA_964561775.1 uncultured Desulfarculus sp. | reverse complement strand
TCCCTGCACGTGGGCGAATCCCAGGTGCTGCACCTGCGCGGCCGGGGACTGAGCGGAGCCGCCGCCACCCCGCCTTGTCTGGTTCCGCCCGCCCAGGAAAGCGCTCCGCCCATCCTGGCCCCGGGCAGCGGAGGCCGGGCCAAGCGCCTGGACCCCGGCCTGGCCGCCCAGTTGGCCGCCCAGATGCACGAGCTGTGGGGAGCGCCCCTGTTGCTGCTGGGGCCGGCCGAGGACGCGCCATACCGCGCCCAGTTGGCGCGGGCCTTGGCGCAAACGCCGCACCAGCCCTGGATCGAGCCCGCCCTGGAGGAACTGGCCCGCCGGCTGCCCGCCACGCCGGCCTTCGTGGGCGCGGACAGCGGGGTCAGCCACCTGGCCGCGGCCCTGGGCGCACCCACCCTGGCCCTGTTCCAGGCCAGCGACGCCCGCTTGTGGGCTCCCCACGGTCCCAGGGCGCGGGTCTGCCAGGCGGGGCAGGCCCTGGAGCGCCTGCCCCTCCTGCCGCGCGCCTGAGCGGCCCATGTCGGCCCGCCCGCCCGCTGGCCGCCTTGACAGCCCCTGGAGCGAGCCTTATAGTGCTCACAAGGGGTTAGACAGCCCAAAGCTGCACCCGCTATAGGTTTTTCCCCACATCGCCTTGTGAAGGAATATGGCCAGGGACTATTACCAAATCCTGGGCGTGGACAAAAAGGCCAGCCAGGAAGAGATAAAAAAGGCCTACCGCAAACTGGCGCTCAAGTATCACCCCGACCGCAACAAAGGCGACGCCAGCGCCGAAGAGAAGTTCAAGGAGCTGGGCGAGGCCTACGCCGTTCTGAGCGACCCTGAAAAACGCCAGCAATACGACACCTTCGGCAGCGCGGGTTTCCAGCAGCGCTACAGCCAGGAAGACATCTACCGCGGCAGCGACATCAACGACATCCTGCGCGACATCGGTCTGGGCGGCGACTTCTTCAGCCGCATCTTCGGCGGCGGGCGCGGCCAGCCTGGCGGCTTCCGCACCTACACCTTCACCGGTGGGGGAGCCCCGCCCCATGCCCCCGGCGGCATGGGCGGCTTCGACTTCGGCCAGGGCTTTGGCGGCCAGGGCATGGCTGGCCAGGGCACGGACCTGGTCTATGAACTGCCTGTCACCCTGGAGGAGGTCTTCCACGGGGCCACCAAGATGGTCTCCTACCGCCGGGGCGCCCAGGTGGAGCGGGTCAGCGTCAAGGTGCCCGCCGGGGTGAGCACGGGCAAGAAGCTCAGGCTCTCCGGCAAGGGCGAACCCGGAGCCCAGGGCGCGCCGGCCGGCGATCTCTACATCCGGGTGAGGGTGCTGGATCACCCCACCTTCAAACGTGACGGCGACGACCTGGAAGTGACCCAGGAGGTGGCCTTCACCCAGGCCGCCCTGGGCGCGGCCCTGGAAGTGCCCACCCTGGAGGGCAAGACCCTCTCGGTGCGGGTTCCCAAGGGCACCCAGAACGGCTCCCGCCTGCGCCTCAAGGGCCAGGGCCTGCCCCAATTCCACGGCGCGGGACGCGGCGACCTCTATGTGAAGATCATGGTGGGCGTGCCGCAAAAACTGAGCCGGCGGCAAAAGGAACTGCTGGAGGAACTGGCCCAGGAGGGCCTGTGAGCGCCTGTCCGGCCCGGCCCCGTCCGGGGATATGGCTGCTGGCCTTTTGCCTGCTCTGCCTCGTCTGCGCACCGGCCCAGGCCCGCCAATGGCCGCGCCCAGCCGGGCCGGTGGCCGACTACGCCCAGGTTCTGGGCCCGGAGGCCGAGGAGCGCATCAGCGCCCTGGCCAACCAGCTCTGGCAGAAAACCCAGATCGCCGTGGTGGTGGCCACCCTGCCCTCCCTGGAGGGACACCCCCTGGAAGAGACGGCGGTGGACCTCTACCGGGACTGGGGCATAGGCCAGAAGGACGTGAACAAGGGCCTGCTCATCCTGGTGGCGGTGGCCGAGAAGCGCCTGCGCCTGGAGGTGGGCTATGGCCTGGAAGGCGTCATCACCGACGCCCGCGCCGGCCAGATCCGCGATCAGGTCATCATCCCCCGCCTGCGCAAGGGCGACTACGAAGAGGGCCTGCACCAGGGCGTGGCCGCCGTGGCCAAGGAGGTGCTCTCCGCCTCCGGTCAGGACATCAGCGAGCTGCCCCCGGTGGAACCCAGGCCGGCCAAAGGGAGCAAATCCAGGGGCGCTTGGGGCGGCGGAGCGGCCGGCTTCGTGCTGTTGCTGCTGGCCGTCATGGTCTGGCGCGGCCTGCGCCAACGCGGCCAGGGCGGCAGCTTCTGGGAGGGCCTGCTCTGGGGCCTCATCATGAGCGGCGGGGGCGGAGGCGGACGCCACCACTCCGGGGACGGCTCGGGCTTCGACAGCTTCGGTGGCGGGTTCGGAGGCTTTGGCGGGGGTATGAGCGGAGGCGGAGGCGCCTCGGGCGACTTTGGCGGCGGGGACGAATAGCGCGCCCCGCCGCGGAGATGGTTCACATGGGTTTGAAGCCTTTCCATAATCCCGAGGAGGCCGCGGCCCTCTTGGTGGATGACCTCAAATCCACCCTGGGCGGCGACCTGCTGGCGGTATGCCTCTATGGCTCGGCCGCTGGGCCGCGCTATGCGCCGGGCAAGAGCGATCTCAACCTGCTGCTGCTCCTCGGCGAGGACAGCCACCGCCGGCTAAAGGACTTGATGCCCTTCTGCCACAAGTGGGCCCCGGCCAGGGTGGGTACGCCCCTGGTGCTCACCCCCCGCTTCCTGGCCGAGAGCCTGGATGTGTTCCCCATCGAGTACCTGGTCATGGCCGCCGAGCACCGCTGCCTGTGGGGCGCGGACCCCCTGGCCGGCCTGGCCCTGGACCCGCTCAAGATTCGCCTACAACTGGAGCGGGAGCTGCGCGGCAAGCTCATGGCCCTGCGCACCGGCCTGCTCAAGACCATGGGCAGGCAGGAGGCCTTGCTGGACCTGGCCCAACAGGCCCTGCCAGCCTTCCGCGCCCTGTTTCAGGCCTATCTTTTTCTGGACAACGGCGCCTTTCCCCTGCAAGCCTCCCAGGTGATGGAGACCCTCCAGGCCAAGGGAGTGCGGGCCGCGGCCTTTTTGGCCCTGACCCAGACCAGGCGGGGAGAGGCCAAGACCGGCCGGCTGATGGACCTGTGGGAACAGGCCCTGGCCGAACTGGAGCAACTCATCCACCTGGTGGATGCCTGGCAAGACAAACAAGGAGCCTGCTCATGAAGACCTCGGCCAAGATCGCCATCGGCATCGGCGTGCTGGCGCTCATCATCTTCTTTTCCTTCTCCTCCACCTACAACAGCTTGGTCAAGCTGGACGAGGGCGTGAACACCGCCCGGGCCAACCTGGACGCCGACCTGCAACGCCGCTTGGACCTCATACCCAACCTGGTGGAGACGGTGAAGGGCTATGCCGGGCACGAGCGGGAGACCCTGGAGGCGGTGACCAAGGCCCGCCAGCAGGTGACCGCCGCCCCCACCCAGGCCCAGAAGCTGGAGGCCAACCAGGAACTTACCGGCGCGCTTAGCCGTCTGCTGGTGGTGGTGGAGAGATATCCCGACTTGAAGGCCAACCAGAACTTCCGCGCCCTGCAGGACCAACTGGAGGGGACCGAGAACCGCATCAAGGTCTCCCGCCGGGACTACAACCTAAAGGTGCAGGACTACAACACCACCATCCGCAGCTTCCCCACCGTGCTGCTGGCGGGGCTGATGGGGCACCAGCCCAAGCAGGCCTTCGCGGCGGCGGCCGAGGCCCAGCAAGCCCCCAAGGTGCAGTTCAAGTAGGAAAAGGCTTGGCGGAGTTTGCCTAGCCTGCCAGGGCGGGCGGCGCAAAGTCGGCGTAGTCGCCGCTGGGCACCAGCCTGCCCTGGGGCGAGGGGTAGAAATAGAGCCAGGCCCGTAGCTCCTGGCCTTGCTCGGTGCGCACGCCGACCAACTCCCGCCGGTACCAGTCGGGGTGCTCCTCCAACTCGTCCAGGCGGGCCAGGCACTCCTGGTCCACGGCGTATACCTCGCCCCGGATGGGGGTCAGGGCCGGCTGGCGCAGGACAAAAGGTATCTCCAAGGCGTAGAGGGCATAGGCCTCCAACGTGCGCGCCGGCCCCAGCAGCCGCGCGCCCTCGGCCAGCAAATAGTGGTTGCCATAGCCCCGGCGCAGGGTTCCATAGACGAAAACCAGATATTCAGGCATGATCCAGCCCCCTTCAGGACAACTGCCGGCGGCGGCGCATTTTTTCCCTGACCTTGTCCCACAGGTCGGCGGGGTCGCGCCGGGCCAGGTCCAGGTACTTGCCCAACAGGGCCGTGCGCCGGGGGGCGGGGTTGTCCGGGCAGTGGGGCGGGCACCAGGAATAGTCGCCGGAGCGCACCATCTGCTGGAACTTGAGCCGGGTCGGTCCCTCCAGTATTTCCTGGATGGGCTGGCGATAGGTGTTGCCCAACACTTTCCAGGTGTCGCAACAGACGCGCGCGTCCCCCGCCTCGTCCACCACCAGGCTGTTGAAGGGCAAGGGGCAAACCGGCCTGACCGTCCGCTCCGGCGCGGCGAAGCCTTTGAGCCCCAGACGCCGGGCCAGGGAGTGCAGCCCCTCCACCTCCACGCCGCCGGCCTGGGCCAGTTCCCAGGCCGCGCGCACCTCGCGCTCCATCAGGGCGGGCTCGGGCAGGTTGGCAAAGCTGAGCATGGGGTCCACCATGAGGCCGATCTTGTCCACGCCCAGGCGCTGGCCCAGGGCGATGAAGCTGGTCAGCTCCAGGGCGTTGGCCCCCAGCACCACGGCCGAGATGGCCACCTGGGGTTGCCCTGCCTGGCGGGCGGCCAGCAGGCGCTCCAGGTTTTTCAGCACGGCCTTGAAATCGCCGTGGCGCACGATGCGCTCATAGGTCTGGGCCGTGGCCGCGTTCACGGAAAAGTGCACCAACTGGCCCTGCTCCAGAAAGGTCTGCTGCCAGAAATCGCTGACGCGCACCCCATTGGTGACCACGGAAAGACGCATGCCGGGCCAGGCCCGGGCCAGGCGGGCGAACTGGCGGCAGTTGGCCATGATGGTGGGTTCGCCGCCCTGGATCTTCACGGTGCGCACCTTGGGGTAAAGCTCGCGCAGGTGCTGGGTGAATATCTCGCTGGGCATGTTGCGCCGGCTGCTGAAATCCCGCTGGTAGCACATGACGCAGCGCACGTTGCACACCAGACCCATGATGAGATGCAAGCGCTCGATGGTGCCGGACATCCGCCAAGACTCCCCGCGCCGCCTGGGCCAAAACAAGAACGCCTTGCTCCCACGCTGGACGGCGCATGATGGTTTCGTCTAGTATAGAGTATCAAACGCCAAAGACCTCGTCACATTTGACCGGCAGCGCGGAGGGCGCTGTGCTCAGGGGGGCCGTATGAGTTTGCCCAGCTCCAACCTTAGCATCATGGTGGTGGACGACCAGCCGCGCATGCGCTGGACCATCAAGGAAATGATCCGTCGCATGGGCTGCCAGAACTTCGTGGAAGCCGATGACGGCGACGTGGCCATCGAGCTGCTCAAGAACCACACCGTGGACCTGGTGCTCTGCGACTGGCGCATGCCCAGGGCCAACGGGGTGGAGGTGCTGCGCCACGTGCGCGAGGACGACGATCTGCGCTCCCTGCCCTTCGTCATGGTCACCGCCGAAATGGGCGAGGAAGTGGTGGCCGAGTGCGGGGAACTGGAGGTGGACGGCTATCTGCTCAAGCCCTTCACCCTGGCCCAGTTGGAAGACAAGATAAAGGACGTGCTGGCCCGGCGCGCCAACCTCTCGGCCCTGGAGACCAGGCTGGAGCTGGCGCTCACCTATGTGCGCAGCAATCAGCTGGACAAGGCCCTGGCCGAATACCAGGAGGCATTGAAGCTCAACGCCAAGAGCCCGCGCACCCTGCTGGCCATAGGCCAGGTCTTCGAGCGCCAGGGCAATGACCAGCGCGCCCGCGACTGCTACCGCCAGGCGGTGGGGCTGGCCCCCAAGTTCATCAAAGCCCACGAGGCCCTGGCCAAGCTGTATCAGAAGCTGGGCCAGGCCCAGGAGGCCATCGAGCATTTGCAGGAAGCGGCCAAGATCAGCCCCAAGAACGTTGAGCGCCATTTCCAACTGGCCAACGCCCTGGCCTCGGCCGGGCGCAAGAAGGAGGCCATGGACTCCTTGAAGGCGGTGCTGCGCGTGTCCCAGGGCCAGTATGCCGACGTGAGCCGCCGGGTGGGCGAGGCCACCCTGGCCATGGGCCTGGCCAGTGAGGCCGAGGCCGCCTTCAAGAAGGCCCTGGAGGCCAGCCCCGACGACATCCACCTCTACAACCGCCTGGGCATCGCCTTCCGCCGCCAAGGCAAATTCGCCGAGGCCATCGAAAACTACCAGAAGGCCCTTTCCAAGGCCCCCAAGAACGAAGGCTTGATGTACAACCTCTCCCGGGCCTACCTGGACTCCGGCGACACCGCGCAGGCGCGCCAGGTTCTGCTCAAGGCCTTGGAGATCAACCCGGGCTT
The DNA here is from genome assembly GCA_964561775.1 of uncultured Desulfarculus sp. Classification (GTDB taxonomy): domain Bacteria; phylum Desulfobacterota; class Desulfarculia; order Desulfarculales; family Desulfarculaceae; genus JACRDC01. The sequence continues at coordinate 9,535 of CAZLSD010000051.1, read as the reverse complement.
CGAGGAGGCCCGCGAGCTGCTGGCCTCCTTGAGCGCCTGATCCCAGGGTGCCGGCCGGTTCAAGGTTCTGACTCACTTTCACCTAGGGTAAGGAGTGCGGCATGCGGCCCAAACAGGTTTTCGCCTTCACCTTGGCGGCGCTTCTGGCCGGAGCGCTGGGGGGCTGGCTGGGCAGCCAGCTCATAACCAGCGCCAACGCCGCCCAACCCGGCCGCCTGGTATTGAACGAGGGCCTACTGCTGGTGGACGACCAGGGGCGCGTGCGCGCGGAACTGGCCTTCCGCAAGATCGACGGCAGCGTGCAGCCCGGCCTGTTCCTGTACGGCGAGGACGGCCGGGAACGGCTGGGCATCACGGCCCTGCCCCCGGACGGGCGCCCGGGCGTGGCGCTCTCCGACGCGCGCGGCCAGACCAGGCTCTGGCTGGGCCTGGACCGCGCCGGCGCCCCGGTGGTGGGGCTCTATGACCAGGGCGATCAGTTGCGCGCCGCCCTGGGAGCCGTCACCCTGCGCCCGGCCGGCGGCGAGCGGGCCGAGCAGCGCCCTCCCTCCTCCCTGGTGTTGCTCAACGAGGGCGGCCGGGTGGCCTGGAGCGCTCCCTAGGGGCGGAGGTTAAAGCTGGTGGCGGCCCTGGGTTTCCTAATAAAAAAGCTGGTCAGCCGGCTGATCTTCCCCCTGGGACTCAGCCTGGTGTTGGGGCTGGCCGGCATCCTGCTCTGGCGGCTCAAGCCCGCCAGCCGTTTGGGTCCGGCCCTGGCCTTGGCGGGCTGGCTTTGTCTGCTCGTCTTCTCCCTGCCCCTCACCGGAACCTGGCTGCTCTCCACCCTGGAGCAGGCCGCCGGTTCCTATGCCAGCCCCGACGCCCTGCGCCAGGCCGGAGTCAGCCAGGTGGTGGTCCTGGGCGGGGGCGTGGAGCAAGGCTCCTACACCAGCATCGACCGCCTGAGCCGGGCCAGCCTGAAGCGGGTGCTGGAGGGCATACGGTTGTGGCGGCAGCTGCCCGAGGCCAAGCTGGTGCTCTCCGGCGGCAACTATGAACCGGGGGTGCTGGAGGGGCCGGCCATGGCCGAGTTCGCCCAACAGGCCGGCGTGCCGCCCAAGGACCTGGTTCTGGAAGACGCCTCCTGGGACACCGAGGACCAGGCCACCCTGCTCAAGCCCATCCTGGGCGACCGCCCCTTCGCCCTGGTCACTTCGGCCTTCCACATGCGCCGCGCCCTGGCCATGCTTGAGGACCGCGGCCTGCATCCCATACCCGCCCCCACCGACTTCGCCAGCCGGGAGTTCATCTTCTCCTACCGCCTGCTCTTGCCCAGCGCCGCCGGGCTGCGCATGTCGGAGGTGGCCATCTATGAATACGTCGGCATGACCTGGCGCTGGGTCAAGCGCCAACTGGGCGTGGGGCAGGAGCAGGTCATCCCCAGCCGGCGGGGCGGCAAGAGCCGCCAGGTCGCGGGCCGGGCATATTCTTGCTAAGCTTGGGCCGCCGGCGCGCCACGGCCGGCTTACCCCCCGCGCCTCGCACCAGGAAAGACCAGCCATGCGCCCCGAGCCCATCGCCACCTTGCCCGCCGCCTGGATAGAGGCCTTAAGCAGCCTGCGCTACGGGCTCTATTTTCTTTCCACCGGCAGCCCGGCCCAACCCCAGGGACTTCTGGTTTCCTGGGTCAGCCAGGTCAGCGGCCAGCCGCCCATGGTCATGACCGCCTTGCGCCACAACCGGGCCTGCCTGCCCGCCCTGCGGGAGTGCGGCCGGTACGCCCTCAACCTGCTGCCCGCCGGGACAGACGAACTGCGCGGCCAACTGGCCCGCCCGGCGGCCCAGCGCTGGCAGGGCCTGGCGGTGCGGGAAGGCCCCCTGGGCCTGCCGGTGCTGGAGGCGGCCGCCGGAGCCATCTGCTGCCGGGTCAAGGAGGCGTGGCGTCCGGGCGACCACGACCTGCTGCTGGGGCACATCGAGGACGTGGTCTGGCGCGCAGGGGCCCAAGCCCTGCCGGGCTGGACCGGGGCCCACGCCTACCTGGGGCTGGCGTGAGCGCGCACCCGCCGGAGCGCTATGACGTGCTGGTGGTGGGGGCCGGCCACGCCGGCTGCGAGGCAGCCCTGGCCGCGGCCCGCCTGGGAGCGGCCACCTGCCTGCTCACCCTGAATGTGGACCACCTGGGCGCGCTCTCCTGCAACCCGGCCGTGGGCGGCCTGGCCAAGGGCCATCTGGTGCGCGAGATCGACGCCCTGGGCGGCCAGATGGCCAAGAACACCGACTTGACCGGCATCCAGTTCCGCCTGCTCAACCAGGGCAAGGGGCCGGCGGTCTGGTCCAGCCGCGCCCAGGTGGACATGGACCTCTACCCCCGCGCCCTGCGTCAGACCTGCGCCGAGCAGCCCGGCCTGTGGCTGTGGGAGGCCGAGGCCCTGGGTCTCATCCTGGAAAACGGCCAACTGGCCGGGGTGCGCACCTCCCTGGGCCAAAGCCTGGCGGCCCGGGCCGTGGTGCTGACCACGGGCACCTTCCTGCGCGGGGTCATCCACGTGGGACTCAACCAGCGCCCGGCCGGCCGCCTGGGCGACCCGCCCAGCAACGCCCTGAGCGATCAGTTGCGCGAGCTGGGCTTCAGCCTGCGCCGGCTCAAAACCGGCACCACCCCGCGCCTGCTAAAGAGCAGCCTGGACCTGGAGGGGCTGCCCCTGCAACAAGGCGACGCCCCGCCGCGCATGTTCAGCTTCCTTAGCCAGGCCCCGCTTCTTCCCCAGGTGGGCTGCTGGGTCACGCGCACCAATGAACGCACCCACCAGCTGGTGCGCGACAACTTAGACCGCGCGCCCATGTACGCCGGGGTCATCACCGGCACCGGCGCGCGCTATTGCCCCTCCCTGGAAGACAAGGTGGTGCGCTTTCCCGAGCGCCAGTCCCACCAGGTGTTCCTGGAGCCCCAGGGATTGAACAACCCGCTCATATATCCCAACGGCATTCCCACCAGCCTGCCCTGGGACGTGCAGGTTCCCCTGGTGCGCAGCCTGCCCGGCTGTGAACGCGCCCACATCGTGCGCCCCGGCTATGCCATTGAATACGACATGAGCGACCCCCTGGACCTTTATCCCGATCTCCAGTCCAAGCGCCTGGCCGGGCTGTTCATGGCCGGCCAGATCAACGGCACCAGCGGCTATGAGGAAGCGGCCGCCCAGGGGCTCATGGCCGGCATCAACGCCGCCCGCTTCAGCCAAGGCCAGGAACCCCTGGCGCTGGACCGGGCCCAGGCCTACATCGGAGTGCTCATCGACGACCTGGTCACCCGGGGCACCAACGAACCCTACCGCATGTTCACCTCGCGGGCCGAGTACCGCCTGAGCTTGCGCGAGGACAATGCCGACCTGCGCCTGACCCCCCTGGGCCGCGAGCTGGGCCTGGTGGATGATGAACGCTGGCGCGTGTTCACGGCCAAGCGCCAGGCCCTGGAAGATGCGCGCGCGCTCTTGCAGGGCGTACGTCTTTTCCCCACCCCGGCCCAGAACCAGAGGCTGGCCGAGATGGGCAGCGCGCCCCTGAAAAGCCCGGCCACGGCCTGGGATATTCTGCGCCGGCCGGACCTGGGCCTTAGCGACGTCCTGGGGCTGGACCCGGCCCTGGAGCCTCTGGCCGCCCTGCCCGCCCCGGTGGCGGAGCAGCTCCAGATACAGGCCCGCTACGCCGGCTACGAGGAACGCGAGCGCCAGACCGTGACCCGCTTCCGCGAGCGCGAGGGGATCAGCATCCCGCCTGGCCTGGACTTCACCGGCCTGCCCGGCCTTAGCCGCGAGGTGCAGGAAAAGCTCTCCCGGGTACGCCCGGCCAACCTGGGCCAGGCAGGCCGCATCAGCGGCATCACCCCCGCCGCCCTGGCCGCCTTGAGCCTGCACCTGGCCAGGCTAGAGCGGTCGAGCCGGGAAGGGGCCTAAAGCCCCCAGGCCGGGGCGGCCCCCAGGCCGGGGCGGCCCCCAGGCCGGGGCGGCCCCCAGGCCGGGGCGGCTATTGCCGCCGCCAGCGGGGCGAGCTATACTGCGCGGTTGAGAGAACAGCCAGACTTTTTCATGCGCTAGAACCCCAGCCACCCAGGGATGAGATGAGTCAATCCAGCACCGACACCGCGCCCAAGCCCAAGTTCGAGCTGGGCTTCGCGGCCTGGGTGGTGGGTCTCATGCCGCCCTGGCTGCACCCCAACCACGTCACGGTTGCGCGCATCGTGGGGTCCGTGCTTATGCTGGCCCTGGGCCTGCTACCCATGCACCTGGGCTGGTCCGTGGCGGTGGGCGTAGTCACCGGCTTCAGCGACAACCTGGACGGGGCCATGGCCCGCCGCCGGGGGCAAGTCACCGAGTTGGGGGCGCTCCTGGACCCCATGGCGGACAAGCTGCTGGGCCTGGCGCTGTTCATCCTCTCCTGGTATCGCGACTTGGTGGATTGGCGCTTACTGGTATTGCTGGCCTGCCTGGACCTGCACGCCGTGGCCCTGCCGCTGCTCATCATGCGGGAACGCCGCCAGCGCGGGTTGCCCTTAAGGCCCTTGCCCAAGGTGCGCCCCAGCAAGTGGGGCAAGATCAAGACGGCCTGGATGAACTACTCCTTCGCCTTGATATTCATCGGAGGAGCCGCGGGCTTGAACGGCATGCTGAGCTTGGGCAACCAGCTGCTCTGGGGAGCGGTGGCCCTGGGCCTGGTCTCCGGCACGCTCTATTTCGTCGCCTGGCGCAAGGGCGACTACGCCTGAGGAGGAAAGCCCATGGAGGGTCCGGACCCCAAGGCTTACGTCTACTATCACGAGCGCATCGCCAGCAAGGTGGGCACCGGCGACACCGCCAAGGACGCCACCATGGAGAACATCTGGCGAGGCGTGCTCCTGGAGGACGGCACCTGGCGGGTGGAGCTCCTGGACATGTATGACGAGCCCACCGGCTACGGCGAGGTGGTGAAGCCCTCGGAGATAGAGGGGCGCTTCACCATCATGGATAACTACGCGCCCAAACCCACCTCGCCCAAGCAAAAGCAGGCCGACCGCATCGCGGCCCGGGCCGAGCGCCACTTGGCCGAGGGCGAGCATCTCTCGGCCGAGTTCGAGTTCAGCAAGGCGCTAAAGCTGGACGAGGACAACGTACGCGCCAACTTCGGCTTGGGGCGCACCTATCTGGCCACCGGCGACACCGAAAAGGCCAGGGAGGTCTTCACCAAGCTCTCCACCATCGAGGCCGTGCTGGAGCCGCGCAACAAGTACATCTTCAACGAGTTCGGCATGCAGCTGCGCAAGTTGGGCATGTACGCCGAGGCGGTGCGCCATTATCACCGCGCCCTGCTGGTGGAGATGCACGACGAGAATCTCTGGTTCAACCTGGGCCGCGCCCTCTACGAGGGCGGCATGTACGCGGCCTCCCTCAAGGCCTTCGCCCGCGCCCTGGTTCTAAAGCCGGAACTGGAAGAGGCCCGGCAGTTTCAATGCGCGGCCGAGGCCAGACTGAAAGAGCAAGACCAGTAACAACCCGCCTGGCAGCCATTCCAGCGACCACCCCGGAGGCGGGCCGGGGGGTCGACCCAAGGAGGATTCATCATGCAGGTGCAAACCATCGGCGTCATCGGCGCCGGACAGATGGGCAACGGCATCGCCCAGGTGGCGGCCATGGCCGGCTTGAACGTCATCATGAACGACATCAAGGACGAGTTCGTGGCTCGCGGCCTCAAGACCATCGAGGGCAGCCTGGCCCGCCTGGTCAAGAAGGGCAGCTTGAGCGAGGCCGACGCCCAGACGGTGGCCGCCCGGGTCAAGACCAGCACCCGCCTGGACGACATGGCCCAGGCCGACTTCGTGGTGGAGGCCGCCACCGAGAACGTGGCGCTCAAGCTGGACATCTTCCGCAAGCTGGACGAAATCTGCCGCCCCGGCGTCATTCTTTCCTCCAACACCAGCAGCATCAGCATCACCAAGATCGCCGGGGCCACCAAACGCCCGGAAGTGGTCATCGGCATGCACTTCATGAACCCGGTGCCCCTGATGAAGCTGGTGGAGGTCATCCGCGGCCTGGCCACCAGCGACGACTGCCACCAGACCACGGTGGACCTGGCGCTCAAGATGGGCAAGACCCCCGTGCCGGCCAACGACTATCCGGGCTTCATCGCCAACCGGGTGCTGCTGCCCATGATCAACGAGGCGGTCTACTGCGTAATGGAGGGCGTGGGTCAGCCCCAGGACGTGGACCAGGTCATGAAGCTGGGCATGAACCACCCCATGGGTCCCCTGGCCCTGGCCGATCTAATCGGCCTGGACACCTGCCTGGCCATCCTGGAGGTGCTGCACAACGGCCTGGGCGACAGCAAGTACCGCCCCTGCCCCCTGCTGCGCAAATACGTGGACCAGGGCTGGCTGGGTCGCAAGACGGGCCGGGGCTTCTACCAGTACTAGGCTCCGGAGTGTGATAGCCTGCCGGGGCTCGTTCCCCGGCAGGTTTCCACCAACACGCCTTCTACCCTTGGTTAACGAGGTGTGTATGTCGGCCGAAATAAATTTGGAAAATGTCGAATTAATTCATAACTGCCTCGTCGAATATTTCATTTCTTCTGAAGACCCCATATCACCTTCGGGCGTTAAGGATAGGGGCCTGTTGGCCTCAGCCGTAGCGCGACCTTTTCAGTCGGCCGGAGGCGAAGCGGCCTATGAGGACATCTTCGGAAAAGCAGCGGCCCTGTTTCATTCCATAATCAACAATCACCCTTTCTATAACGGCAACAAGAGAACAGCCCTGATCGCGGTGGGAGTGTTTCTGGACGACAACGGCTATTGGCTGGAAGGCTGCACCGACGAGGAACTTTTCGAGTTCACCAGAAAAACCGCTGCCCATGAGCTGGTGGAGGATAGAGACCAGGAGGTCGAGTTCATCGCGGAATGGCTTCGCGCCAACTCTCGAAGGCGCTTCAAGAGTGAAAAACCCCTCTCCTATTTTGAGTTGAAGGATATTCTAAGCAAGTTTGAGTATGATATCGATCCCCCCAAAGGCGAGTTCCTGTCCATTTATAAGAACGGCAATTTTAAAACCAAAATCATCAAGCAGGGGGTGCAAGGCTTCAGGCCCTATCATACCCACTATATTGCCGAGCTACGCAAACGCCTAAAGCTCACGCCGGAATATGGAGTTGATAGCGATAAGTTTTACGGTAAAAAGGGCCTAAAAGAGTCTATCTCCGAGATGATCGCACTTAGAAACGAAGTGATCAGAAGGCTGGCCAAGATTTGATTTTTGGCGTCAGCCAAAAGGATTTGTGGTGATCGCCATCATCGACTACGAAGCCGGCAACCTGACCAGCGTGCAGCGGGCCTTGAGCAGCCTGGGGGCGGCAAGCGTCATCACCCAGGACCTCTCGCTCATCGCCAACGCGGAGCGGGTCATCTTTCCCGGCGTGGGCGCGGCGGGCGCGGCCATGGCCAGCCTGAAGAAGCTGGGTATGGACAACGCCTTGCGCCAGGCTCTGGACTCGGGCAAACCCGTGTTGGGCATCTGCCTGGGCACCCAGATCATCATGGAAAGCAGCGAGGAGGACCTGGCCAACTGCCTGGGCATCCTGCCCGGGCGCACGGTGCGTTTTCCCGTGGAGCACCGCGACGCCCAGGGCCAGCCCCTCAAGGTGCCCCACATGGGCTGGAACGGCGTGCGCTTCACGCGCACCCACCCCGTCTTCGCCGGGGTCCCGGCCGAGGCCGAGTTCTACTTCGTGCACTCCTACTATCCCCTGCCCGCCCGGCAGGAAGACGTGGTGGGCACGACCGAGTATGGCCTGAGCTTCGCCGCGGCGGTGGCCCGCGACAACCTGGTGGCCGTGCAGTTCCACCCGGAAAAATCGGGCCGGCCGGGCCTGGCCATCCTGAAGAATTTCCTGGCCTGGGACGGCAAGGAGGGCGGCCGTGCTTAGCAAGCGCATCATCCCCTGCCTGGACGTGCGCGACGGCAAGCTCACCAAGGGCATCAAGTTCAAGGGCAACGTGGACATCGGCGATCCGGTGGAGATGGCCGCCTTCTACTATGAGCAGGGGGCCGACGAGCTGGTCTTCTACGACATCACCGCCAGCTCCGACCACCGGGGCATCATGATCGACGTGGTGCGCAGGGTGGCCGAGACCATCTTCATGCCCTTCTCGGTGGGCGGCGGCCTGCGCACCGTATCCGACATGTACGCGGTGCTGGCCGCCGGGGCCGAGAAGGTCAGCGTCAACTCCTCGGCCGTGACCAATCCCTCGATCATCGCCGAGGGCGCGCGCCAGTTCGGCTCCCAGTGCATCGTGCTGGGCATGGACGTGCTCAAGGTCGGCGTCAGCGAGACCACCCCCAGCGGCTACGAGATGGTCATCCAGGGCGGGCGCAAGCGCATGGGCATCGACGCCCTGGCCTGGGCCAAACAGGCCCAGGACCTGGGCGCGGGCGAGATTTGCCTGAACAGCATTGACGCCGACGGCACCCGCCAGGGCTATGAGCTGACCCTGACCCGGCTCATCAGCGGCGCGGTGAGCATCCCGGTCATCGCCAGCGGCGGCGCGGGCGAGCCCAGCCACCTGGCCGAGGTGCTGACCCAGGGCCGGGCCGACGCCGCGCTGATCGCCTCCATGACCCATTACGGCCACTACACCGTGGCCCAGATCAAGGACTACCTGCACGGCCAGGGCATCAAGGTCCGGCGCTACTGGTAGGGAGCAGACATGGTTTCGCCCGCGGATTTGTTCGATCTGCAAGGACTCACCCATGCCAGCCTCTTCGCCGGCGTGGACTTGGTCTGGGAGGTGCTGCCCCGCATCGAGGCCTACACCCGCCAGGCCGTGGAAGAGGCCGGCCCCCAGGGCGCGCTCCTGCGCCGGGGCGGCGAGATGCTCACCAGCACCGTGGTCATCCACGCAGGCCAAGTCCACGACAGCGGCTTCGAATTATTGGGCGGCGACCCCACCAAGGGCAAGATGAAGGTGCGCCTGCACGGCCGGGAACTGAGCGACGCGGCGGTCATCTATGCCGGGGCGGTCTTCATGGACGATCTGATCCACATCGCCCCCGGGGCCAAAATCGAGCCAGGCGCCCTGCTCAAAGGCCCCAGCTTCATCGGCCCAGGCAGCGAGGTGCGCCAAGGGGCCTACCTGCGCGGTGGCTGCCTCATCGGCCGGGCCTGCGTGGTGGGGCACACCACCGAGGTCAAGAACTCGGTCATGCTGGACGGGGCCAAGGCCGGGCACTTCGCCTATCTGGGCGACTCCATCCTGGGGCGCGAGGTCAACCTGGGCGCGGGCACCAAGCTGGCCAACCTCAAAATCATCGACCGCCCCTTCCGCATCAAGGTGGGCGACACCACCCATACCATTGAGCGCCGCAAGTTCGGGGCCATCATGGGCGACTCCTGCGAAACCGGCTGCAACAGCGTCACCAACCCCGGCGCCATCCTGGGCCGCCGCTGCCTGGTCACTCCCTGCCTGGCCGTGCCCCCAGGTTATCATCCGCCCAAGAGCATACTGAGATAGGAAGAACTGGGGGGAAACCCTTTTTCG
>CAZLSD010000050.1:8713-16133 GCA_964561775.1 uncultured Desulfarculus sp. | reverse complement strand
GACCTGGTTGAGCGCCCGCACGTCGACGTCGCTCACCCGCGCCCCCAGGGTCAGGGCCAGCTTATACTCCAACGCCGAGATATCCCCGCCGCCGAAGCCCAGCAGCGTCACCTGGCGCGGGGCGATGCCCGCCAGCAGCAAATCCACCCAGGCCTGCAAGGGCTGGTCCGGGGAATAGCCGAAGCCGGGCACCCCCACGCCCAGATAGCGGGAGTCGGCCTCCTCGCCCAAGGGCAGGTAGCCCACCTTGCGCAGTCCCGGACAGGAGAGGCCGGCCACCACGCCGCTGATGCCGCTGGCGGTGCCGCCGCAGAGTATCTCTCCCGTCCAGGAGGCCAGGCTGGTTTCCAGCAGTTGGGCGTATTCCCGCGCCTGGGCCGGCTCCAGTCCGGCGCAGCCGCCGGCCACCAAGAGCACGGGCGGGCGGTGCGGGCGGGGATTGAGGCCAAGTATCTCCAGACGCTCGCGCGCGGCCATCCGGGCGGCGGCCAGGCCGGGGTGGTCCCCTAGCCCGTGGGGAGAGTGGGCCTGGAGGAAGCCGCCCAGGCAGAGGAGCTTGCTGGCGCAGGCGTGGGCCTCGGCGAAAAAGGCCTTGAGGGGCTGGCAGCGGGCGAGGAAGCCGATCTCCCGCTCGATGCCTGGGCAGGAGGGCTGAGCCGCCTGGGCCAGGCCCGGGCGCAGGGCCAGCAGATAGGCCTCCAGGGCCGGATGGGTCTGGCCCAGCAGCAGGTGCAGACGCCCCAGGGCCAGGCATGTCCGCTCGTCCGGGAGCTGCCCGTCCTGGTCCTGGAGACCCTGGCCTTGGCCGTCTGGCCCCTGCCCGTTCTGGGCCTTGGCCAGCAGGGCCAGCCCCATCTGGCGGCCGCCGGGCTGGCCCGCTGGATGACTGGCGCACAGGGCCATCCCCAGCCGCCGCTTGAGCTGGCAATCCAGGCGCGGGGCGAGAAAGGGCAGCAACTCGTCGACCACGGCGGACCAGGCGGCCCGCGCCTGGTGCAGGGCCGACCGGCCCAGGGCGCGTTCCAAATCCTGCATGGACTCTAACCGCGCGGACATGCGCTCTCCCTGGCGGCCGGCTTATCCGCGGGCCGCCACTGGCGGCCCGTAGTGTCATTATTACCGGGAAGAGACCGCGCGCACCAGGGCAACCTGGGCCGAGCCCGCCGGCGTCCCTGGGGCGCAAGGCCCTTGTGGGAAGGGCTTGTTTCTTGCTATGCCTTTTAGGCGAACCAATAGTCCGGGAGCCGCCATGTCCATCCAGGCCATCAAGTGCGCCCTCGTCTCCGGCGCTCTGCGCAAGGAAGTCCTTGACCTGCCCTTGGGCAGACCCCAAAGGCTGGAGTCCTTCACCGCCGGCGGGCAGGCCATGGCCCTGGTCATACCCGACCGTCATCTGGAAGACGTACTGCACGCCATGAAGGACCTGGTGGAAGACCAGTCGCGCACCAAAAGCGGCAGCAAGGGCCTGGCGGACAAGGCCCTCAAACAGCCCTCCTCCCGGGCGCCCGTGCTCCGGCATGCCTACAAGCACCCCGGCCAGGCCCAGCGCAGCGTATGCACCCTGCTGAACAGCGCCCAGAAGGCGGGACAGGAGAGGCTGTTCGTGGTGGTGATGCCCGACGCCGTCTTCGACCAGGTGCTCGCGGCCAGTCAGGAAGGCGCCTCCGGGGAGCGGGCGGCCAAGGCGCTCCGTGCGCCCCTGTCCATGGCCGGCGACGACCTTTACGCCCAATGCCCGCCCCTGGAGGTCATCCCCTACATCGCGGGCGAGGACGATCTGGCGAACAAGTACCTGGGCTCCTCCGACGATGCCAGGCTGGTGCGCAGGCTCATCGTCTATGCCGCCCAGGCCGCTGGCAACGACCCCGTGCTCATCGTGGGCGAGACCGGCACCGGCAAGGACGAGGTGGCCAGACTGATCCGCGACGCGCGCAACGCCCACCTGGGGGCGCGGCCCTTTATCCCCGTGAACTGCGGCGGACTGCCCGAGACCCTGCTTGAGTCCGAGCTGTTCGGTTCGCTCAAAGGGGCCTACACCGACGCCAAGGAAGACCGGCGCGGCCTGTGGGAGACGGCGGGCAACGGCATCCTCTTTCTGGACGAGATCGGCGACATGCCCCTTAGCCAGCAGGCCAAGGTGCTCAGGGCGGTGCACTCCGGCACGATACGCCGGGTGGGCGCAACCCGGGAGATCGACGTGGAGGCCAGGGTGCTGGCCGCCACCAACCGGGACCTGTTCGCCCTGGTGCAGCGGGGGCTTTTCCGGGAGGACCTCTACTACCGCCTGCGCGGCTTCATCATCCGCACCCCGGCCTTGCGCGCCAACCCCCAGGACATCGGCGTCCTGGTGGCCGCCTTCTGGGAAAAGGCCACGGCCAAGAAGGAAGGGAACAGCCTGGCGGGCGGGCGTCCGCCCCTTTCCCCCCAGGTGGTTCAGTGTCTGAGCGAGTATGGCTGGCCGGGAAACGCGCGCGAGTTGAAACTCTTCCTGCGCGCCTTGCATAATCACTTCCCGCGAAAAGAACCCACCGTGCAGGACGTGAAGGTCCTGGCCAGGATGCTGGGCTCCTCCCTGGGGCCGCAGCGCGCCCCGGCCTCGCCCCTGGAGGCGCGTGGCGAGGACCTGGCCCTGCACCGGGCCCAGTGCCTGCGCCACCTCAAGCTGGTGGAAGAGGCCCTGGAGGGCGCCAAGCGCGTCATCGACCTGCTGGCCTCGCGGCGGCGGGTCGGCGCGCAGGAAACCAGGGCCTTCAAGGATGCCCTGCGCAGGGCCAGCGGGGAGCTCCAGAACCTGTGCCTGCCGGAGAAACGTCTGCTCTTTCATGGCGAGCGCTGCCACCATGCCGTCGCTGAGCTGAGCCGCCAGTTCTTCTCCTATGCCTGCCAGCTGGACGGCGGGCCGTTCTCCGCGCTTTCCTTTTGGGCCGCGGGCATAGCCGGCCAGGTGGAAAAGGCCATCTCCACGGTGTTCAAGGAGATAGAGAGGATCCTGCGCGAGGCCTGAGCGTCGGTTCCGCCTCCGCCGCCCTGCCCGGCGAGTTGCGCGCAAGGCGAGTAACATCCCGCCGGCGGGGCAACTCGCCGAGTCTTTCCATATAACAATCTGAAAATACTGCGTTAGCGTCCAGGGGCCGCCTGGCACGCTTGCTGCTCTCGCAAGGGGCGGGTCCGGCGATGGTTCGCCGGCGGCCACGGGGAGAGAGCCAAGCATGGGCCAGAGCGAACTGCCGGATAGCCAGGTTTGGGGAGGGGGCGCGGGCTACGCGGCCCTGGGTCAGGTTGGCGATCTCTGCTGCAAGGCCCTGGACCTGGAAATGGCCCAGGGCCCGTCTCCCGACGCCTTTGTCAGCAGGCAGGCCAAGCCGGGCAAGCCTGGCGTGGCCCAGTGCGCGGGAAACCTGCAAGAGGGCGGGGTCATCGCCATAGAGCTTCTGCTGGCCAGATGCCCCGGCCGCCTGCTGGTGGACGCGGTGATCCTCTTCCCCCAGCTGGCCCAGTTCAACGACAAGGTGCGCATCCTGCCCCCCCGCGCGGAGAGCGACGGCTCGGTCTCCCTGTGGGCGGGGCTCAAGGTGGCGGCCATGCCCATGTCGGTGGCCCGGGCCTCAGCCTTTCATGCCGAACTGGGCCGCCTGGATCAGGTCGCCCGCCAGTTGCAGGAACACCTGCCCGCGGCCCAGGCCGGCGAACGCCTGCTGGCGGCCTACAAGGATTTCTCCGACACCCTGGCTCCGGTTTCGCCTTGGCCGGCGGAACCTACGGGCGTCCTGGAAGAGTTGCGCCATTGGTCCCGGCAGGCCTTGGACCTGCTGGAGGGCAGGGCCAATCTGGCGCTGACCTCAACCCATGAAGTGGAGTCGGATTTGGCGTTGGCCACGCTTTCCGCCCTGCTCATGGCGCGAGGCTCTTCCCTGGCCACCCTGGTTCCGCCGGCCATCAACGCGCGGTCGCTCCTGGAGCTGAACGCCAAGGCCCCCGGGGTGGTGGCCCTGGCGGCCAACCGCCTCAACCTGGGCGCCAGCCCCTATGAGCTGGGCGGCGAGATGCGCGCCCTCTTGGCCAGCCTTAGCCAAAGGGGCCGGCCGGTCATCTTCACCGGCAGCTTCGACCAGCTCCAGTCCATCCTGCACGGGGGGCAGGGCTCGCAAAACGACCCCCTCAATCCCGTGGTGCTGCGCCTGCCCGCCCAGCCCCTGGAGCCGCTGACCCAGTTCGCCGTGGAGCAGGCCGCCGCCTTGGCCGGCGGCCTGCCGGCGGGGGCGCGCCAGCAGGCGGTGGCCGGGATACTGGCCGCCTTGGCCGGCCAGCCCCCCAGCGAGCAGCGCCGGCTCTTGCCCATGCTGGCCAGCCGGGGGGTGGGGCTGTGGCGGCGCGGTCAGGGGCAGGCCGCCGACCTGGGCGGATACCGCCGCCAGCTGGCCGGCCTGAGCGAGACCTTCAGCGGCCTGAGCCCCCGCCCGCGCGCCCGGCGCGCCCCCCAGGTGCAGGACCGCCTGACCCGGGCGCTGGTGGACGAGGGGCTCCTGGCCTACCTGCGCCAGGAGCTGTTGGGCCAGGACCAGGCCCTGGCCCAGCTGACGGCGCGCCTGCGCATGGAGGCCCTGACCCGGCCCGCCCACCAGCCCCTGCGCTACTGCGCCCAGGGAACCCCGGGCACCGGCAAGTCCGAAAGCGCGGTGCTTTTGGCCCGCCGCCTGGACATCCCCTACGTCAACATCGACGCCGCCTCCATGCCCGATTTCCACACCGCGGCCAGCCAGCTCCTGGGCAGCGGCCGGGGCATCGTCATGTCCCACCTGCCCGGACGCCTGGAGCAGGTGGCCAAGCACCACGACGGCTGCCTGGTGGAGATAAGCGACCTGGACCACGCCCCGGCCCAGGTGCGCGCTCCCTTGGCCGACCTGTTTTTGCAGCTTTTGGAGACCGGCGAGGCCCAGAGCGCCGCCGGTGGCATGTTCTCCTGCGCCAACCTGATCCTGGCCTTCACCATGAACCTGCCCCAGGGCGCGGACGAGGAGGTGCGCAAGGGCATCGGCTTCAACGGCCGCCCCTCCCGCCAGGAAGTGCGGGCCAGGGTGGTCAAGGAGATACAGCGCCTGCTCTCCGGGGCCTTCCTCAGCCGGGTGGGGCAGCCCATTCTCTTCGAGCCCCTGGACGGGCCGGCCCTGGCCCTGGTCATCGAGCGGGCCGTGGAGCAGGCCATCCGAGCGGCCAGCCGGCGCTTCGGCCTGGACCTGGGCCAGCTTGGCCTGGAGCCCGGCCTGGGGCAAAAGCTCTTGCGGGGCATGGAGACCAACCTGGTCTCCTTCGGGGCGCGGGCCATCCTGGAGCAGGGACGCGGCCTGGCCGCCGAGGCCTTTCTCAGGCTGGACCCCCAGTCCCTGGCCGGGCGGTCCCCCAGCCTGCGGGTCTACATGGACAAGGAGGGAAACCTTGCTGTTGAACAAGTTTAGGCGCCGCGAAGCGGTGGAGGAGCTGGACAAGGACAACGTCTACCGGGTGGAGCGGCCGGGAGACCTGCGCCGGGCCGGCCCCACGGACCTGGTGCGCCTGGCCCCCGCGCCGGGCTGCAATCCCCTGATCCTGCCCAAGTGGGTGCTGGAGACCATGGCGTATTCCATAACCCACTACGAGATGTGCCACCTCTCCGGCCCCACGGGCAGCGCCAAGAGCTCGCTGCTGGAGGCCCTGGCCCAGGCCCCCTCCAACTTCAGCAGCCTGTGCGAGCAGGTGGGCGGCCGCCTGCTGCCCCTCAAGCTGTTTCCGGTGGAGATGGCCATCTTCGAGTCCCCCGGCGAGCTGTTCCAGCGCCGCTCGCTCAACAACGGCAGCACCTTCGACGAAAAGAGCGCCCTGGTCCAGGCCCTGGAGCAGGCGGCGGCCCTGGCCGGCCAGGCCTATCCCCTGGTCTGGCTGCGCGAGATAGGCCGGGTTCACTCGGCCATGGTGCAGGGCGGCCTGCTCAACCTGATGTGCAAGGGCGAGGTGGTCTTGCCCGGGGGCCAGCGCCTGGACGTGCGGCGGGTGGCCTGGGTGGCGGATTCCAACTACCAGGCCGAGAACGACTCCACCCACACCCTGGTCACCCTGGACGACGCCCTCAAGCGGCGCTTCACCGTGCATCTGACCCTGGACTACCTGTCGGCCGAGCAGGAGGAGCAGGTGCTGCGCAACCTCATGCGGGAGGATTGGCGATGAACCAAGCCCAGGACGAACTGGTGGCCAAGGTGGTGGAGTTGGGCCAGGTGATAAGGCGGCGGCGCGCCGAGGGCAACCTGCTCTCGGTCCCCCCGCCCACGGTCTACGGCTACCTGGCCTTCTTGCGCATGGCCCTGGCCATGCCCCACCTCAGCCTGGCGCAGGTGGCCCAATCCACCCTGGTGGGCAACGCCAGCAGCGAGGACAAGAAGCACATCGCCAGCGTCTTCGGCGAGGTCTTTGGCCTGCGCCAGGAGGACGAGGACGATCCCACCCTGGGTCAACACCTGTTCTGAGGGAGGCGGCATGGCCGGCTGGCAGCAAGCGGGAACTGGAGGCGGCTACGGCTATTCGTACACCTGCCGGCAGCGCCGCGGCAAGGCCGACTGGGCGGGCGTATCCATGGGCGACGCCTTCAAGTCCCACCTGGACTACCACCAGAGGCTGCCCGCCCAGCGGGCCTTTTACCGGGCGGTGCGCAAGACCCAGATGGCGGTGGCCCGCCATCTGGGCTGGGAGCAGGACGACGCCTTCCAGCCCCGGGTGAGCCCCCAGATAAGCCCCTGCTATACCAACTACCCCGCCCACCTGGCGGCCTACGCCGCCATCGGGCTGACCGGGTATCTGGAGATGAGGGCGCGCCTGCAAAGGCCCCTGCTGCAAAGCCGCCTGAAGGAGTACCTGCTCAACCCGGCCCAGGCGGACCGGGTGGCGGCCAGCCCCGCCCTGTACGCCCAGGTGGCCAGGTTCGTGGTGGAGACGGTGGAACAGGCCATGCTGCTGGAGGATGTCTACCGCCTGGGCTGCCTGCCCTTCGTGGAGATGTTCCGCCTGTTCAACTGCGCCCAGCAGGACTTGAGGTTCGCCGCCCTGGAGGACGTGATCCGGGCGGTGGTGCTGTTTGGCGATCTGCTGCCGCCCCTGGATGAGCTTGCCCTGCATCCCCTGACCAGGCGGCTGCTGGGCGATCTGGCCGCCGTGAACCGGGAGTCGGCGGCCAGGCTGGCCAGCCTGCC
The DNA here is from genome assembly GCA_964561775.1 of uncultured Desulfarculus sp. Classification (GTDB taxonomy): domain Bacteria; phylum Desulfobacterota; class Desulfarculia; order Desulfarculales; family Desulfarculaceae; genus JACRDC01. The sequence continues at coordinate 8,919 of CAZLSD010000050.1, read as the reverse complement.
GCCGGCCATGCACCTTGGCGCGGGCGAGCACTGGGCCCGCGCCCTGTGCCGGACCCTGGCCCCCTATCTGCCCAGCCAGGAGGATGAAGAGGCGCTAGGCCGGGGCGAGGCGGCGGCGGAGCAGTCCGGGCCGTCCTCCCAGGCGGCCAGGACCATCGCCCTGCCCCCTGGCGGCGGCCAGGCGGCAGCGGAGCCCCCCCAGGCCC
>CAZLSD010000050.1:0-8703 GCA_964561775.1 uncultured Desulfarculus sp. | reverse complement strand
CAGGCTGGCCAGCCTGCCGCCGGCCATGCACCTTGGCGCGGGCGAGCGCTGGGCCCGCGCCCTGTGCCGGACCCTGGCCCCCTACCTGCCCAGCCAGGAGGACCAGGAGGCGGCGGAACACTCCGGGCCGGCCTCCCCGGCGGCCATGACCATCGCCTCGCCGCCTGGCGGCGGCCAGGCGGCAGCGGAGCCCCCCCAGGCCCTGGCCCCCCTGGACGCGCCCTCTCCCCCCGTCTTCGGCGGCGCCCGCAACGCGGCCCAGCGCGTGCTCAATTCCCTGGCGCGCACCCCGGGGCAGGAGGGAAGCCAGGGCCAGGACATCCCGGCCGGGACCATGGAGGCGCTGGAGCGCTTCAACCAGACCATGCAGTGCGCCGGCGGCCAGCAGAAAGACTGGGAGGACATGCGCTCGGACCTGGTGGAGGGGGTCTTCGCCAGCTCCTCCTTCCAGGAAGGCCCCATCACCGGCTCGCCCACCGAGGGCAACGAGGTGGTCGTCTCCCTGGGGGGGCGGGAGATGGCCGCCGGCGAGGTATATGATCGTCCGGTGGAGCTTTCCGGCGACCTGAGCGCCTGCTCCATCCTGCTGGCGGAGGCCAGGCCCATAGCGGAGCAACTGCGCCGCAACCTCTATCCCAACCTCCAGCACTTTCCCCAAAGCCTGCGCCTGCGCACCAGCGGAGCCCTGGACGGCAACCGGCTGGCCCTGGCCCAGTTCAGCGGCACGGTCTTCCGCCGCCTGCGCAGCGTGGAGAGGGAGGATCGGCGCGGCAGCCCCCTGCTGGTCATCGCCTGCGACGGCTCGGGCTCCTTGAACCGCGGCCAGATGCGCATGCTCAAAACCCTTTGCGCGGCCTGGCTGGTCTCCACCGCCGGCACCCAGGTGCAGGTCATGGCCGCCCTCTACCACAGCGGCCGCGCCCGCCAAGGGGTCAGCGGCCCCCTGGTGCAGTGGATCTACCACCCCCAGAAGACGCCGGCCCTGGGCAAGGGCGAGGCCGTGCGCGCCCTGGCCTCCCTGCCCGACGACGGGGCGGGCGTTCAATCCGACGCCCTGTCCCTGGCCTTCATCATGAACGAGGCCAAGCGGCTGGCCAGGAGGAACATGGTCTATCTGACCCTGCTCTCCGACACCAAGTGGAACCGCAGCTTCAACTCCGGCCTGAGCGGGCTGGAGGAGGTGCGCGCCTTTTTCGAGGACCTCAACCAGGAGATGGCCCCCCGCCTGGATTCCCTGCTGGTGGCCCTGGGCGAGGCGGGCCCCACCGGCCTGGAGGGGGTGCTGGGCAAGGTCATCAGCGTCTCCGAGCAAGACCTTTCCAGCCACGCCGCGGTGGCCGAGCAGATCGGCATGTACGTGGCCTCGCGCCTGCGCCAGCGCCGGCGCGGCCAGCAGGCCTGGTAAAGAAAGGAAAAGCGGCATGGCGGGGGAAAACACCAAGGCCAGGAACCACGCTTACGGATACGACCAGTACTGGGGGGGCGGCCACCGGAGCTGGCACGGGAGCCAGTTGGACGCCTTCGATGCCGAAGGCGATCTGGCCGAGTTGGTGGCCAGGCTGAAGGAATATGACGGCCTGCGCCTGGGCCTGGAGCGCGAGGGAGGCGATGTCTCCACCCTGGAGCGGCTGAACCGCTGTTTGGCCGCCCCCCTGGGCCTGGGCGGCCGGGGCAATGCCCAAGAGGCCAGGTTGACGGACCGCGCCGGCCTGAACCAGGCTCTCCATCGTCTGCACTGGGATCTCAAGCTGGAGGCCCGCTTCAACTCCAACCGCATGCCGGTGTACTACCTGTGCCGCGGCAAGAGCGATTACTGGTCGGAGTACTCGCTGATTGTGGAGGACTATTACCTGAGCCCGGGCTATCCCCTGCTGGACGAGCGCTTCGTGAAATTGATGCAGGGCGGGCACGACAACAGCTTCCTGCGCATATCCCACCTGCGCCAGGGCATGAAGCGCATGCTGGAGGACGGCCCGCCCGGCCAGGACCGGGGCCTCGGCCTGGACGAGAAGCTGCACGCCGTGGGCAGGCACGTGTTGCAGGCCGCCTGGCACCAGGACCAGCAGCTGGGGCTGCTCACCGCCCGGCACTTCGAGCTGCCCCGCTTCTGGCAGGCGGTGGAACTGCTCTACCTTTGTCTGGGCGGCGAGCTGTGCGAGCTGCGCGGGGCCATGGATCAGGTCATGCTGGACTTCTTCAGCCAGGTCTATCCCCAGCCCACCCTGCGCGAGTTCTTGGAGCGCCTGCCCGGCCTGGACGGCAAGCGCCTGAACGAACTGCCCAAGGCGGCCCTGGCCCAATACCGCCGGCTGGGCCAGGCCTTCAGCGCCTTCATCTGCACGGAAATCAGCTGGCAGGGCATGGCGGCGGGCAGACGCGCCACTCCCCTGTGGAAGCTGATCTACGCCAACCTGGGCCGCCTGGACCGGATGGCCGGCCAGGCGCGGACCAGCGCGGCCTGCCGGGAAGCCAGCCTGAACCTGGAGGCGGAGGCTGGCCGGGTCATCGCCGCCCTCATGGAGGCGCTGGCCTAGGGACGGGGCCAGGGCCAGCCGCCTTGCCAAGAGCCGCCCCGCTTGCTAGCATCGTCGCCCAGGCGCGCAAGCTTTAAGGAGACCAACATGACCAGCCATCCCGATCAAGCTGAACTGGACCGCTTTCTGGCCGCCTGGCCCGCGGAGCAGGCAGGCCTCAAGCGGGCCTGCCTATGGCTGCTGGAGCGGGCCCAGGCCCTGCCCGGCGCGCTCTGGTCCTTTCTGGCCCGCCCCGGCATCAGCCATTCCCTGCGTTTCGATCTGGCCCCCCGCCCCGCCGGCCGCCTCCGGCCGGTCTTTTTCCTGGTGGACGTGGTCAACTCCGGCGGTGAGCTTTTCCTCTCGGTCTGCTTCTACCAGGACGAGACCAGCGACCCGGATGAGTTGGGCAACGCCATCCCCCAGGGGCTTTTCCAGGAGACCGGCTACTGCTTCGACGTGGACGACTTTGACCAGGCCCAGTTGGACTACCTGCGCCTCAGGCTGGGAGAGGCCCACGCCCGCGCCCGCCAGGGGGCCTGAGCAGGCGGGAGGAGGCTTGGCCCCGTCTTCATGTCCCTCGCGCGGCGCGCAGGGATACCTAGTTGATATTATGCAATTAATTGTATAGACGCCCGCGCGAGGCGCGACAGGCCCCGCCTTTTAGCCAGGGGAGGCGGGCGCTGTCCCTCTCTGCCCCGTGAAGTAAACCCCCCAGGCCGGGCGGGAAATTTTCCCTGGCGGTTTGGGTTTCCGGCAGGGCGCGAATGAGGCCGGCCCTCCATTTATTCCTTGGCCGGTTTCAGGCTATCGTATAGGTCAGTGGAGCCCCTGGGACTGGCGACCAGGCCTTTGCCGACCGGCTCCCCCTCGCCAAAATCAGGCCTTGCAAGGAGGTTGCCCATGCTGGTCGTCAATTGGATGAGCACCCGGCTCGTGGGGGTCAGCCCCGACGATTCCATGTCCCACGCCATACGCCTGCTCAAGGAGAACCACATCGGCAGGCTGCCGGTCATCGACCAGGGCGGCAAGCTGGCGGGCATAGTGAGCGACAAGGACCTGAAGCGGGCCGGGGCCAGCGACGCCACCGCCCTGGAGGTGCACGAGCTGGCCTACCTGCTCAGCCGGGTTAAGGTCAAGGACATCATGACCCCCAACCCCATAACCGTGCACCTCTACGACACCATCGAGGAGGCGGCCCTCCTGATGCTGGAGAACAAGATCAGCGGCCTGCCCGTGGTGGACGACCAGGGCATGGTGGCGGCCATGCTCACCCAGAGCGACATCTTCCGCGCGCTCATATCCCTGACCGGCGTCACCCGGGGCGGCATCCAGTTCGCCATCGACCTGCCCGACGAAGCGGGTTCCATCAAGCAGGCCTCTGACATCATCCGCAAGTACGGCGGCCGCATGGTCAGCATCTTGAGCTCCTCCGACCGCGTGGCCGAAGGCCGGCGCAAGGTCTACATACGCATGAAGAGCATCGATCGCAGCAAGCTTATGGAGATCAAGGACGAGTTGGCGCAGGTGGGAGTGCTCCTCTACATCGTGGACACTAGAGAGCACACCAAGGAACTGCTGGCCCTGGGGCGTCTGGGCGCATCGGCCTGAGCCGGCCACCGTCGGAGAGAGCCGGGCCGGGGCCTGACAAGGCCCCGGCCCGGTTGTCTGGATAGCCGCGCCCCGGCCGGGCTGGTTTGGGCGTAGCCGAACACGGGGGTTCTCTGCCCCTCCTCATCCTTCCCTCTCCCCCCGCTGAGGGGTGAGGGGATGACCCCTGCCGTTATGCCAATTCTATTTCAAACGTGTTTTTCTTCGCAGGGACGGGAGTCGAGGCGCTCGACCCCCTTGCATGTTTGGATAGGGTTTCTACGGGAGCCAGTAAGGCCGGGTCGAAGCATCGGCTTTACCCGACCCGTTTTGGGAGTCGAGGCGCTCGACCCCCTTGGCCGCATCGATGCTTTCATGCTATTAGTTATAGTTCAGACTATCGCAGATGTTTTTGGGCCAAGGTCGCGGTTAGGGGGCGGGCTCGGCCCGTCTCGGCGGCGGTCTTTTCCCAGCCTGCCCAAACCAGCCGCCCCTCCTTGGGGTCTGGCAAGGAGATGGCCCATGACCCAGGGCAGAGCGCCCGGCTGGAAGCTGGCTGGTCTGGGTTGGGCCGTGCTGTGTCTGCTGCTGTGGGCGGTCCCCGCCCCAGCCCAGCCGGAAAAGGTCACGGTGCAGCTGCGCTGGCTGCCCCAGTTCCAGTTCGCCGGCTATTACGCCGCCCTGGAAATGGGGTATTACGCCGAAGCCGGGCTGGAAGTGAGCCTGGTCCCCGGTGGGCCGGGCAAAAGCCCCATAGAGGAGGTGCTCTCCGGCCGGGCCCAGTTCGGGGCGGCCGGGGCCGAGATCCTGTTGGCCCGCCTGCATGGCCAGCCCCTGGTGGCTCTGGCCGCCATCTTTCAGCACTCGCCCTCGGCGCTATTGGCCAAAGCCTCCTCGGGCATACGTTCGCCCCAGGATCTGCTGGGCAAACGGGTGATGCTGATGCCGGGCATGGGCGACGCCGAGTTGCTGGCCATGTTCCAGAACGAGGGCGTCTCCCTGGAGCGCCTGGAGCGCCTGCCCACCAGCTACAACCTGGATGACCTGATAATAGACCGCACCCACGCCTTCAACGCCTACCTGACCAACGAGCCCTATCTTTTGGATCTGGCCGGGGCCGAGCCGGTGCTTATCCGGCCCATCACCTACGGCATCGACTTCTACGGCGACTGCCTCTTCACCAGCCAGGAAGTGCTGAAAAAAAAGCCTGAGCTGGCCAGGTCCTTCCGGGAGGCCAGCCTGCGCGGCTGGGATTGGGCCATGGCCCACCCCGAGGAGATGATCGCCATCCTGCGCCAGCGCCACGGGGTGGAAAAAAGCCACGCCCATCTGCTCTACGAGGCCCGGGCCATGCAGAGCCTGCTCCTGCCTGGCCTGATAGAGACGGGGCACATGAACCCCGGCCGCTGGCGGCACATGGCCGAGGTCTTCCTGCGCCTGGGCATGGTGAAGCCTGGCTATGACCTGGAAGGCTTCGTCTATGATCCCGATGAGGAGGGGGCCCTGCACCTGTCCCATCCCGTGCTGCTGGCGGGCATAGGGCTGCTGGCCCTGGCCCTGCTGGCGGCTCTGACCCTGTGGGCCTTCAACCGGCGGCTGCGCCGGGAGGTGGAGCAGCGCAAAAGCACCGAGGAGGATCTGCGACGCAGCCAGGAACTGCTGGACGCCACCGGGGCCATGGCCAAGGTGGGCGGATGGGAATTGGACGTGGCCAGCGGGCGCGTCGCCTGGACCAAGGAGGTCTTCCGCATCCATGAGATGGAGCCAGGCCTAGAGGCGGACATCGCCCGGGCCTTGAGTTCATATCCCAGCAAGGGAAAAGCCGCCCTGGCGGAAGCCACGCGCCGAGCCGTGGAAAGCGGCGAGCCCTTCGACATCGAGCTGGAGCTGGCCACGGCCAAGGGACGCCCTTTCTGGGTGCGGGCCATGGGCAGGCCGGAATTCAAGGACGGCCTGGTGGCCAGAATCGCCGGAACCTTTCATGACATCGACGAGACCCGGCAGGCGCGGGAGCTGCTGCGCGAGAGCGAGGAGCGCTTCCGGGAGATGGCCGACCTGCTGCCCATCATCGTGGTGGAGTTGGACGAGCAGCTCAAGTTCACCTACGTCAACCAGCAAGGCCTGCGGGCCTTCGGCATCTCGGTGGAGGACCTGGAGCGCGGCTACAACCTGAAGGAACTGGCTCCCAGCCAGGAAATGGCCAGGCTGGCCGCGCGGGCCGCCGTCTTGCTTTCCGGAAAACGGCTGCACGACTCCGCCGAGTACCAGTTCCGCCAGGCCGACGGCCGCCTGATGACCGTGCTGGTCTCCTCCTCGCCCCTGATCCGGAACGGCAAGGTGGAGGGGCTGCGCGCCGCCTGCGCCGACATCACCCAGAACAAGCAGGTGGAGCAGGAGCTGAGCAAGCTCTTCCGGGCGGTGGAGCAAAGCCCTTCCTCGGTGGTCATCACCGATCTGCAAGGCAACATCGAATACGCCAACCCCCGCTTCAGCGAGGTCTCCGGCTACAGTCTGAGCGAAGCCTTGGGGCGCAACCCGCGTATCCTGAAGTCCGGCCTCATGGACCAGGAGGTCTACGTCGGCATGTGGCGGGATCTGACCAGCCTGGGCGAGTGGCGCGGCGAGTTGCTCAACCGCAAGAAGAACGGCGAGCTGTTCTGGGAATTCGCCTCCATCTCGGCCATCCGCGACCAGCACGGCAACACCACCCACTACGTGGCGGTCAAGGAGGACATCAGCGAGCGCAAGGCCGCCGAGGAGGCCCTGCGCGCCAGCGAGGAGTCCTACCGCCGCCAGTTCTTCGACAACTCGGCGGTCATGCTGCTCATCGATCCCGAAAACGGAAGCATCATCGACGCCAACCAGGCCGCGGTCAGGTTCTACGGCTATTCCCGGGAACAGCTTCGGGGCATGCGCATGGGCAATATCAACACCATGCCCGGAGAGATGATAAAGGCCGCTCTCGCCACGGTGACTGGCGAACAGGGCCAGCGCTTCGAATTCGAGCACCGCCTGGCTGACGGCTCCCTGCGCCAGGTGACGGCTTTCAGTAGCCTGATAGAGTTGCAAGGGCGCGCGGTGGTCCACTCCATAATCATTGATTCCACCCAGCGCAGGCAGGCCGAGGCCAAGCTGCGCGAGAGCGAGGAGCGCTTCCGCCGCCTGGTCTCCCTGGCCCCCCTGCCCATGCGTTATGCCGACGCCCAAGGCAACCTGCTCTTCATCAACCAGCGCTTCAGCCAAATCTACGGCTACGCCCTGGAGGACATCCCCACCCTTCAGCGCTGGTGGGAGCTGGCCTATCCCGATCCGGCGTATCGCGCCTGGGTGATCCTGTCCTGGGAGGACTCGGTGCGCCGCGCCCGGCGGGAGAACCGCGACATCGAGCCGGTCGAGTACCGCCTGACCTGCAAGAACGGCCAGGAGCGCCTGGTGGAGCTGACCGGCATCACCATCGGCCAGGACACCCTGGCCATCTACATAGACATCACCGAGCGCCGCCGGGCCGAGGAGGCGGCCCAGCGTGAGTACGCCAAGCTCTCGGCCATGATCTCGGGCATGGAGGAGGGCGTCGGCTTCGTGGACGCCCTGGGCAAGGTGGTGGAGGTCAACGACTACCTGTGCCGCATGCTGGGCAAACAGCCCTCCGATCTGCTGGGCAAAACCATGGAGGAGTTGCACTCCCCGGAAATCGCGGCGCGCATCCAGGTCATGGTGAAGGAATTCCGGGCCAACCCCGGCAGCCCGGCCGTCACCCTGCAGCGCCCCCTGGGCGGGGCCGAGGTCATCTTCCGCATCCAGCCCATCTACCGCCAGGGCGTCTACGACGGCGTTCTGCTCAACATAGTCAACGTCACCGAACTGGTGCAAGCCCGCCGCGCCGCCGAGGAGGCCAACCAGGCCAAGAGCGATTTTTTGGCCAACATGAGCCATGAGATACGCACGCCCATGAACGGCATCATGGGCATGACCGACCTGCTGCTGGAATCGCCCCTGGACCCCGAGCAGCGCGAGAGCCTGGAACTGGTGCGCGCCTCGGCGCGCAGCCTGCTCACGGTCATCAACGACATCCTGGATTTCTCCAAGATCGAGGCCGGCAAGCTGCTGGTGGAGACCACCTCCCTGGACCTGCTGGAGTTGCTGGACGAGTCGCTGGCCATCATGGCTCCCCTGGCCGAGCAAAAGGGCCTGACCCTGACCCTGCGCGTCAGGCCGGGCACGCCCCTGGAATTGATGGGCGACCCGGTGCGCCTCAAGCAGGTGCTGGTGAACCTGGTCAACAACGCGGTCAAGTTCACCGCTCAGGGCGAAATAGAGGTGGGGGTCCGGCCCCTTAAGGTGTCACGCGGCCAGGCCTTGCTGGAGTTTTCCGTGCGCGACACGGGCATAGGCATCGAGCCCCACAAACAGGCCAGCATCTTCAACGCCTTCGAGCAGGCCGATTCCTCGGTCACGCGCAAGTTCGGCGGCACCGGGCTGGGGCTGGCCATCAGCGCCCGCCTGGTGGAACTGCTGGGCGGCCATATTCGGCTGGAGAGCCAGCCCGGCCAGGGCAGCCGTTTCATCTTCACCGCCCCCATGCCCCAGGCCCAGCCTTCCC
>CAZLSD010000049.1:0-16248 GCA_964561775.1 uncultured Desulfarculus sp. | reverse complement strand
GACGGCATCGTGGGCGGCTCCGGCGAGGACGCCGACATCAACAGCTGGGATTGAGGCGGGCCAGCCGGGCTGACTCAAAGGCGCGCGCGGCGGGCGGAGAGAGCCCGCGTCCTTTCCAAATCCATGGGCTGGCGGGCTTGCCCCCCTCCTGGGCTGGGGGTATCCTACCAGCGGCGCCGGGACAGCCCCAAGGCCCAGTCAACAACCCGCGGGACACAACATGCGCATTCTGGTGCTCAACTGCTTCAGCCGCAACTCTTTGGCGGTCATCAACAGCCTGGACCCCTCCTATGAGCTTTTCGGGGGAACCCAACAGGCGCGCCGATCCTGGCAACTCAAGCTGGAACGCCTCTACACCTCCCCGCGTTTGAGCGGCGTGTTCCGCTACCGCGACCCGGTGCAGGACCAGGAAGGCTTCGCCCAGGACGTGGCCGAGGCCTGCCGCCGCCTGCGGCCCCAGGCCGTCATCCCCACCGGCACCAACGTGACCAACGCCCTCTCGGCCATGAAGCAGGTCATAGCCGCCCAGACGCCAGCCAAGATTTTGGTGGAGGACCACGAAAAACTCAGCCTGCTGGCCGACAAATGGCGCACCTATCAGCTGGCCAGCCAGTTGGGCGTGCCCGTGCCCGCCTCGGCCCTGGTGAGCCGGGAAAACCTGGCCGAGGTGCGCGCCCTGCGCCCGCCCCTGGTGGCCAAACCGCGCCTGGCCTTCGCCTCCCGGGGCGTGGAGTTTTTGGCGGACGCCGCCCAGCGCGAGGAGTTCTTGACCCGCCTGCTGGGCCAGCCCGGGGCCGAGGACAGCTACATGATCCAGGAGCAGCACCCGGGCGAGTTGCACGACGTCACCTCCTGCTCCAAGGCCGGCCGCCCGGTATCGCTGATGAGCCAGCATCGCCTCATGGGCCTGCGCGACTTCGGCGGCGGCGGCGTGATAAACCAGACCACCGACGAGCCGGAGATGCGGGGATACGCCAGCCGCATCATCGGCCACCTGGGCTGGAACGGGGTGCTGGAGTTCGACTTCATCAAGGGGCCGCGCGGCTACGCGCTCATCGAGTGCAACCCCAAGATATGGGGCACCACCGAGCTGACGGTCAAGGCCGGCCTCAACGTCTGCCAGCAGCTGGTGGACCTGTTCGTGCTGGAAAAGGATTTGCCGCCTTGCCCCGGCTACCGGGTGGGGCTGGTCTACAAATGGATATTTCCCGAGTGCGTCTGGGCCTGGTTCCTGCCTCCCCGGCAGCCCCGGGCCATCTGGCGGCGCATGGTCAAGACCCTGCGCCGCTATCCGCCGGGGCCCGCCATCACCAGCCTGCGGGCGCAAAACCTGCGGCACATGGTGGGCATCGCGGTGGAAAAGAGCGGAGGCTAGTAGATGAGCGGCAAGACGGCGGAAGCGGCCGGCCCCGGCGTGGTCATGGTGGCCGGCAGCGTGCGGGCGCGCTGCCCCGCGGCGCGTCTGGACGAGCTGGTAAACCGGCTGGACAGCTTCGACGAGGCCTACAACCTGATCTATGAGCTGGCCTCGGAACGGCGCATCTGCAACACCGAGGGCGCCCTGGTGGCCGCCGGCGCGGGGGTGCGCGCCCAGGGGCTGCCTCTGCGCCACGTGCGCCTCAACGAGCATTTTCCCGTGGCCGCCGGCTCCGCGCCCCGCGACCTGGAGCCCCTGATGGAGATGCTTAAGCGCGGCCAGGGCCTGGTGCTGGGCAGCCCGGTCTACTTCGGGGATCGCTCCTCCCAGGTGGAGTCATTGCTGGAGGCGCTGCGCTCAAGCGGCGGCGCGCCGCTATCGGGCAAGACCGTGGGCGTGGTCTCGGTGGGGGCCAAGCGCAACGGCGGGCAGGAGACCACCAACATCCTGGCCCTGCAGGACTGCCTGGCCCTGGGGGCCAACGTGCTGGGCAACGGTCCGCCCACCAGCCAGTACGGAGGCACGGTGGTGGCCGGCGACGTGGGCGCGGTGCTGGACGACAACTTCGGCTTGCAGACCTCCTTCGGCACCGGGCGCAGGGTGGCTTTGTTCGCCGGCGAACCGGCGCAGCCCAGGCAGGACTCCCAGCCTCCCCGCCTGCTGCTGCTGTTCAGCAGCCGGCCGGACAGCCTGGTGACGGAGATGCTGACCCAGGCCCTGCCCGGCGGCGCCGTGGTGGAACAGGCCTTTCTGGAGGACTACGCCATAGGCCGCTGCCTGGCCTGCTCCCCCTGTCCTCCGCCGGAAAACGGCCAGGCCGACTACTTCCCCTGCAAGCAGCGCGACGGCATCGAGCCCCTGCGCCGCCAGTTGCTGGAAGCCGACGGCGTCCTGCTGGTGGGGGTGCTGCACGGCGGCCAAAGCCTGCTGGCCTACCAGCTCTTCGCCGAGCGCACCCGCTTCATGCGCCGCAATCACTTCGAGCTGTCCAACACGCCCGTGGGCATCATCAATTTCGCCAGGCCGGGCGGGCAGAGCCTTTTCCCCCTGCGGGCCTGCAACTTCGCCCTGCGCCAGAACGCCCTGCTGGTGGGGCCGGGCTATGCCGGCTGGCTGCTGGAAGGGGCCATGCGCCCGGGGGCGGAGGTCTTGGCGGGCTATCTGGAACACTTCCTGGGCCAAGTGAGGCGCTACCGCCCCCTCAAACGCAGACACCGCGACCAGTCTCGCTACCTGCCCGTGGGCTACGGCGGCGCATGAGCCTGCCCTCCCTGGCCGAGGCCCAGGCCTGGGTGGGCGCGGCCCCTGTGCGGGGCGTGCGCCTGCTGCGCCTGGCCTTGCCCCTGGCCCGGCCCTATCACCTAAGCTTCGGCACCCTGACCCACTTCGACACCGTGCTCTGCGGGCTCAACCTGGAGGGCCGCCTGGTCTGGGGCGAGACCACGCCCCTGCCCGGCTATGGCCGCGAGACCGCCGAGCAGGCCTGGGCCTGGAGCCTGGAGGCCGCCCGCCGGATCCTGGGGCAGCCGGCCCACCGGGCCTTCCGCTGGGCCTTGGGCCAATCCACCCGCCGGCCCTTCTGCGCCGCCGCCCTGCTGGGCGCCCTGGAGTGGCCGGCCCTGGAGGCGGAGCTTGCCCAGCCCCTTGATATCCCAGCCCTGGCCGCCATCGGCGGCGTGACCCCGGCCGAACTGGCCGCCGACGTGGGGCGCTTGACCGGCCTGGGCTACGCCACCCTCAAGCTGAAGGTGGGCCGGGATTGGCGGGCGGACCTGGCCCGGGCGCGGGCGGTGTTAAAAGCTCTGCCTCCCGGCGTGACCGTGCGCGCCGACGCCAACCAGGCCCTGGACCTGCGCTCAGCGGCGGAGTTGTGGCGGGTCCTGGATCATCCAGCCCTGGAGTACCTGGAACAGCCCTTTCCCCGCGGGGACTGGCGCAGACCGGCCCGGCTGCTTAAGCTGTTCCCGCAGGCTCGGCTGTGTCTGGACGAGTCCATCTGGCTGGAGGCCGATCTGGAGCGGGGGCTGGCCGTGGGGCCCACGGTGGCGGTCAAGCTCAAGCTGATGAAGCAGGGCTCGGCCTGGCGCACCTTTGCCCTGGCCCGCCGGGCCTTGGCCCAGGGACGCCGGGTCGTTTTCGGCAACGGGGTGCAGGGCGAGGTGGGCTCCTTGGCCGAGCTGGCCATCTACCGCAGGCTGGGGCTCTCCGGCGCGGCCGAATTCAACGGCTTCGCCAAGCAGCGGGATCGGGTGCTGGAGGGATTTCCTTTGAGCATGGAGCGGGGGCGCTTCCGGTTCCAGCCCTCGGGCGGGCGTCCGGTCTTTTCCGCGCGCCTGGCCCAGACGGTTGTCCAGACTTGGCAAGATGGTGAAATGCCTGGCGGGAAAATCTAGCTGCCTGGCCATAGGCGCCGCGCCGTGACTTTTCCACCCTCCGCTTAAGGCGCGGGAGCCACCACCAGGAAAACTTGGTTCTCGAAGACCACGCGGAAGCTGGTGCGTTTACGCATGTGGCTCTTGGTCAGGACGAAGTAATTGATGCCGTATTTTTGGGCCAGCCTGCCCCAGAACTGGTCGCCGCCGTCATAGAAGACCTTGCGCACGTGGCCGCGCAGATCGTTCCAGGCCTGGCGCATGGATGGGTACTGGAGGTATTTGCCCAGGTCCAGGCCGAATTCCTGGAAGCGCTCCAGCCCCATCTGGAAGGTTCGCGAGTCCTGGTTGTACACCCATCCCACCAGCAGCCAGGAGTGCAGCACGCCAAAGGAGCTGCGCCAGGCGTAATCGGGCCAGCCATAGGACATGGTGGGCTCCACCATGAAAAGCGAGTCGCGCGGCGTGTTGTCCTTGGCCCAGCGCTGCACTTCCAGGTATTCCTGGAACACCTCCATGGTTTGCTGGCTATGGCTGTTGACCCGGTAGCTCCACAGCCACCAGCAGCTGGCCAGCAGACAGCAGACCAGGGCCACCGTCTGAATAAGGCGCCGGGGCTCCAGGCGTCGGCGCAGCAACCCGGCCAAGTCGCAGGCAAAAAGGCTGACGATCCCGGCCAGCCACAAGGAGAAGTTACCGAAGAGGCCCAGTTCCTTGTTGTCGATGGCTACCGGCATCAGCACCGTGTCCCAGCCCCTGACCAACCCCACCGTGACATAGGCCGCCAGGAACAGGCAAAAGCCCAGCGCCCACCAGCGCTGGCCTCCCAGGGGCGCGGAGCCCCGGTCTTGCAGCACGCCCAGCAACACCACCAGCACGGCCAGCCCTGGCGGATAGCCCACATGGCCGAAGCATGGCGAGAGCAGCAGCAGCAGGGCCGCCAGGCGCAGACTGGCCGGGCCGTCGCAGATATCCTGCCACAACCCGCGCGTGACGAAGAAAAGGCCGAAGACTATGAAGAGATCATTGGCGCGGTGCAGGGTCAGCTTGAGCAGGAACACCGAGAACTGGAAATGGGAGATCATTATGCCGGCCAGGCAGAGCGCCAGCATGCCCAGCATGGCCGTCACCAGGCGGCGGTCGGTGTCGCTCAAGGGGCCGCGCGAGAGATAGTGCAGGCAGAGCAGGCCGAAGGTCAGAAACTGCAAGGCGCCCTGGCTGTAGAGCCAGGTGAAGTGCCCCGAACTGATGGGGTAGTAGTGGAAGCTGGAGAGGCTGGTATAGGCGAAATAATCCTTGGCGGGGAGCAGCCCGTCGCCCATGAGCGAGGGCTTGTAGGCCCACAGCAGCCAGGCCAGGCAGATCAGGGCCAGCAGGCCCAGGTAGCCCAGGGATTTCTTCCAGGGGGGCAACTGCACGGGCGGGGTCAGCAGCATGATGGCGATGAACAGGCCGCCCATCAGGGCCTGGGTGGGCACCACCGCGAAACACAGGCCCAGGGCCAGGGCGGCCCAGACGTAGCGCTTGGACAGCACCCAGGCCAGGGCCAGCAGGCGCAGGCCCTCGCAGGCGTTGTACCACAGCACCGAGCCCCAGGCCTCGGGAGGGGCTCCGTACTTGGCCAGGTTCATGTTGCGGGCCGAACTGGCCACCGCCAGCACCACCACCACCGCCAGCAGCTGCGGCGAGTCCTGGCCCAGCACCTTGCGCCCCAGATAATAGAAGGCCACGCCCAGGAACAGGATGGGCAGCCCAATCAGGGGGGGCAGCATGGTCTCCGGGGGGATGCCGAACCACTGGTAGGCCCAGCGGTAGAAGCGCATGAACAGGCTCAGGTCGAAAAGCTGGGTGCCGCCGGGAAAATCACGGGCGAAGAATTCCGGATGGCAGGCCTTGTAGACATAGAGCAGGGGCGAATATCCCTGCCAGGCCAGGATGGGCTCCAGGTTCCAGAGCAGGGCCGCGGTGGAGAGCAGACCCATGCCGGCCAGGCCCAGCCATATGGCGCCCTCTTTCTCCCACAGGGGGCGAAAACCACCGCGTGCCGGATTCATTGCCCGCCTATCTCGTTGATGTCCGGGTTGGCTTGCGCTGGCCCATTTAGCAAGTTCCAAGCTATTGACCGCTGGTGTTGACTGGCTGCTAGGTACGCTAACCTCGCCTTGCTTGAATGTCGACAAAAAACCCTCCTCGAATCGTTTTTTCTGCGGTGCCGGCGGAAAAGCCGGCCGCGTGGTGAGGGGGGGTAAAATGTGTTAGTTTTAGCCTGGTCGGTCCAGGTTGAACGGTGGCGCGCCCAGGTGGCGGCCCAGGAGTTGGCGAGTCCGCGCATTGGAAGCGAGCATGGCGATTTCCCCCCAAGTGGACACGTCCTCTCCCCAGGCTCCGGCCCTGCCGGAGCGCATGCTGGCCGCCCTGCGCTGCGTGGGTTGCGGCCAAGGCTCCTTGTCTCGGGCGGCAGGCCAGGGGCTTCTCTGCCGCCAGTGCGGCAAGGTCTACGCCTGTCCCCAGGGCATCCCCGACCTGGCCCCGGGCCAGGGCCTGCCCCTGCCCAGGCTCTATCAAGACCCGGACTACCTGCGTTGGGATCAACTTCGCCACCAGGCCCAGGACTACTTCTACCGCGAGGGCAGCCTGGTGGCCTGGGTGCAGAACGCCGGGCACCGCCAGGTGCGCGCCCTGCGCCGGGGCCGCCGCCTAGGGCTGACCTTGGACCTGGGCTGCGGCGACGGCGCCCATTATCCCTATCTGGACAACCCCGCCGGCTGCCTGGGCCTGGACCTGGATTTATCCTCCCTGGCCAAGCTGCGCGGCCGCCATCCTGATTTCTTTGTCGTGCGCGGCGACGCCCACCAGCTTCCCCTCAAGGACGGCGCGGTGGATTGCATTGTCAATGTCTATAACCTTGAGCACATGGTGTTCCTGGACCACGCCCTGGAGGAGATGGCCCGGGTGCTGGCCCCGGGCGGCGACGTGTTCATCAGCGTGCCCAGCGAGGGCGGCCTGGCCTGGGCCCTGGGCCGCCGGCTCACCACCGCCCGCCACTTCAACGCCCAGGACATGGACTACATGCGCGTGGTGCAGATCGAGCACGTCAATTGCATCTGGCAGCTGGACAGGGCGCTGCGCCGGCATTTCCGTCTGCGGCGGCGCTGCTTCTTCCCCCTGGGCGCGCCTTTGTTCCACCTCAACCTGGTGGTCACCTACCACTGCCAGGCCAAGACCCCCGCCCGCGCCGGGGGCGTCCGATGAAGGCGCTCTTCCTCATCCCCCCGGCCGAGGGCGGCGGCCGCAACCTGGTGCGGGATTTCGTCTACGGCTGCTGGTGCAACGGCCGCCGCATCGGCGGCATGCAGATGCCGCCCCTGAACGAGCTGTACGTCTGCACCCACGCCCGCCAGCCCGGCCTGGAGACGGTGTTCCTGGACGCCGGCCTGGAGCCGGCCCGCTATGACGATCTGGTGAAAAACGGCCTGCGAGACTTCCTGGCCGTCACCCTCATGTCCTCCACCCAATCCTTTGCCCAGGACGCGGCCCTCTTGGCCCGGCTCAAGGAGGCCAACCCCCGCCTCAAGACCATCCTCTACGGCTCCCACCCCACCTTCATGCCCCAGAGCGCGCTGGAGCCCGCGGCGGTGGACTTCATCGTGCTGCGCGAGCCGGAGGAGAGCGTGCGCCAGCTTTTGGGCGCGCTGCTGGCCGAAGACGATCCCTCCGCGCTTGCGGGCATCGGCTTCAAGGACGCCGGCGGCCAGGCGGTGATCAACCCCTTCCGCCCCTTCCTGGACATGGACGACCTGCCCATCCCCGACCGCGGCCTCCTGCCCAGCGGGGTGGACTACTTCAATCCGGTGGTGGAGCGCATGCCCTATACCACCATGCAGACCTCGCGCGGCTGTCCGGGCAGGTGCATCTTCTGCACCGCGCCGGAGTTCTACGGCCGGCGCATCCGCGTGCGCTCGGCGGCCAACGTCATCGCCGAACTGGCCCAGGTGCAGGCCCAGGGCTACCGCGAGGTCTTCTTCCGCGACGAGACCTTCACCGCCTATAAGAGCCGCAACCTGGAGATATGCCAGGGCATGCTGGACAAGGGCCTCAAGCTGGCCTGGATTGCCAACGGGCGGGTGGACATGGTGGACAAGGAGGCCCTGATCATGATGAAGAAGGCCGGCTGCCATCTCATCAAGTTCGGGGTGGAGACCGGCAACGACCAAATCCTGGCCAACTACCAGAAGGGCACCACCTGCGCCCAGGCCGAGGAAGCCTTCCGCCTGGCCAAGGAGGCGGGGCTGAAGACCCACGCCCACCTGGTGTTGGGCGGACCGGGGGAGACACCGGATACCCTGGCGCAGACGCTCAAGTTCATCAAGAAACTGGACCCCACCACGGCCAGCTTCGGCATCCTGACCCCCTATCCGGGCACCGAGCTGTTTAGCCGGGTGGCGGCCGCCCATCCCGAGATCGGCGACGGCTCGGCCAGCAATCTGGCCAACCTGCACGTGCAGGGCTTCCACTCCCAGGCCTACTGCGACCTGGACGGGGAGGAGCTTTCCCGCTGGCTGCTCAAGTTCTACCGCGGCTTTTATCTGCGCCCCAGCTATCTGTTCAAGCGCCTGGCCGAGGTGCGCAGCCTGGATAGACTCATGGTGCTCACCGTGGCCGGGCTCAACATCCTGGGCTTCAGCCTGACCGGGGAAAAATGAGCGCGGGCGCCCACCGGGGAGCCCGGGGATGAGAGACCGCTTGGCGGAGCGGGAGGCCGCCGACCAGAGGGCCTTTCACCAAAGCGCCGATCAGGGCCGCTTCCATAACCGCCTGCACAATCCCCATGTCCGGCGCAAGGAACAGGCCCTGGCCGCGGCGGTGGCCCAGGCGGCGGGGGGAGGCGTGAGAAATCTCCTGGAGGTGGGCTGCGGCGAGGGCAGCAACCTCTATTTCCTGGCCCAGGCCCTGCCCCGGGCCGCCCAGGTGGGTTTGGATTTCTCGCCGGGCAAACTGGGATTCCTGCGCCGGCGCCTGCCCGGGACCGCCGTGGTCTGCGGGGACGCCACTTGCCTGCCCTTGGCCGGGGCCAGTTTCGACCTGGTCTTGCTGCGGGATTTGTTGCACCACGTCAACTTCGCCCGCCGCCAGGCCCTGGCCGAGGCATTCCGGCTGCTGCGGCCGGGGGGCGCGCTGGTGGTGCTGGAGTCCCACGGCGGCAAGCTGCTCAACCGTGTTTTCATGGCGCTCTTGCCCGTGGAGCGGGGGCTAAAGGATTCCCGCCCCGAGAGCCTGCTGGCCCTGGGCCGGGAGCTGGGCCGGGCCCAGCTCAGCTTCGTGGAGGCCAGCTTCGCGCTGCGCGCCCTGGGCTATGTGCTGGGTTGGCCCACGGGCTGGCTGAGTTGGCCGGCCCGGGCGGTCTATGCCCTGGCCGCGCTGTGGGAGGGCCTGGTCAAACGCCTGCTCAAGCCTTCCCGCTGGACCTACATGATGCTGGTCATACCCAAACCAGGGGAGCGGGCCTTGCCCGCCGGCTCCTCGCAGAGGGATCAAGCCTGATAGCCATGCCAAGCCAAGCCGAGACATCCCCGCCCCTGGGCAAGCGCCTGCTGGACGCCTTCTTCTTCCTGGCCCGCTCCAGCCTGTTCCGTTCCCTGGCCCGGTGGCTCAACCGGGTGCTCAAGCCGCCCCGGCCCCTGGCAGTGCGCCTGCGCGGCTTCGTGATGTACGCCAGCACCCTGGACCGTTGGCTGGCGCTCCTGGCCTGGAAACGGGGGCTCTTGGAGGACATCGAGCTGGACCTTTTGCCCAACTACCTGAAGCCGGGCATGACCGGCCTGGACGTGGGCGCCAACGTGGGGCTTTTTTCCCTGGAGATGGGCCGCCTGGTGGGCCCCACGGGGCGGGTGGTGGCCCTGGAGCCCGACCCGGTGAACCTGGAGATGCTCAAGCGCAACCTGGAGGCCAACCAGGCCCATAACGTGCGGGTGCTAAACCAGGCCGCCTCCGACCTGAGCGGCCAGGGGCGGCTCTTCATCCGTTCCGAGCACTCCGGCGACAGCCGCATCTATGCCCACGACTACAGCCAGCGCGCCCTGCCGGTGCAGACCGTGCGCCTGGACGACCTGCTCAATCAACTGCCCGGGGTGGACTTCGTCAAGATCGACACCCAGGGCGCGGAGACGGCGGTCTTGCGGGGCATGCGCGACATCGCCGGCCAAGAGCGGCCGCTGACCGTGTTCTGCGAGTTCGGGCCGGAGTTCTTGCGCCAGGCCGGCTCCTCGGCCGACGAGTTCCTGGACCTGGTGGAGGAACTGGGCTTCTCCCTGGCCATGCTCACCGAGTCCGGCCAGATACGTGCGGAGGTCTCCCGGGCGGAACTGGCCAGCCTGGGCGACTGGCAGCACATCAACCTGATTTTGAGCAAGTAGGCGGGCGGGGCGCGGGGCATGTGCGGCATCTACGGGCTGATAAGCTGGGGCCAGGGGGAGAGCGATCCCGCCTTGCCCGGCCGCATGGGCCAGACGCTAAGCCATCGCGGCCCCGACTCCGGGGGAGAGCACCTGGGCCCCGGAGTCTGCCTGGGCATGCGGCGCTTGGCCATCGTGGACTTGGCCACCGGCGATCAGCCTCTCTACAATGAGGACCGCGGCCTGGTCATCGTCTACAACGGCGAGACCTACAACCACCCGGAGCTGCGCCGCCAGCTTGAAGGTCTGGGGCACGTCTTCGCCAGCCGCTCCGACGCCGAGACCGTGCTGCACGCCTACGAGGAGTGGGGGCCGGCCTGCCTGGAGCGCCTAAACGGCATGTTCGCCTTCGCCATCTGGGACGAGCGCCGGCGAAGGCTGTTTCTGGCCCGCGACCGCCTGGGCATCAAGCCCCTCTACCTGGCCAAACTGCCCCAAGGCCTGGCCTTCGCCAGCGAGGCCAAGGCCCTGCTGCCCGTCATGCCCGGTCCGCCCCGGCCCGACTGGACCGCGCTCAACCGCTATCTCAGCTTTGGCTATCTGCCCAGCCCGGCCTCGCCCTTCATGGGCATCGAGAAACTGCCGCCCGGCCATTACATGAGCCTGCATGAGGCCCGCCAGGAGATGACCCGCTGGTGGACGCCCAGCTACGGCCGCGGTCAGGCCATGGACTTCGGCCAGGCCCTGGAGGAGCTGCGCGGCCGCCTGGCCCGGGCCGTGGAACTGGAGCTGATGAGCGACGTGCCGGTGGGGGTCTTCTTGAGCGGCGGCCTGGACTCCTCGGCCGTGGCCCACTATGCGGCCCAGTCGCCAGGGGGCATGTGCTCCTTCGCCTTGAAGTTCAGCGAGGCCAGCCACGACGAATCGGCCGATGCCCGCCGGGTGGCCGACAGCCTGGGCCTGGAGCATCACGAGCTGGCCATGGACCGGCCGCTGTTGCTGGATTCCCTGGCGCGAGTGACCAGGCTCCTGGACGAGCCCTTTGGCGACTCCACGCTGCTGCCCCTCATGGCCCTGTCGCGGTTCGCCCGGCAAAAGGTCAAGGTGGTGCTCACCGGCTGGGGCGGGGACGAGATCTTCGCCGGCTACCCCACCTACCGCGCCCATGCCCTGGCCCGCCTTTACCGCCGCTTGCCCGGCCCGCTCACCCGGGGCCTGATTCCCGCCCTGGTCAACCTGCTGCCGGTCTCCGACAAGTACATGAGCCTGGAGTTCAAGGCCCGCCGCTTCATCCAGGGCGTGGACCTGCCCCCCGAGTTGCAGCATTTTCTCTGGATGGGCTACTTCGACGACCCGGGCAAACAGCGTCTGTTGCGCCCGGAGGTGCTGGCCCGGGTGCGGGGACAGACCCTGGACCCGGTGCGCCTGGCCATGGCGGAGTTGGAAGGCGAGGATTTGATCAGCCGCATCATGCACCTGGACGCCCTGTTCTTCCTGGAGGGCAACGGACTGTTCCAGGCCGACCGCATGATGATGGCCGCCTCCCTGGAAGGCCGGGTGCCCCTGCTCAACCTGGAGCTGCTGGAGTTCGTCAACCCCCTGCCCATGGGGATCAAGATGAAGGGCGGCCATCCCAAGGAGCTTCTTCGCCGCTCCCTGGAGGGCATCCTGCCCCCGGAGATTTTGCGCAAGCCCAAGAAGGGCTTCGGCCCGCCCTCGGCGGCCTGGGTGCGCGAGGTCTTCGCCGGGCTCATGGACAAGCTCTTCGCGCCGGCGCGCCTGGCCGAGCAAGGCATCTTCCAGCCCCAGGAGGTGGCCCGCCTGCTCAACGAGCACCGCCAGCGCCGGGCCGATCACGGACGCCAGTTGTGGGCCCTGCTCAGCCTGCAACTGTGGTATGACCAGTTCATACTGGGCCGGGAGATGCCTCCGGCCGAGGAGTGGGCGGCTTGAGCGGGCCAGGTCTGAGCAGGGATCAACGGCGCGATTTTTTCCGGGAGGAGCTGCTGCGCTCAGTCCCGCGCCTGCTCTCGGCCCTGGACCGTTGCCCCGTTTCCGCCAGCGGCGGCAGCCTTGACCGCGAGTATTGGGGCTGGGCCACCAAGGACTTCGCCAACCTGGATTTGCAGCGGGCCGCGCGGGTGCTGGCCTATCTGCACGTACATCCCTTCACGGGCAATTTCCTCTGCCAGCAAGAGGCCAACCTGGCCTACATCCGTCAGGCCGTGTCCTTCTGGCTGCGCGGCCAGGACGCCGGGGGGGGCTTTAACCACCTCTACCCAAACGAGTCCAGCTGGATGGCCGCGGCCTTCACCCTGGTGGACATGGTGGACGCCTATCGCCTGGTGGGGGAGAGCCTGGAGCCCGAGTTCCGGCAGGCCTGGCTGGCGGGCATGGAAAGGGCCGGCTGGTGCCTGGTGGGCCGGGACGAGACCCACGGCTTCATCAGCAACCACCGGGCCGGGGCCGCGGCCGGTCTCCTGGGTCTGGCCCAACTGAGCGGCCAGGAGGCTTTCCGCCGGCGGGCTTGGGCCTTGATGGAGGAAATCTACGCCCGTCAATCCCCCGAGGGCTGGTTCTTGGAATACGAGGGCGCGGACCCCGGCTACCAGAGCCTGGACACCCACTATCAGGCAATTTTCCTGGAGGAGAGCGGCCAGGACCGGCGCTGCCTGGAGGCCACGGCCCGTTCCCTGGAATTTCTGGCCTACTTCCTCCACCCCGACGGCAGCCTGGGCGGGGAGTACGGCTCGCGGGCCTGCCCCCATTATTTCCCCGGCGGCCTGGAGGTCATGGCCCGGCGGCTGCCCCTGGCCGAGTCCCTGGCCAGCCTGGCGGCCTGGGGCCTGGCCCAGGGCCATTCCTGCGGCCTGGCCGACTCCGACCCCCGCAACGAGACGCCCATGGCCACCAGCTATGTGCTGGCCTTGCAGGCCCTGGAGCGGGAGCCGCTCTGGCAGGGGCCCGCCCCGCTTCTGCCCTGCCAGCGCGCCTGCGAGCGTCTGTTCCCCCAGGCCGGGCTCTACGCGCGCTGCCACGCCGGGCGCTACTATGTCTTCGGGGCCGCCAAGGGGGGCGTGCTCAAGGTGTATTCCCAGTCGCCGCCCGGGCTGCTGCACGCCAGCTGCGGCTATGCCGGCCGGCTGAAAAACGGCGCGGCGGTGACCAGCCTGCTCTGGACCAGCCGCCCCCGGGTCGGCGCCCCCGGCCTGGAGGACGGCCAGGAACATGAGCCCGCGCCCAGCCGCCAGATAAGCGTGGAGGCGCCCTTTTTCCACTACCGCCCCGACCGGCTCATGCGCCCCTGGATGCTGGTGCTTTTCAGGCTGTTCTACCTGACCCTGGGCCGCTGGCGGGGTTTGAGCGACTGGGTGCGGCGCAACCTCATCATCGGCCGCTTCCTGACCGGCCGCCGGCCGGCCCCTTTGCGGCTGCGCCGGAAGCTGAGTCTGGCAGAGGACGGGGCCTGGAGCCTGGAGGACGAGATCGCGCTGGAGCCTGGGGCCGAACTGGCCGAACTGCGCGAGCACGGCTTTTTTTCCGCGGTCTACATGGCCTCGGCCCGCTACTTCCGCCGCCAGGACCTGGCCCAGACCTGGAGCGGGCCGGACCTGGCCGGCCAGTTCCGCCAGGGCCGTCTCAATCGCGCCAGCAAGGGATAGGGAGCCGGATTGTTTGGCGGCGCGGCGGGGCTATCCCCGCCCGTCCTGCTTGCCGGCTGGCTTGGACTCCCCCTGGGCCGAGATAAGCGGCAGCAGCCACCGGCTGGCGGACATGACCAGGCGGTAGGCCTGGTATTCCCAGGGCAGGGCGTAGACGTTGCGCGTGAGCCGCCAGCGCATGACCGGGCGGTAGAGCCGGGCCAGGAGCTTGTACAGGCGGACCAAGCTGGAGTTGTCGGAGAACTCGTTGGCGATCTTGTCGTCGATGACAAAGG
The DNA here is from genome assembly GCA_964561775.1 of uncultured Desulfarculus sp. GTDB lineage: Bacteria > Desulfobacterota > Desulfarculia > Desulfarculales > Desulfarculaceae > JACRDC01. Next base: position 2,130 of record CAZLSD010000049.1, on the reverse strand, counting down.
TGGCCACCTGCAAGATTTGGATCAGCTTGTCCTGGCGCGGATCGTACCAGGGATAGCGCAGGCGGCCCAGGCGGTCGGAGCTGTCCATCTCGATCCAGTCGTCCAGGCTGACCGGGGGCTGGTAGCCATAATCCTTGACCGCCGTCTCCAGCATGGCCGTGCCGGGGATGGGCTTCCAGTCGGCCCCGAAGCCCACGTAGGCCACCGGGTTGTCGGCCAGGATGGTCAGGATGGCGTCCTTGGTTTCCAGCAGATCCGCATAGGTCTCGCCGGGGGTGCCGCAGAAGAAGTTGTAGATGGGGCGGATGCTGGGGTAGGCGGCCAGCTTGCGGTTGACCCGCAAAATCTGCTCGCGGGTGATGCCCTTTTTCATCAGCTTGAGCACCCGGTCGCTGGCCGACTCGAAACCCACCATGACATGCCGGGCGCCGGCGGCCACCATGAGGTCCAGGAAGCTCTCGTCCATGCGGTCCAGCTCGTTTACCCTGGCCCCCCTAAAATCCAGGGTCAGCTCCAGACCCAAGGCCACGATGCCCTCAAGCAGTTCGCGCATGCGGGGCAGGTCCACGAAACTGGTGTCGTCCAGGAAGCAGATGTAGGTGGCCCCGTAGCGGTCATGGGCCAGGCGGATGTGTCCCAGCACCTCCTCCACGGGATAGGCGCGCCACTTGACCCCCTGGATGACCTCGTAGACCGCCGGATGGATGCAGAAGCTGCAACGATAGGGGCAGCCCAGGGCGGTGAACATGGAAAACACCCGCTGGCCGTTGATGGAGCGGGCGTAGCTGGGATGGTTCACCTCGATCAGCTGATAGGGGATGTCCTGGTAGCTCACCATCTCGTGGAAGGTGGGGCGGGGATTGTGGACCAGTTGGCCGCCCCGCTTGAAGGAAAGCCCCCTTATCTCCTCCAGGGCCGGACCCTCGCCGCGCAGGTGGCCGATGAGCTGGGCCAGGGCCAGGGAGCCATAGCCCCGGATCAGGTAGTCCAGGAAATCCTCGCCCAGGGTCTCGGGCACCACGGTGACGTGGGGGCCGCCCCAGACGATGGGCGTGGAAGGCGCGAGCGAGCGCACCAGGCGGGAGACCTCGCGGGCGGAACTAAGGGGCTGGCCGGTCATGACCGAGACCCCCACCAGCCTGACTCCCCGCGCCAGGGCCGCCGCCACCTTGGGCCGCCAGTCCTGCCGCTCCACGCGCAGGTCCAGCACCTCGATGGCATAGCCCCGCTTCACGCTGTCGGTGGCTGCGTAGAGCACGGACAGGGGCATGTCCGAGACCAACTCGTCCATGGTCCCCAGCTTGGGATAGACGAGCAGGGCGTCCAGGGGAGCTCGCGCGATCATGAAGGATTTTCCTCGGGACGCTTGACCAGCATTCTTTGGTTGGAGGTGGTGCGCCTAAGGGCGCGGGCCGCCAGGTCCAGGGCGGTGAAGAGGGCCAGGCCCAGGGGGTTAAGCCCCAGGAAGAAGCCGGCCAGGCCGGCGGAGCGTCCGCCTCGCCGGGACAGCCAGGCCCCCACGGAGTAGGACCAGATGACCGCCGCGCACAGATCTGCCCGCTCCACCAGGAGCAGGCCTTGCCCGCGCAGGAACCGCTCCAGGCTCTCATGGGAAAAAAGCTGCATGTGGCGGGGGAAATAGTAACCGCCCCAGGCGCCGTCTTGAAAGAGACGGCGGTCGTAGCCCGCGGTGTTCACCGTCTCCACGCTGAGCAGCCCCCCGGGCTTGAGGGTGGCGGTCAGACGCCGCACGGCCGGCCCTGGCTGCCAGAGGTGTTCGATGAGCTGGTTCATGATGACCACATCGAAGTAGGCCTCGGGCAACTCCGCCGTCTCCAGCATGCCCTCGCGCAGGGTCACGCCGGCCTGGCCCAGACCCTGGCGGGCCTGGGCGGTGAACTTCCAGTCCAGGCCCCACAACTCCAGGTCCGGGCGCTGCTCGCGCAGGTCCAGGAGCAGCTGGCCATCGCCGCAGCCCACGTCCAGCACCCGCGCGCCCTGGGGCAGGCGTTTTTTCACCGGGGCCAGGCGCAGGCCGGCCACCAGGCGCTTGATGCGTCCCAGCAGGGAGCTGGCTCCGAAGACCGAGCCTCCAAAGGAGGCATAGGTCTCGGGATAGATGATGGGGGC
>CAZLSD010000048.1:12376-16429 GCA_964561775.1 uncultured Desulfarculus sp. | reverse complement strand
CAAGGAAGGCGGGGCCGCCGGCAACCAGCTGGCCCTGGAGCCCTTCTTCATCAACCTCTCCGACCGGGGGGCCACCGCCTACGTCAAGCTGGTCATGACCATCCAGCTCAAGGACGAGAAGAAAAAGCCCGAGATATCCGAACGCCTGCCCGGAGTGCGCGACTCCATCCTGCTCCTGCTCTCCTCCAAGTCCAGCAAGGCCCTGGAAACCGACGTGGGCAAGAACCGGCTCAAGGTGGAACTGCGCAAGCTCATCGCCGAGCGCTCCGGCCTGCCCGAGGATCAGATAACCATCTTCTTCACCGACTTCATCATCCAGTACGTGCGCTGAGCCGCCGGGCGGGTCCGGGGCGTCACCCTCCACGATTGACAGCCCCCGCCCCTTCGCTGATACTGGCCCCATGGCGGAACCAACTCCACAAGCTGACCTGTCCCAACTGCGCATAGAGCGCGGCGCCTGGGAAGACGGCCCGGCCCCCCGCCGCAGGCGGCGCGGGCTAATGCTGCTGGCCTGCGGTCTGCTGGCGCTGCTCCTGGCCCTGGCTGCCTGGGGCCTGGGCTGGCTCAGCCCGGCCCATCAGGTCAGGCTGACCACCGTCAGCCGGCTTTCCCCCGCCCTGAGCCTGACCAGCCTGGGGGCCACCGGCTACGTGGTGGCCCAGCGCAAGGCCGCCGTCTCCTCCAAGGGCACCGGCCGCCTGGCCTATATGGGCATCGAGGCCGGGACAAGGGTCAAGGCCGGCCAGGTAATGGCGCGGCTGGAGAACGAGGACCTGGCCGCCGCCCGCGACGAGGCCAAGGCCCGCCTGGCCGCCGCCCAGGCCCAGGTGGCCCAGGCCCAGGCCGAGGCCAAGGACGCCGCCGCCAATTTCGCCCGCTTCAAGGCCCTGCTGGCCCGCCAGGTGGCGGCCCGCGCCGACTTCGAGGTGGCCGAGACCCGCCTACTCAAGGCCCAGGCCGCCCTGGAGAGCGCCCGCCGGGGGGTGGAGGTGGCCCAGGCCAGCCTGCGCACCACCGAGGCCACCCTGGACTACACCTTCATCCGCGCCCCCTTCGACGCCATGGTACTGACCAAGGACGCCGACGTGGGCGAGGTGGTGGCCCCCTTCGGCTCGGCCGCCAACGCCAAGGCCGCGGTGGCCACCCTGGCCGACATGGAATCCCTGATGGTGGAAGCCGACGTGACCGAGGCCAACATCGGCAAAGTCAGCGTGGGCCAACCCTGCCTGGTGGCCCTGGACGCGTGGCCCGACAATCCCCAACTGGGCCGGGTCCACGTCATCATGCCCTCGGCCGACCGCTCCAAGGGCACCATCATCGTCAAGGTGCGCTTTGATCAGCGCGACCCGGCGGTGCTGCCGGAGATGGCGGCCAAGGTCTCCTTCCTCAGCCGGCCCCTGGCCGAGGGTGAGCGCCTGCCGCGCTTGAGCGTGCTCAAGGAGGCCCTGTTCCAGGAGGGCGGCCAGAGCTGGGCCTGGCGGGCGGCCGAGGGCCGGATCAGCCGGGTGCAGGTGCGCGGCGGGCCGGAATTGGGCGAGACCGTGCAGGTGCTCTCCGGTCTGGCCGATGGCGACAAGGTGGTGCTGGCGCCCCAGGCCGGGCTGCGCGAGGGAGACAAGGTCAAGGTGGCCAGCGAGTGAGCGCGCCGCCCATCGTGGAGATCCGCGGCCTGCAGAAATCCTACCGCCGGGGCCAGGAGGTCATCACCGTCCTGACCGACATCGACTTAAGCGTGCCCGATGGCCAGTTCCTGGCCCTCATGGGGCCCTCGGGCTCGGGCAAGACCACCCTGCTTAACATCGTGGCCGGCCTGGACCGCGCCGACGCGGGCAGCCTGAGGGTGGCCGGCCAGGATATCACCCAGTTGGGCGAGGTGGAACTGGCCGCCTGGCGCGCCCGCCACGTGGGTTTCATCTTCCAGTTCTACAACCTCATCCCCGTGCTCACCGCCCATGAGAACGTGGAGCTGCCCCTCTTGCTCACCCCCTTGAGCCGGGCCGAGCGGCGCGCCCACGTGGACCTGGCCCTGGCCCTGGTGGGGCTGGAGGGGCGCGCCCGCCACACCCCCAGCCAGCTCTCCGGCGGGCAGCAGCAGCGGGTGGCCATCGCCCGCGCCCTGGTCACCGACCCCACCCTCATCGCCGCCGACGAGCCCACCGGCGATCTGGACAAGGTCTCGGCCGAGGAGGTGCTGGACCTGCTGGGCCGCCTGAACCGCGAGTTCGGCAAGACCATCCTGATGGTCACTCACGACCCGCGCGCGGCGGCCCGGGCCGGCCGCATACTGCAACTGGACAAGGGCGCGCTGGCCAGCTAGGAGCCGCTCATGTTCCTGGCGCTAATACATCGCCACCTCTGGCAGCACAAGCTGCGCACCTGTCTGACCATCCTGGGCATGGCCGTGGCCATCCTGGCCTTTCTGCTGCTGCGCACCGTGGCGGCGGCCTGGTACCGCGGGGTGGATTCGGCCGCCGACAACCGGCTCATCACCCGCCACGCCGTCAGCCTCACCTTCTCCCTGCCCCTGTCCTATCTGCCCACCATCCGCCAGACGCCCGGGGTGGCGGCCGTGGCCTACGCCTCCTGGTTCGGGGGCATATACATCGACGAGCGCAACTTCTTCCCCCGCTTCGCGGTCAGCCCCAGCTATTTCGGCATGCACCCCGAGTTCGCCGTGACGCCCGAGCAGATGGCCAACTATCTGCGCGAGCGCCGGGCCTGCGTGGTGGGGCGCAAGCTGGCCGAGAAATACGGCTGGAAGCTGGGCGACCAGGTGCCCATCCGGGGCAACATCTTCCCCGGCGACTGGAGCTTCGTCATCCGCGCCATCTACCAGGCCGGCAAGCCCGGGGCCGACGAGTCCATCATGTTCTTCCACTACGACTACATAAACGAGTACCTCAAGAAGACCTTCCCCGCCCGGGCCGACCGCGCCGGCTCCTTCATCATCCGCGTGGACGACCCCGGCCAGGCCGCCCAGATCAGCCGGGCCGTGGACCAGGAGTTCAAGAACTCCGCCGCCGAGACCATGACCGAGACGGAGAAATCCTTTCAGTTGGGTTTCGTGGCCATGACCAAGGCCCTCCTGGTGGCCATCCAGATCATCTCCTTCGTGGTGGTGCTGGTCATCCTTACCGTGCTGGCCAACACCATGGCCATGAGCGCGCGCGAACGCACCGCCGAGTACGTGGTCTTGAAAACCCTGGGCTTCGGGGCCTGGCCCATCGGCTTGCTCGTGCTGGGCGAGTCCCTGCTGCTGGCCATCCTGGGCGGGGCCCTGGGCACGGCGCTGGTCTATCCGGCGGCCCACGCCTTTTCCCAGGCCGTGGGCGGTCTGCACGCCTTGCGCATCCATCCCGAGACCCTGCTCATGGGCCTGGCGGCCTGCCTGGCGGTGGGGATATTGGCCGCGGCCCTGCCCATGTTCAGGGTCATGACCATGACCATCGCCAGCGGCCTGCGCCGGGTGGGCTAACAGGCATGGCCATCCCCCTCTCCTACAGCCTGCGCAATCTGTGGGTGCGCCGGCTCACCACCTTCCTGACCGCCACCGGCATGGCCCTGGTGGTCTTCGTCTTCGCCGCCGTGCTCATGCTGGCCCAGGGCCTCAAGGAGACCCTGGTCTCCACGGGCAGCCCGGACAACGTCATCGCCCTGCGCCGCTCGGCCCAGGCCGAGATGCAGTCCATCCTGACCCCGGGGCAGGCTTCGGTGGCCGAGAGCCAGCCCGAGATAGCCCAGGACGCCACGGGGCAGACCCTGGCCCTGCGCGAGGTGGTGTCATTGATGAGCCTGCCCAAGCGGGGCGGGGCCGGGCCGGGGCACGTGACGGTGCGCGGCACCAGCCCCCTGGCCTTAAGCCTGCGCCCCCAGGTGCGGCTCATAAGCGGGCGCATGTTCCAGCCGGGCGGCTCGGAGATCGTGGTGGGCAGGGGCATCGCCCATGGCTTCGAGAACGCCGGCCTGGGCGCGGCCATAACCTTCGCCCGGCGGCAATGGCGGGTGGTGGGGGTCATGGACGCGGGCGGCGCGGGCTTCGACTCGGAAATATGG
>CAZLSD010000048.1:0-12366 GCA_964561775.1 uncultured Desulfarculus sp. | reverse complement strand
GAAATATGGGGGGACATCGACCAGTTGCGCCAGTCGCTGCGCCGCACCATCTATTCATCGGTGCTCATCAACCTGCGCCAGCGCGACCTCTTCGAGCCCCTGCGCGACCGCCTGGAGAACGACCCCCGCCTGACCATCACGGTCAAGCGCGAGCAGACCTACTACGAGGAGCAGTCCGAGGCCATGGCCCGTTTCATCCGCATCCTGGGCCTGGTGCTCACCATCATTTTCAGCATCGGGGCCATGCTGGGGGCCATGATCACCATGTACGCCAGCGTGGCCAACCGCACCGTGGAGGTGGGCACCCTGCGCGCCCTGGGCTTTAAGCGGCGCGACATCCTCTACGCCTTCCTGGCCGAGTCTTTGCTGCTTTCCTTGCTGGGGGGGCTTACGGGTCTGGCCGGGGCGGCGGCCATGCAGCTGGTGAGCATCTCCACCACCAACTGGGCCACCTTCTCGGAGCTGGCCTTCAGCTTTCGCCTGACGGGGGAGATAGCCTCGCTGACCTTGCTCTTCGCCCTGGGCATGGGCTTTTTGGGCGGGTTTTTGCCCGCGCTCAAGGCCGCCCGCCTGGGCATCGTGGAGGCCTTGCGCGCGGCCTAGCTCATTGGTTCGAGCGCTTCTTCTTGCGCTTGCCCTCGGCCGGAGCCTCCTCGCCGTGGCGGCTGCGCCATTCCCAGGGGGGAACGGGGCCGGGCTCCGACCACAGACCACGCTGGTCGGCGCGGGCGTCTTTCTGCATGTCGCCCAGCAGGGGATTCTTGGAAAAACGCTGATAGTGCCAGGCCAGGCCGTCCTTGACCATCTCCGCCCCCAAATCGCGGCCGTCGGGCAGGATGATGGTGGCCAAGGGCCGCTTCTTGTGGTCCGTCCCCTGGGGCTCCACGGTGACTTCCTGTCCCAGGGCGCTCTGTTGGACGAACTCCCTGGCCTGGCGGCCCCAAGGCTGGGACAGCTCCGGGGCGGCCACCCCGGCCAGCAGCAGGGTCTCCGTGCGGCCGCCCTGGCTCACCTCCAAGGTGGAGCCGTTCTCCACCGCCGTGACCTTGCCGGTCCAGGGTTGGGATTGTGCGGCCCAGGCCGGGCAAGCCGTCAGGCACCAGAGCAGGGTGAGCATGACCAGCCGGAAGGGCGAAGCAGGCAGCGAGGTGCGGGAACGGGGGGGCATGGTCAATCCTTGTCGCCAGGGTGGGCAGGCGTGGAACCAGGACTAAAGTTAACACAGCCTCCGCCCCAGCCCAAGCCCCCGCGCAAGCTCCTTGCCAAGAGAGCGCCGGAGAATTAGTCTAGGAGACGGGCAGCCTCTTTCATCCCCTGGCGGGAGAGAACCATGGAACGCAAGGTCTTGGTGGTGGACGACCAGCCGGATATCAGGGAGATATTCCAGGCCTTCCTGGAAGAGTTCGGATTCAGCGTGGCCACCGCCGCCGGAGGCGAGGAGGCCCTGGAAATCCTGGCCCGCGAGGCCATCCCCGTGATGTTCCTGGACCTTAACATGCCGGGCATGGACGGCCTGGAGCTGTGCCGCCAGGTGCGCCAGCGCCAGCCCCAGGCCCAGATCTTCGCGCTGACCGGCTATCACAAGCTATTCACGCCCGAGGCCGCCCTCCAGGTGGGCTTCAACGACTATTTCACCAAGCCGGTGGACCTGCACCTGCTGCACAACGTGGCCCTGGCCGCCTTCGAGAAGCTGGAAAAATAGGCCGCTTCATAAGCCGCGTCAAGGGGCGTCTCAGAAAAACCAGACCGGCTCCACCCGGGGCCACAGCCCCAGCAACAGAAAGGCGAAGGCCCGGTGCTCGGCCTGGCGCACCTCCACGCGCTGACACTGGCCGCCGCCGGCCAAGGCGGCGCAATCCCAGGCCGCGGGCAGGCGCAGGGCCAGGCGGGGACTGAAATCCCGGCACCAGACCATCAGTTCGCGCACCGGGGGGCGCATATCCTCCAGGGAGCCGGCCCAGTGCTGGGGCAGGCTGCCCTCCGCCGACCAGTCGGGATCGGCCACGCAGGCCACGAAACCCGCCTGGGGCGGGGCGGCCAGGGCTGGCCGGGTCAGGTCGCAGCACAGGAAGCTGCCCCGCTCCCCCAGCCCCAGGGTCTCCAGGTTGGCGCGGGCCTTAAGCAGGCGCTCGGGCGACACGTCCACCGCCAACACGGAGCGGGTCTCGGCCAGCCCCCGGGTGAGCCCGCCCAGGCCGCAGCACAGCTCCAGCACCGGTCCCGGCGGCAGCAGCCGGCCCAGGGCTTGCCCCGCCGCTTGAGGAGCGGCCATGCGCAGGCCGGCCGGGTCGCCTTGTAGCCCCGGCTTAAGCACGGGCCTTGTAGCGCTGCGCGTCGGCGAAGACCTCGATGATCAGACAGTCCTCCACGAAATTGGCGCTGTGCACCGCCCCGGCCGGCACGAAGTAGGAATCGCCCGGCTTATAGCTGTTGGTCTGGCCGTCGATGGTGAAGTCAAAGCTGCCCTTGACCACCACCCCCCACTGGGCCCCGTGGCTATGCGGCGGCACCTGCGACCCGGCGGGAATCTGGAAGAACACGGCCTGGGCCTGGGGCGCGGCCAGCAGATAGCCGGTGACTCCGGCCATGGGCAGATCGGCCTGGGGCAGGGCCTGGATGAAATCGGCGAAAGTGGCGGGGGCGCTCATGACTGGCTCCTTTTCTATTTGGCCCGATAGCGGGCGGGATCGGCAAAGACATCGATGGCCCAGCAATCCTCCAGGACCCGGGCGGAGTGCTCCACGCCATCGCCTATGAAGTAACACTCGCCTGGCGCATAGACGCGGGTCTCTCCGGCCATGGTCATCTCCACCCGGCCCTGGACCACCAGCCCCCATTGCGCGCCGTGGCTGTGGGGCGGCACCGAGGCCCCGGCGGGCAACTCGAAAAAGACCATCTGGGCCTGGGCGCCGCTGAGCAGGTTGGCGCTGGCCCCGGCCAGGGGCAGGTCAGCCTGGGGCAGGGCCTGGATGAAATCGGCATAGGGACCGCTGGCCTTCACGGCTGCCCGCCTTCCTGGGCGCGCTGGCGGCGCTGCTCCTTGAAGTTAAAGAAAATCAGGCATTGGGGCCTGAATTTGCAGTATATGTCCGGGTCGGGGCAAAGGGGGTTTTCTTCCAGGCAGTCCGCGCAAAGCCCCTGGCCATACTTGGAGCAGCGGGCCACGGCCGCTGCCGCGGGATGGTGTCTACAATGTTGCGCTTCTTCCATGGCTTTTTCCCTGAGGCCTTGTAGCACACCCGGGGGCCGGGGGGCAAGAGCGGCCAGCTTGACTTGGCTATGCGACTCGGCCATAATGCCCGCAGTGGCAACCCCTTTTTTTTCCTGCCCTTTGCGGAGAGAGCCTTGCGCATCCTGGTCACCGGCGGCTGCGGCTTCATCGGCTCCAACTTCGTGCGCCACATCTTGAGCAATCACCCGGCCGACCAGGTCATCAACCTGGATATGCTGACCTATTCGGGCAATCCCGCCAACCTGGCCGACGTGGAGGCTAACTTTCCCGACCGCTACCGCCTGGTGCGCGGCGACATCTGCGACCGGGGCCTGGCCCTGGAACTGGTAGGGGATTGCGAGGCCCTGGCCCACTTCGCCGCCGAGAGTCACGTGGACCGCTCCATCGAGGATGCCGGAGCCTTCGTGCGCACCAACGTGCTGGGCACCCAGACCCTCTTGGAGGCCGCCCGCCAGGCCTGGGGCGGCGACCCCGCGCGGCGTTTCCTCTATGTCAGCACCGACGAGGTCTATGGGGCCTTGGAGCTGGATGACCCCCGGCGCTTTGGCGAGGACTGGCCCTTGAAGCCGCGCAGCCCCTACAGCGCCAGCAAGGCCGGGGGCGATCACCTGGCTTCAGCCTATTTCCACACCCATGGCCTGCCGGCGCTGGTCAGCCGCTGCTCCAACAACTACGGCCCCTTCCAGTTTCCCGAGAAGCTCATACCCTTGATGATCATCAACGCCCTGGCCGGCCGGGAGCTGCCGGTCTATGGCGACGGGCTCTATGTGCGCGACTGGCTGCACGTGGCCGACCACTGCCGGGCCGCCGATCTGCTCCTGCGCCAGGGCCGCCCCGGAGAAATCTACAACATTGGCGGCAACGCCGAGCGCTCCAACCTGGCCCTGCTGCACGGCATCCTGCAACTGCTGGCCCAGCGCACGGGGCGTCCCCTGGAGCGGTTCCAGTCCCTCATCCGCCACGTCAAGGACCGCCCCGGCCACGACCGGCGCTACGCCATCGACCCGGGCAAGCTGCAAGCCGAGTTGGGCTTCTCCCCGGCCATGCCCCTGGAGCATGGTCTGGCCGCCACGGTGGACTGGTACCTGGAGCACCAGGACTGGTGCGCGGCGGTGACCTCCGGAGCCTATCGCCAATACTACGAGCGCATGTATGGCGGACGCTGAGTCCATCCTGGTGCTGGGGCACCGGGGCCTGTTGGGCCAGGCCCTGGTCGAGGCCCTGGCAGGGGCCTGCCAGGTCATCGAGGCCCCGCGCCAGGCCTTTGACCTGGCCTCGGCCAAGCCGCTGCCCCGCGCCCCGGACAAGTCCAAGCTGCCGCCGCCCGCCCAGGCCGAGCAGGCCTGGGCCAGCCTGGAAGAGTTGCGCCGGGCCATCCCCCGCCTGGGTTCCCAGGCCCAGTCCCTGCACCACCGCCTGGACCTGGTGCGGCGGGGAGTGGTGGAGCGCCGGCCCAGCCTGGTCATCAACTGCATCGGTTTCACCGACGTGGACCGGGCCGAGGCCGAGCCCCTGGCCGCCTATGCCGTCAACGCCACCGGAGCCCAGGCCGTGGCCCAGGCCTGCGCCCAGGCGGGAGCCCAGCTCATCCACGTCTCCACGGACTTCGTCTTCGACGGCCGGGCTGAGCGGCCCTATCGCGAGGACGACCCGCCGGCCCCGCTCTCCAAATACGGGTACAGCAAGCTCCTGGGTGAGCGCCTGGTGCTGAAGGCCCTGCCCGGAGCCCTGGTGGTGCGCACGGCCTGGCTCTTCGGGCCGGGGCGTCCCACCTTCGTGGAGGCCATCCTGGCCCAGGCCCGCTCCGGCCGCCAGCTGCGCGTGGTGAGCGATCAGGTGGGCAGCCCCACCTACACCCGCGACCTGGCCCGGGCCCTCTTGACCCTGGCCCGGCGCTGGGTGGGCGGGGTGCTCAACGTGGTCAATTCGGGCCAGGCCTCGCGCTATGACATGGCCCGCAGCATTTTGAGCCTGGCGGGGTTGGACCCCCAGGTGGTAAAACCCATCTCCAGCGCCGAGTTGGGCCGCCCCGCGCAAAGGCCCGCCTACAGCGTGCTGGACAACTCCCGCGCGTGCCAGGTTCTGGGAGAGCCCCTGCCCCCCTGGACCCAGGCCCTGGAGCGCCACATGACAGGAAGCAAGGAGAATAGAGCGTGAAGCGCATTCTGGTCACCGGCGGAGGCGGATTCATCGGCTCCCACCTGGTGGAGGCCCTCCTGGCCCAGGGGCACGAGGTGCTTTGCCTGGACAACTTCTTCACCGGCTGCAAGGGCAACGTGGCCCACCTGCTGCCCAACCCACGCTTCGAGCTGATCCGCCACGACGTGGTGGAGCCCATATTCCTGGAGGTGGACCAGATATACAACCTGGCCTGCCCCGCCTCGCCGGTGCACTATCAGTACAACCCGGTCAAGACCGTCAAGACCAACGTGATGGGCGCGCTGAACATGCTGGGCATGGCCAAACGGGTCAAGGCCCGCATCCTGCAAGCCTCCACCAGCGAGGTCTATGGCGACCCCCAGGTGCATCCCCAGCCCGAGTCCTATTGGGGGCATGTCAACCCCATCGGCCCGCGCTCCTGCTATGACGAGGGCAAGCGCCTGGCCGAGACCCTGATGATGGATTATCACCGGGGCAACGGGGTGGACGTGCGCATCGTGCGCATCTTCAACACCTATGGCCCGCGCATGGCCTTCAACGACGGCCGGGTGGTGAGCAACTTCGTGCTCCAGGCCTTGCAGGGCGAGCCCATCACCGTCTACGGCCAGGGCAGCCAGACCCGCTCCTTCTGTTATGTCAGCGAGATGGTGGCCGGGCTCATGGCCATGATGAACTGCGAGGACTTCATCGGGCCGGTCAACCTGGGCAACCCCACCGAGTTCACCATCATGGAACTGGCCCAACTGGTGCTCAAGCTCACCGGCTCGGCCAGCCCCATCATCCACGCGCCCCTGCCCGCCGACGACCCGGTGCAGCGCCAGCCGGTCATCGAACTGGCCAAGCAGAAGCTCAGCTGGGAGCCCAAGATGCCCCTGGAGGAGGGGCTCAAGGCCACCATCGCCGACTTCCGGGAGCGCCTGGGCTAGGCCATGGGCCGGCGCTATCCCCAGGCCCCGGTGGTGGGGGTCTCCGGCGTGGTCATCAGCGGCGATCAGGTGCTCCTGGTCAAGCGCGGCACGCCCCCCAGCCTGGGCCTGTGGTCCATCCCCGGCGGGGCCTTGGAGGTGGGCGAGAGCCTGGCCCAAGGCTGCGCCCGCGAGGTTGCCGAGGAGACCGGCATAGAGGTGGAGGTGGGTCCCCTGGTGGAGGTGGTGGAGCGCGTGCTGCGCGATGCATCAGGCCGGGTGGAGTACCACTACGTGCTTTTGGATTATCTCTGCCGCGCCCCGGCCCTGCCCCCCCGGGCCATGAGCGACGCCGCCGACGCCCGCTGGGTGGCCCTGGCCGACCTGGAGGCCATGGGGCTCACCGCCGACACCGCCCGCGTCATACGCAAGGCCGCGGCCATGGCCTCCTGACCCGGGCCGCGCCCTCAATTTTCGCCCAATTGTGCAAAAACCGGATATTTTAAGGCCGCTTCCCCCCCTTCTTGCCTGTTGACACCTACTTGCAATGTTGCTATGGTGCCTCCATTCCGCATCCGGGCGACGCCCGGAGGCTTGCCGGGCATCGCCCGGAGCCGGTGGATAACGTAAGGGGAGAGGGACCCCTGAATCAATTTTTCGCAGAGCGCGAGGCAAGAGACCGCGGCCGGCGAGGGCGCCGGAGCGTGGGCGTGGTGGTGCCCCCAAAGGGGCTAACACTTGCTTGAGCAAGAGGCATGGGTTTATGACAACGCATGAGCAAGGACAGGTGAAACGGTCCAAGGCGGACTGGGGACTGTTTGTGCTGGGATTCGTGCTGTTCGCGGCCGTGGGATTCTGGCTGACGCCAGCCATCCTCTACGCCGAGAAGCCCCAGCCCTTCCAGTTCTCGCACAAGCTGCACGTGGAAGAGGTGGGCAGCGAAGGCTGTAAGGCCTGCCACGGCTTCCGCGAGGACGGCTCCTTCATGGGCATCCCCAAAATCAGCAAGTGCAAGGACTGCCACAGCGACGAGCCGCTGGGCGACAAGCCCGAGGAGAAGGTCTTCGTGGAGGAGTACCTGGCCAAGAACCGCGAGGTTCCCTGGCAGGTCTATTCCCGCCAGCCGGCCTGCGTCTTCTTCTCCCATGCCGCCCACGCCGAGAACGCCGGCCTGGAGTGCGCCAAGTGTCACGGCGACCACGGCAAGACCGAGAAGCTGCGCGCCTACGAATACAACCGGCTCACCACCTACAGCCGCGACATCTGGGGCAAGAGCCTCTTGGGTACGGGTCAGCCGCCCGAGCGCATGAAGATGGACTCCTGCGCGGACTGCCACCGCGAAAACGGCGTGCGCGACGCCTGCTTCGTGTGCCACAAGTAGGCGACCACAGCTTTAGGGAGAGAACTCGATGAACTGGGATAGACGAGCGTTTGTCAAGTTCGCCGTGGGAGCGGTGGTCGGCCTGCACGCCAGCCCGCTGGTCCCCAAACTCATGGACGACTCGGCCATCTGGACGCAGAACTGGAGCTGGGTGCCCAATCCCGAGGGCGGCGCGCTGGCCTTTGCCAACAGCGTCAACCCCGCCACGGGCACCGGCGTGCGTCTACAATTGGTGGACAGCCGCATCCAGGGCGAGCGGGTCATCCGGGTGGAAGGCAACCCCGAGCACCCGGCCAGCCAGGGCGGGGTACTGCCGGCCGATGCCAGCGCGGCGCAACTGCTCTACAACGACGAGGTCCGGGTCAACGCCCCGCTTCTGCTGGACAAGCACACCGGCATGTACAAGGAGATAAGCTGGGACGAGGCCCTGGCCCTCTTGGGCGGCAAGCTCTCCGAGCTGGCCAAGGCGGGCAAATCCCAGGCCGTGGTGGCCTTGGGCGCCGAACCTGGCAGCGTAAACGGCGAGATACTGAGCCGCTTCATGGCTGCCTACGGCTCGCCCAACCTGGCCTTCCCGCCATCCGCCGAAGACACCCTGGCCCTGGCCGGCTGGGCGCTTTTCGGCCAGACCGACCTGGGCTTCGACCTGGCCCACGCCAAGTACGTCATAAGCTTCGGCACCCCGCTCCTGGAGGGCTTCGGCTCGCCGGTGGCGGTGCGCAAGGCCTTCACGGCCTGGAAGGACAACAAGGGCGTGCTGGTGCAGGTGGAGCCCAGGGCCTCGGTGACGGCCAGCCAAGCCGACACCTGGCTGGCCTGCAAGCCCGGCGCGGAGGCCCTGGTGGCCCTGGCCATGTGCCAGGTGCTGGTGGAAAAGGGCCTGGTGGACGAGGCTGCTGCGAACGCCCTGGGTTTTGCCGACGGCGAGCGGGGCGCGGGCTTCAAGACGCTCCTCAACAAGGAATACGCGCCCGCCAAGGTGGCCGAGGCCTGCGGCGTGCCCGCCGACAAGATCACCGCCATCGCCCTGGCCTTCGCCAAGGCCCCTCAGGCCCTGGCGGTCTGCGGCCCCGGCCCCGGCGGTGACCCCGGCCGGCTCTTTGACTTCATGGCCGTGCTGGCCTTAAACGCCTTGAAGGGCAACCTGGGCAAGCAGGGCGGCCTGGTGGCGCGCAAGCCCTTGGGACTAAAGCCCCTGGGCGAGGCGATGAGCGCCAACGGCAAGCCCCGCCTGGCCCCCCAGGGCCCCTTCAAGGTCAACGACCCCCTGGCCCTGGCCAAGGCCGGCCTGGCGGGCAAGCCCTACAAGCCCGAATTGGTGTTGGTGGCCGGCGGCAACCCGGCCTACGGCGGACCCCAGGCCTCGCTGATGACCGAGTTCCTGCGCTCGGCCCCCATGGTGGTGGCCATCACCCCCTTCATGGACGAGACGGCCTCCCTGGCCCAGCTCATCCTGCCCGCCACCACCTTCCTGGATGGCTGGGGCGACTGTCTTAGCCCCTACGGCAGCGCCGCCAACTGCTATGGCGTGCACCGGCCCCTGGTCAGGCCCTATCCCCAGGCCAAGCCGGCGGGCGAGGTCCTGCTCATGCTGGCGGCCAAGCTGGGCGGCGAGGTGGCCAAGGCCCTGCCCTTCGCCAGCCTGGAAGACGCCCTGAAGGCCCGGGTCAACGGCCTGGGCGGCCTGGCCGACATGGCCAAGAAGGGCTACTTCATGCCCGACAAGCCCGCCTATGGGGCCATGGCCATGAAGACCCCCAGCGGCAAGCTGGAGTTCTACAGCCAGAACCTGGCCAACCAGCTGGCCAAGGCCGGCGAGGGCAAGGCCATGCTGGCCGGCCTGGGCGTCCACGCCGAGGGCGCGGCGGCCTTCATGCCCCACTATGAGAAACCAGCCGCCCTGGGCGGCCACGGCCATGGCCACGGCAATCTGGTGCTGGCGGCCCTGCCCTCCCTGCGCAGCGGCGTGGGCGCCCAGCCCACCACGCCCCACATGCTCAAACTCCAGGGCAACGACTCCCTGGTCAAGCGCAGCGACCTGGTGGTGGAGATGAACCCCTCCACCGCGGCCCACCTGCACCTGCACGCCGGCGACCTGGTCGAGGTGGCCTCCAAGGCCGGCTCGGTGCAGGCCAGGGTGCGGCTGTTCGCCGGGGCGGCCCCGGGCGTGGTCTTCATGCCCACCGGCCTGGGCCACTGGGCGATCAAGGACACCTACACCCTGAACAAGGGCGGCAACTTCAACCGCGTGGCCGAGGCCACCCCCGACCCCATGAGCGGCATCCCCCAGTGGGGGCTCACCCGGGTCACCGTCATTCATAGGGGTTAAGCCATGTCCAATAAATCAGGTTCCGGTTTCCGCTTCGGAATGGTCATCGACCTGGACAAGTGCACCGGTTGCGGCGCTTGTTCGGCGGCCTGCATGAGCGAGAACAACGTGGGCGTGCTGGATGACGAGACGGACAAGATCCGCTCCATCACCTGGCTGCGCGTCTATCAGGTGGACAACGGCAAGGCCTTCCCTGACACCCAGGTGGCCTTCATCCCCCGCCCCTGCCAGCACTGCGAGGGCTCGGGCGGCCAGCACACTCCCTGCGTCAGCGTCTGCCCGGCCACGGCCACGGACTATGACGACGTGACCGGCATCGTCAGCCAGATTCCCACCCGCTGCATAGGCTGCCGGTACTGCGTGGGCGCCTGCCCCTACCACGCCCGCTACTTCAACTGGTACGACGTGCCCTGGCCCAAGGGCAGCGAGCGCGGGCTTAGCCCCTTTGTCAGCCCGCGCATGCGCGGCGTGGTGGAAAAGTGCACCTTCTGCTATCACCGCTACCAGCGGGCCAAGAACAAGGCCTTCCTGGCCGGCGGCGAGATAGGCGAGATGGACTACCAGACCGCCTGCACCGAGGCCTGCCCCTCCGGGGCCATCGCCTTCGGCGATCTGAACAACCCCAAGCACAAGGTGCACCAGCTGGCCAAGAATCCCCTGGCCTTCAGGCTGCTGGAGCGTCTGGGCACCAACACCAAGGTGTACTACGTGTCCCAGCGCGAGTGGGTGCGCCGCAAGCTGGACAACTACCTGGCCGGCGAGAAGCTTCCCCAGAAGGCCGCTTCCTAAGATTCGGAAGCCTGGCGTCAGGGGCCGTCTACCAAGTTTGACTGGACTTTGCATTAGCGAGGACAACCATGGATGATTCCAAGTTCTGGCCCGAGGGTGTCAAGCGCTGCAAGCCAGGGCAATTCATCGCCTGGCTGCTGATCCCCCTGGCCTTGGGCGGGTGGGCCACCTTGAGCGCCTTCCTCTGCCTGTGGAAGGGCCTCAACCAGACCAACATGAACGACTATTTCGCCTTCGGCGTGTGGATCGTGGTGGACCTGGCCATCATCGCCTTGGGCGCGGGAGCCTTCTTCACCGGCTTCCTCTTCTACGTGCTGCGGCGAAAAGAACTCCAGAACATCATCAACGCCACGGTGATCATCGGGTTCATCTGCTACTCGGGCGCCATCTTGATGCTGGGCATCGACATCGGCCAGCCGGCCCGCGGCTGGTTCGGCTTCTGGCACGCCAACGTGCACTCCATGCTTACCGAAGTCATGTTCTGCATCACCACCTACGCCATCGTGCTCATCGTGGAGTTCATCCCGCTCATCCTGGAGAACCGCCAGATCAGCAAGGTGCCCGATCTCTCCATCTTCGCCCATCACCTGCACCGCATCATGATCGTCTTCGCCGCCACCGGCACCTTCCTCAGCTTCTTCCACCAAGGCTCTCTGGGCGGCATGTTCGGCGTGCTCTACGCCCGGCCCTTCGCCTACCGCGGCGGCTACATGATCTGGCCCTGGACCTTCTTCCTCTTCATCCTCTCGGCCATCGCGGCGGGGCCCTCCTTCACCACCTTGATCGTGATGCTCACCGAGAAGATGAGCGGCCGGCAATTGACCACCCACAAGGTCAAGATGCTGATGGGCAAGATCAGCGCCTTCCTGCTGCTCTTCTACTGCGTGCTCAAGACCGCCGACACCCTGTGGTGGGCCAACGTCAATCTGCCGCAGGCGGGGCTCACCTATGACGACATGTTCAAGAGCGGCCCCTACGGCGACTGGCTCCTGTGGCTGGAGATCGGCCTGTGCGGCTGGGTGCCGGCCTTCATGCTGCTGACCCGCCGGGTGCGCGAGAGCTATGGCTGGCTGGCCTTGGCCATGTTCCTGAACATCTGCGGAGCCACCCTGAACCGCTTCATATTCACCATCGTGCCCCTGGCCATCCCGGTGTTGCCCTTCGAGGACTTCGCCAGCTACCTGCCCACCTGGCAGGAGTGGGGCATCTCGGCCGGCGTCATCGCCTACGGCATGATCATCTTCTCCCTGGCCTACCGCTACCTGCCGGTCTTCCCCCAGGAAGCCGAGCTGAACAAGTAAGGAGGAATACCCATGCTGCCCATCGTCTTCGAATGGCACTGGGATGTGGGGCACTTTGTCTTCATGGGGCTCTTCTACGGCGCCCTGACCGTCATCGGCCTGGGCCTGGCGGTGGCCTTCAAGGCCACCATGAAGGACCTGGACTCGGGCAAGGACCCCCACGAGCACGGGCATCATTAGCCCCCCAAGCGCGGCCTGGGCCAAGCCGCGCCGCATGAGCGCAAAACGGGGCGGGGCCGTCGTTGGCGGCCCCGCCCCGTTCTTTACCC
>CAZLSD010000047.1:0-16499 GCA_964561775.1 uncultured Desulfarculus sp. | reverse complement strand
CCAATCTCACATCAAACATACAGTTTTCTCCGCTGAAAAAGACGGGCGGGGATAAACCCCGCCCGTCTTACCTTCAAAACAATACGCTTGATATCAAACTGGTTTTAACTGGATCCGCGGTTACTTCCAGTTCACCATTTCCTTGAAGCGGGCCAACTCCTCGGGCTTCATGAAAATGGTGTGCTCGGGCCCGGGATAGACGTGGTTCTGCACCTCGTCCATGTAGTCGGCGTAGACCTTCTCGAAGATGGGGATCAAGTCGGCGTAGATCTTGGAGTGGCGGGGCACGTGGGGCTCGTAGAGATGGAACAGGTCCGAGCCGATGATGTGCACGCCGTCGGCCTTGTTGCCGGCGCCCAGGCTGATGACCGGCACCGGCAAGGTCTCGGCCAGGTACTGGCAGACCTCGGAGGTGGTGACCTCGCACATGATGGAGAAGCAACCCGCGTCCACCATGGCCCAGGCGTCGTCCACCAGCTCCTTGGCGCGTTCGGCGGTCTTGCCCTGGGCCGCGAAACCGCCCAACTGGGGCATGCGCATGGGGGTGATGCCGATGTGCCCCTGCACGGGGATGCCGGCCTTGACGATGGCCTCGATGTGCTTGGCGTGGTGCTGGTTGCCCTCGCACTTCATCACCTCGGCGTTGGCCTTGTGCACGAAGGTGGCGGCGCTCTCCACCGCCTGCTCGGGCGAGAGGTGGAAGCTCATGTAGGGCATGTCCACCATGCGCAGGCCGTACTTGGAGCCCCGGTCCACGGCCTGGGCCATCAAGAGCACCTCGTCGAAGGTGACCGAGGTGGTGTTGGGGTGGCCGAAGAGAACCATGCCGCCGGTGTCGGAGACGCAGAGGATGTCCATGCCCATGCGGTCGGCCACCATGGCGTGGGTGAAGTCATAGACCGCCAGCTGGGTGATCTGCTCGCCGCGCTGCTTCTTGGCCATGAGCTGGGGGATGGTGACCTTCTTGCGCGGGGTCGCGTTGCTTGCCGTCATTGCTGTTCCTCCTTGGGATCGCGGGCCGTGTTATGGCCCTGCATTTTTTGTATGGGCGGGCGGCGGCTTTAGGCCGCTTTAGTTCTCCACTTGCTCCTGGCGGAAGGCCTCCAGAAAGTCCTGGGCGGCCTTGCTGCCCCCGGCGAAGGCCTTGACCGCCTCGGCGTGCAGCACCTGCAGGGCCTCCCGCTTGTAGGCGAAATACTCCTCGCCGCGCAGCATCTCCTTGCTGCGCGGCCGGGGCAGGCCTATCTCCATTTCCTTGATGACCCGCCCGGGGCGGTTGCTCATGATGAGCAGGCGATCGGCCAGAAAGATGGCCTCGTCGATCTCGGAGGTGACAAACAGCACGGTCTGGCTGCGCTCCTCCAGGATGGTGACGAAGTACTCCTGCATCAGCTCGCGGGTCATGGCGTCCAGACCCCGGAAGGGCTCGTCTAAGATCATCAGCGCCGGGTCGTTGATCATCAGGCGGGCCAGCTCGCCCCGGCGCTGCATGCCGCCGGAGAGCTGGGAGGGATACTTGGTCTTAAACTCGGCCAGGCCCACCTTTTCCAGCAGGGCATCCACCTGCCGGCGGATCTGGCCGCCGTCCAGATGCCGGCGCACCCGCGGGCCATAGGCCACGTTGGCGAAGGTGTTCATCCAGGGGAAAAGGGCCGTCTCCTGGAACACCACCAGGCGGTCCGCGCCGGGGCCTTCCACGGGCTGGCCGTTCATGGTCAGCCGGCCGCTGTCGGGCTTGTCGTAGCCGGCCAGCAGGTTGATGAGGGTGCTCTTGCCGCAGCCCGAGGGGCCGATGAGCACGGTGAGTTGCCGGTCGCGCAGGGTGAAGGAGCAATCCTGAAGCACCTGCTGGGTGAAGGGGGGATAGCCGAAGCTCTTGCCCAGGCCTTCCACCTTGACTTCCGCCCGCGCTTGTGCCGGACGCGGGCTTTGTTCGCTTGCCGCCATGGCCTATCTCGCTTTCCCTAGAAGATGCGCAGCCAGGGCATGGCGAGACGCCCCAGCAGGCGAATGGCGTAACTGGACAGGTAGCCGGCGATGCCGATACTGAGCATGCCCACCACGATCTGGGGGTAGTTGCCGCCCACGTAGGAGGACCAGGTCAGATAGCCCAGACCGGACTTGCCGGCGATCATCTCGGCGGCCACCACCACCTCCCAGGTGATGCCCATGCCCACGGCCATGCCGGTGAAGATGCTGGGCAGGGTGGCCGGCAGCACTATCTTGAGGAAGATGTCGCGGGGGCGGCTGCCCAGGGAGATGGCCGCCCGGGTGTAGCGAGCGTCTATGTTGCGCGCCCCGCCCAGGACGTTGATGACCACGGTGAAGAAGGCCCCCAGGAAGATGACGAAGGCGATGGAGGTCTCGGTGGTGGGCCAGAATATGATGGAGATGGGCACCCAGGCCAGGGGCGGTATGGGGCGCACGATCTCGAAGACCGAGAAGGAAAGCCCATAGAAGGCCCGGCTCACGGCCATGGCCAGACCCAGGGGCACGCCCACCAGCTGGGCGGCCACGAAGCCGGTGAGCACCCGCTGATAGCTGGCCCCCCAGTTGGCCCAGAACTTGGGGTCGAGGATGAGCTTCCAGATGACCCCGAATATCTCGCTGGGGGCGGGCATGGCCTCCAATAGGGGCAGCTTCACCGCCCGGCCGATCTCCCACAGGGTCAGGCAGAGGCTGACCGAGATCACCCCCCGCAGCACTCCGCGGTTGAAGACCTTGCGGCGCAGCTTCTCCAGGATGGATACGGAATTTGACGGCACCTTGGCGGCTCCCATGTTAGGCCAGCTC
This sequence comes from uncultured Desulfarculus sp., assembly GCA_964561775.1. GTDB lineage: Bacteria > Desulfobacterota > Desulfarculia > Desulfarculales > Desulfarculaceae > JACRDC01. Next base: position 13,706 of record CAZLSD010000047.1, on the reverse strand, counting down.
CCGTTCTCCGGCCTCGAAGGCCTTCCTGGCCTCCTCGTGCACGGCTTGCACCACCTGGTTCTTTAGTTCGCGGTAGCGGGGGGAGGAGCGGGCGTGCACGTCGCGGGGCCGGGGCAGGTCCACCTCGATGACCTGCTTGACCTGGCAGGGGCGGGTGGTCATGATCACCACCTTGCTGCCCAGGAACATGGCCTCCTCCAGGTCGTGGGTGATGAAGAAGATGGTCTTCTTCAGGCGGTCGTAGACCTGGAGCAAAAACTCGTGCACCACGCCCTTGGTCAGGGCGTCCATGGCCCGGAAGGGCTCGTCCAGAAGCAGCACCTTGGGGTCGTTCATGAGCGCGCGGGCGATCTCCACCCGCCGCTTCATGCCAGAAGACAGCTCGCCGGGATAGCTCCTCGCGATGTCGCGCAGACCCAGCTCGCCCAAAAGATCGTCGGCGGCCCGCCGGGCCTGGGCCAAGGGCATGCGCCCCTGCACCACCGGACCGAAGGTGACGTTGTCCTGTACGGTGTACCAAGGGAACAGCGCCCCGTTCTGAAAAACCACGATGCGGTCCGCCCCCGGCGGGGTCAGGTGGTCGGCGGATGCCAGCAGCTCGCCGTCCAGGAATATCTCGCCGGAGCTGATGCCGTGGAAGCCGGCCAGGGCGTTTAGGATGGTGGTCTTGCCGCAGCCCGAGGGACCCACCACCACGCAGAACTCGCCGGCGGCTATCTCCAGGGAGCAGTTGTCCACGGCGCAGACGTTGACCCCTTCCGGGTCATAGATCTTGCAGACGTTTTGCACCGAAATCTTGCCGGTGGCCGTACTCATGCCTCACCTCGCGTGGTCCAGCGCATGAGCTGCCTGCCCACCAGGCGTATGGCCGCGCTGCACAGATAACCCACCAGACCCAGGGTGGCCATGCCGATTACGATGACCGGGTACTGGCTGAGCACATAGGAATCCCAGATCAGGTAGCCCAGGCCGTACTCGCCGGAGAGCATCTCGGCCGCCACCAGGGAGAACCAGGCCACGCCCATGCCGATCTGCAAACCGGTGAAGATGAAGGGCAGGGCCCCGGGTATGACCACCTTGAAGAAGATGTGGCGGGGCTTGGCCCCCAGACAGCGGGCGGCCCGGAAGTAAACCTCGTCGATGGACTCCACGCCCAGCAGGGTGTTGAGCACGGTGGCGAAGAAGGAGGCCAAAAATGCCAGGAAGACGATGGGCTCCTCGCGGCCGGACCACATCAGAATGGCCAGAGGCACCCAGGCCAGCACTGGTATGGGGCGCAAAAGCTCCAGTATGGGGAAGGTGTAGTCCTTGAAGACCTTGTTCCAGCCCATGAACAGCCCCAGGGGCACGCCCAGGACGGTGGCGAGGCCGAAGGCCATCAAGATGCGCAGGCTGCTCCAGAGGATGTGCATGTAGTAGTCGGGGGTGAAGATGGAGGTGCCGTAGACGGGATTGGGGGAGCTGAACTCCCGCCAGACCGCCAGGGGCCCGGGCAGCTTCTCGAAACGGGGCAGCTTGAGATACTCGGTGCTCATATACCAGAGCGTCACGAAGATCAGGACGCCGGCCACGCTGAAGATGATGGTCTTGAGCGAGTCGCCGTGGGTCAACTGGTGGCGCAGTTGGAACCAGATGCGCTCCCAGGCGCCGACCCCGGCCAGCGCCGGCGCGGGCGCATGGCTGATCTTGGGTGGAGTTATAGTGGCGGCCATCATGTCTCCCTTGGGCGGGCGAGGGGGAAAAGCCCCCCGCCCGCCGGAAGGAATGGGGTTACTTGGGGGCTTGGCTGGCGTCCAGGGGCTTGATCACGCCCAGGGGCGTGGAAGCCTTGGCGGCGGCCGCCACCCGGCGGGCCATGGCGTCGTCGATGGCGCCTTGGGGAGGCTTGTCCACGTTGATGACCTTGGCGGTGTGCAAGAAGGCGTAGGTGCCGTGCAGCAGGTCCAGGACCTGGGGCGTGAAGACAAAGGGCTTGGTGTCGCGCTCGGGAGCGCCGCCGGAGGTGGCCGGCACCGCGCCGAAGATGGAGAACCAGGACATGGCCGGAGTGATGCCCGTGGTCTGGGCGGCCACGATCTCAGCCACCTTGTTCCAGTTCTTGGGGTCCAGGATGAACTGCTGGGCCTCCAGTTCGGCCCTGAGCCAGGCCTCGGCGATTTCCGGATGCTTCTTCACGAAGTCCTCGCGCATGGCCACGAAACCGGCGTCAGGCGTGCCAAAGGAATGGCCGGTCAGCACGATCTTGGCCACGCCCTCGCCCACCAGGTTGCCGATGCGGCTTACCGTGGGCTCCCAGAGCACGGCGGCGTCGATCTTCTTGACCCTAAAGTTGGTGGCGATGACCTCCAGGGACTGGTTGAGCACCTCCTTGGGCTTGATGCCGGTCTCGGCGATGACCGTGCGCAGGAAGCGGTCGGCGCAGGAGCCCTTGGGGGTGGCCAGGGTCTTGCCGTCCAGCCACTTCACCGCCTCTTCCCGGCTGGCGAAGTCGGGCGCGTCGGCGCGCACCATCACCACGTTGCAGCGCTGGCCCGCCGAGAAGCCGGTGTTGGCCACCAGCTTGATGGGAGCGATGTCGGTCTTGGTGGTGGAGACCACCGACGGCATGTCGCCCAGATAGCCGATCTGCTGCTTGTCGGCCACCATGGCGTTGACGATGATGGAGCCCTGCAGGGCCGCCTCGAACTCCACCTGGCTGCCCGCGGGCAGGTGCTTCTTCCACAGCTCCAGGGCGCGGATGACCGCCGCCGAGTAGGAAATGGTGTCGTAGGGCTGATACCCCACCGTGATGTTGACCGGCTCGGCCGCCTGGACGGCGCGCGGCAGCGCGGCCAGCCCCATCAGCAGGGCCAGGGACAGGATGCCGGCGAGCAGACGCGTTCTAGTCATGGCCTCGACTCCCTTTGTTCGTTATGATTGCCTGGATTCGAGCTGGACCCCGTGCCAGCCCGCCTACGCCAACCTACGAATTTTTCCCCGCCCCGCATAAGTCGGCGCCCCACCCAACTTGCCGGGGCTGGCCTACGCAAAATCGCCGGCCAGGACTACGCCATGGGGCTGGGGATTGACTCGCCACGCCACTGGGTAAACACGCGCCTGGCTGATGGGTGTGACTACGCCAAACAGGTGGGTATCGATACCCAGCGGAGCTGAAGCGGTGAGGCGGCATCCTGGCGGAAGAGAGCGGGAAAGCTTATAGAATCGTGGACCGGGACCGGGGGAGAGGCGCGGGGCACAAGCCGGGCATCCGGCCAATCAAGAACGCATCCTGATATTCAAGTTGAAATTTTTATCAATATCTTGTATTAATCAGGGCACCTAAACTCCATATATAGTGTGTGCCGAGGTTCACAGATGAGTGCCGACAACTTGCAGGAATACGTCTTCGTCAGCCGTTACAGCCGTTACAACCCCGCCCTGCGCCGGCGGGAGACCTATGAGGAGGCGGTGAACCGGGTGCTGGAGATGCACCGCGCCCATTTCGCGGCCAAGGGCATGGTGGTGGAGGACCTCTTGCGCGAGGTTGGTCAGGCCATGCGAGAGCGCCAGGTGCTGGGCAGCCAACGCGCCCTGCAATTCGGCGGCGAGCCCATCCTGACCAAGAACGCCCGCATGTACAACTGCACCACCTCCTATTGCGACCGGCCCCGCTTCTTCTCCGAGGCCCTGTGGCTCTTGCTCTGCGGCTGCGGGGTGGGGTTCTCGGTGCAGTGGCACCACATCGCCAAGCTGCCGGGCATCGCCGCCCCGGACAGCGGCCTGGCCCGCTATGTCATTCCCGACACCATCGAGGGCTGGGCCGACGCCCTGGGCGTGCTGGTCTCCAGCTACTTCACCGACGACCAGCCCTTCCCGGAGTTTTCCGGCAAGCTGGTGGAGTTCGACTACAGCCAGATCCGCCCCAAGGGATCGCCCATCACCAGCGGTACGGGCAAGGCCCCCGGCCCCGAGCCCTTGCGGCGCAGCCTGGAACTTATCCGTGCGCTCTTGGAGCGCACCGTGGATCGTGGCCAGACCCGCCTGCGCCCCATCGACGCCTATGACCTGGTCATGCACGCCTCGGATGCCGTGCTCTCGGGCGGGGTGCGGCGCAGCGCCACCATCTGCCTGTTTTCCCCCGACGACCAGGACATGGCCCAGGCCAAGACCGGCAACTGGTTCGTGGAAAACCCCCAGCGCGCCCGCTCCAACAACTCGGCCCTGCTGCTGCGCCAGGGCGCTTCCAAGGAGCAGTTCCTGGGCCTGATGAAATCCGTGCGCGAGTTCGGCGAGCCTGGCTTTGTCTGGGCCGACCACCGGGACATCACCTACAACCCTTGCGTGGAGATCGGGCTCTTCCCCCAGCTGGACGGGGTCTCGGGCTGGGCCTTCTGCAACCTGTGCGAGATCAACATCGGCGCGGTGGACAGCGAGGAAAAGTTCGCGCGCGCCGCCCGCGCCGCCGCCATTCTTGGCACCTTGCAGGCCGACTACACCGGCTTCGGCTATCTGGGCGAGGTCAGCGAGAAGATCGCCCGCCGCGAGGCCCTCTTGGGGGTCTCCATGACCGGCATGATGGAGCATCCCGAGATCGCCTTCGACGCGGACCTGCAACGGCGCATGGCCAGCCTCATCATGGATGTGAACCAGCAGGTGGCGGCGCGCATCGGGCTTAACCCAGCGGCGCGGGCCACCTGCATCAAACCCGCCGGCTCCACCAGCTGCATCCTGGGCACCAGCTCGGGCATCCACCCCCACCACGCCCGGCGCTATTTCCGCCGCGCCCAGGCCAACGAGGACGAGGCCATCGTGACCTTCTTCCGCGACAAAAACCCCCTGGCCGTGGAAAAGAGCGTGTGGAACCCCAACGGCAACGGGGTGGTCATAACTTTTTGCATCGACGCCGGCGGCGAGGCCATGATCCGCAAGGAGTTGAGCCCGGTGGATCTGTTGGCCTTCGTCAAGCTGACCAAGGCCAACTGGATCGACGCGGGCAAGCGCGAGGAGCGCTGCGTGCGGCCATTTTTAAGCCACAACGTCTCCAACACCATCACCGTGCCCGAGGATCAGTGGGACCAGGTGGCCGACTTCATCTTCGAGAACCGCCGCTACTTCTCCGGCATCTCGCTCCTGCCCGACGGCGGAGACCTGGACTATCCCCAGGCCCCCTTCTGCGAGGTGCTGGAAGCCGAGGAGATCGTGGATCTCTACGGGGTGGGGGCCATCATGGCCTCCGGCCTCATCGTGGACGGCATGCACGCCTTTGACGACAACCTGTGGGAGGCCTGCGACGCCGCCCTGGGCCGCGGCCAAGACCTGGAGACCCTGCTCAACCCCAACCTGCCCAAGCGGGCGCGGGAGGCGGTGGAGCAGGTGGTCTTCGCCCGCAAGGACTGGGTGCGCCGCGCCCACAAGTTCGCCCGCAACTACTTTGGCGGCAACACCCTGCGCATGACCCGCTGCCTTAAGCGCGTTCACAACTGCAAGCTTTGGGAGGACCTGCAACGCCAGTATGTCAAGGTGGACTACACCCTGCTGGTGGAGGAACAGGACAACACGGTTTTGGAGGAGACGGTGGCCTGCGGCGGGGGAGCCTGCGAGATTATCTAGTATCAATGTCGCAAGCAAGCCATGACTTTGCTTGCTTGCCGGCCGGCGCGGCCGAAGCCGCGAAAGGGACGAGGCCATGCGCGGCCGTGATCTGCTGCTGGTTTCGGTGACTCTGGGCGGCATGGGCCTGGGGGTCATGCTGCCCGCGCCAGCCCAGGAGCTAAAGGGCCTGACGCCCTATCTGCTCATGGGGCTTCTGTTCTTAAGCTTCCTGCGCCTGGACCTGGCCGCCCTGCTCAGGCCCGGCCCAGGGGTGCTGGCCGAGGTGGCCTTCTGGTCGCTTATAAAGCTCGTGGCCCTGCCTCTGCTGACGTGGGGCCTGGCCAAGTGGCTCCTGCCCCAGTGGGCCTTGGCCGTGCTGCTGCTCAGCGCGGTGAGCACCGGCGTTACCTGCCCCTTCTACGCCTCGCTCTTGGGGGCGGACATGCCCCGCGCCCTGCTCACGGTGGTGGCCACCTCCCTGCTGCTGCCGCTTTCCCTGCCCGCCCTCATCCGCCTGCTGGAAGGAGCCGAGACCGCGGTGCCCTACCTGGAGATGTTCAGGCTGCTGGCCATGCTCATCTTCGCCCCGGCCGCGCTGATGGCCTTGGCCCGGCGCTTTTGCCCGGTTTTTGTGGCCTGGCTGGAGCGGACAGGCTTCTTTCTGTCCCTGGCCCTGCTGTTTGCCATCAGCGCCGTGGTCTTCGCGCCCTTCGGCGAGCACTTCAGCCGCGACGCGGCAAGCTTCGCCGAGGCCCTCCTGCTTAGTTTCCTGCTTTGCGGCCTGTACCTGGCCCTGGGCTGGGGCGCGCCCCGGCTGGCGCCCGGGCGGCTTGACCCCCTGACGGGAGCCACCTCGCTGGTCTACATCAACAACGTGCTGGGAGTGGTCTTCGCCTCGCGCTTCCTAGACTTCCAGAGCGTGCTGCTCTGCGGCTGCTATCTCTTCCCCATCTACCTGGCCCTGCTGCCCCTGCGTATGCTGGCCCGCCACCTGCCTGGCGGACCTGGCCCGGGAACCGCGTCCGGCTAGACCGCGCCCGCCCTGCTCGCCGCTCATCAGCTTGAGCTGCTCCAGGAGGGCCAGCTTCTGCCCTTCGTCAAAGGCCCCCAGGTAAAAATGCAGGTTGTCCTCCTTCTCCCTCTCGATGTTGAGCAGGGCCTGCCTGCCCTTGGGAGAAATCTCCAGCAGAGTGACCCTCTCGTCGCGGGGGTGGCTCTTGCGCAACAGATAGCCGTCCCGCTCCAGCCGCTTGGCCAGGCCGGTCATGTTGGCCCCGGTGACCAGCATGATCTTGCCCACGTTGGTGACGGTGTTGGCCCCGCCCGGCGAGGAATTGAGCACGCGCAGCACGTTGTACTGGGCGAAGGTGAGGCCGTAGTTCTTGAAGATGGCCGAGGAGCGCTTCTTGAAATCCTCGGCCACCCGCACCACGCCAAGCAGGAGCTTTTCGTTCAAGCTCAAGTTGCTGCTGTATCCACCGTCACCCATGACGCGCCCCTACTGGATGTTGTCGATCCGTAAACTTTAGTATCGCTGCTTTGACCTGGCAACCCGGCTCGCCCAGGCCGGGGCCGCCGGGTCGGGGCGGGCCACGTTATGAAGGCGCGTGTAAGGCGGCCCGCCGGGGAGAGAGGCCCCGGCGGGCCGGCTGGCATGGCGTTACTTCAGTTTGCCCAGGGCGCGCAGAATCTTCTCCGGCGTGATGGGCAGGTCCTGGCAGCGGTAGCCGGTGGCCTCGTAGACCGCGTGGCCGATGGCCGCCGCCGTGGGGATGGCCAGGCCCTCGCCCGCCTCCTTGGCCCCGAAGGGACCCTCGGGCTCGTAGGTCTCCACCTCCACCGACTCGCTGGGCGGCATGTCCTGGGCGGTTGGCATCTTGTAGTCCAGGAAGGAGGTGTTAAGCGTGCGGCCGCCCTGCATGACGAACTGCTCGTGCAGGGCATAGCCCAGGCCCATCTGGATGGCGCCTTCCAGTTGCCCCTCCACGGCCTTGCGGTTGATGGGCACCCCGCAGTCGTGGGCGGTGTATATCTTCTCAAGGTTGACCAGGCCGGTCTCCTGGTCCACCTCCACCTCGGCGATCTGCACGCCAAAGGAAAAGGCCGGGCTGACCAGGCCCCGGTTGCGCGGGGTGTAGACGCCGTGGGCGGTGAGCGGCGCGCCGCGCCGGCCGCGCAGGGCCTTGTACACACACTGGGCGAAGCTCATGCGCTTCTTGGGGCTGGACTTGACGAAGACCTGGTCGTCCTCGAAGGCGATGTCCTGGATCTGGTTTAAGTCGAACTCGGTGAACATCACCGGGATGAGCATTTCCTTGATCTTGCGCGTGGCGTCCAGGATGGCGTTGCCGTTCATCAAGGTGACGCGGCTGCCCCAGGAGCCCAGGTCGGCCTTGGGGGTGTTGGCGGTGTCCATGGCCGTCAGCCGCACCTTGTCGATGCTTATCCCCAGATCCGCGGCCAGGATCTGCCTGAGCACGGTGTCCGGGCCCTGGCCAATGTCGCAGGCCATGGTGAAGAGGTGGGCGGTGCCGTCGTCAAAGACCCGCACCTCCACGCTGCTGAAGTTGTACTTGGTGTTGAACCAGTTGAAGACGCCGCCGGAGATGAAGGAAAAGGCGCTGACGCCCAGGCCGTGGCCGGGCTTCTTGGTCTTGCGCTTCTCGTCCCAGCCGCTGATCTCGCGGGCCTTTTGCAGGCACTCCTTGAAGCCGCAGGAGGAGACGGTGGCCACCTCGGGGATGACGTCGCCCTCTTCCATGGCGTTGATGAGCCGCAGGTCGATGGGGTCGATGCCCAGGTCCTCGGCAGCCTTGTTGAGCTGGCTCTCCATGGCGAAGTAGGCCTGGGGCGCGCCGAAGCCGCGCATGGCCGAGGCCGGGGGCTTGTTGGTGTAGACGTGGCGGCCGAAGTAGCGGTAGGCCGGCAGGCGGTAGGCCATGTTGCCGAAGGTGCCGCAGAGGAAGGTGGCGGTGGGTCCCATGGCGTTGTAGGCCCCGCCGTCCAGCATGACCTGGAAGTCCTTGGCCAGGAGCTTGCCGTCCTTGGAAAAGCCCACCTTGGACCAGAGGGTCATGCCGTGGCGGCGACGGCCAAAGGCCAGCTCGTCCACCCGGGTGAGGGTGAACTTGACCGGCTTGCCGGTGCGCCGGGCCATGAAGGCGGCGCAGAACTCCCAGGGCCGAAGCTCCATCTTGCCGCCGAAACCGCCGCCCACCGCCACCTTCATCACCCGCACGTGGTTCTCGGGGATGCCCAGGGTGCTGGCCAAGAGGCACTGCACGATGTAGGGGGTCTGGGTGCTGGTCCACAGGGTGATGCGGCCGCCCTCGTCGGGCTCGGCCAGGCTGGCGCAGGGCTCCAAATAGGCGTGCTGCACGGCGTGCACCCGGAAGGTGTCCTCGCGCACGTAGTCGGCCTTGGCGAACATGCCCTCCAGGTCGCCGTAGTTGATCTTGCGCACCAGGCTGACGTTGCCCGGGCTGGCCTCGTGCACCAGGGGCGCGCCCTCGGCCGTGGAGTCCTCCACGGTGAAGACCGCGGGCAGCTCCTCGTACTCAACCTCGATGAGCTCCAAGGCCCGCTCGGCCGTCTCGGCGTCGATGGCGCAGACCGCGGCCACCTCGTCACCGATGAAGCGCACCTTGTCCACGGCCAAGGGCAGCTCGTCCTGGCTGTCAGGCACCAGCCGCCAGTTGCCGTACTTGACCTGGGGGGTGTCGGCCCCGGTGATGACGTCCTTGACCCCGGGCAAAGCCTTGGCCTTGGAGACATCGATGCGCTTGATGAGAGCGTGGGCGAAAGGGCTGCGCAGAAGCTTGCCATAGAGCATGCCGGGCAGCTTCAGGTCGTCGGTGTAGAGTAGGCGGCCAGTGACCTTCTGGGGTCCGTCCAGCCGGGGAACACTCTGGCCTATGAGTTTGGGGTTTTTCACGCGGCGCCTCCTTGGGCCAGGGCCAAGCTGTCGGCCAGCACCCGCCGGGCCAGCACTTGGACCATCTGGCGGCGATAGGCGGCGCTGGCGCGCATGTCATCAATGGGGCTGCAAGCCTGGGCCGCCGACTGGGCGGCCCGCTCCAGCAGATCATCTCCGGGCGTTTGGCCGGTTAGCATAGCCTCGGCCTCTTGGCAGCGCAAGGGGGTGGGCGCCACGGCGGCCAGGGCCAGGCGGCAGTCGGCCAACTTGCCCTGGGCGTCCAGGGCCACATACCCCGCCACGCCCACCGCGCAGATGTCCACCTTGCTGCGGGCCGATAGCCGGATGTAGGCCGATCCGCTGGCCGGCCCCGGGGCCGGCAGCTGGATGGCCGTGATGATCTCGCCTGTTTCTAGCACGTTCTTGCCCGGTCCGGTGAAAAACTCGGCCAGGGGAATGCCGCGCACGCCGGAGCGGCTCTGGGCGGTGACTTGGGCGTCATAGGCCAGCAAGGGCGCGGCGGTGTCGGCGCTGGGGGCGGCGTTGGCCAGGTTGCCGGCCACGGTGCCCATGTTGCGGATCTGGGTGGTGGCCATCACCGAGCAGGCATAGGCCAGGCCGGGATAGAGGCGCTTGACCTGGGGCACGGCGGCCACGGCCGAAAGACGGGCGCAGCCGCCGATGGCGAGTCCCTGGCCCTCCTTATAGGATACCGCCTCCAGGCCGGGCACCCGGCCCAGGGAGACCAGATGGGCCACCTTGAGCGCGCCGGCCTTGAGCTTGGGCAGCAGATCGGTGCCGCCGGCCAGCAACTTGACGCTGGCGCGGTGGGCGTCCAGCAGGTCAAAGGCCTGGGTCAGGTCAACGGGCTGATGCAGGGCGAAATGGGATGCGGCCATGGGCTAGGCCTCCTTGGCGGGCGCGCCGCCCATTTTGTCCGCCGCCATGCCGATGGCCTCCACGATCTTGGTGTAGCCGGTGCAGCGGCAGAGGTTGCCCGAGAGCCCCTGGCGAATCTCTTCCTCGCTGGGGTGGGGGTTCTGGTCCAGCAGATGCTTGGCGCTCATGATCATGCCGGATGAGCAGAAGCCGCACTGCACGGCCTGGGCCTCCACAAAGGATTCCTGGATGGGGTGCAGTTCCGTCATGGAGGTGGCCAGGCCCTCGATGGTGGTTATCTCCCGCCCCCGGGCCTCCATGGCCAGGGTCAGGCAGGAACTGACCGAGCGGCCATCGATAAGCACGGTGCAGGCCCCGCAGTCGCCCTGGTTGCAGCCCACCTTGGTGCCGGTGAGGTTCAGTTCCTCGCGCAGCGCCTCGGCCAGAGTCTGCCAGGGCTGCACCGCCACCTCATAGCGGGTGCCGTTCACTATAAGCTCTATTAGCTGTTTAGCCATGTTTGACCTCGCACTAGTGTTTCCGGCTACTTATTTAACTGATAAACAATTATAACATCCAGCTTTTATTTTTAAAACATATTTTGTCCCGGTATGGCTCGGCTCTGTTCACACCCTTGAGCTTCTGCTGGGAGCGCACCTGGCTGAACAGCTTTCGTTTACTATAATGAACGTAACTCCCGCCCACCTCCGGCCAGAACCATCCATGCGCGGCCGGGCGGAGGATGCGGGTCAAGCCCCCGCTCCTCCGCCCTGGCCAGCCTCTACATCAGGCGCTTGGCGATGACCATCTTCTCCGCTTCCTTGGTGCCCTCGTAGATCTCCAATATCTTGGCGTCGCGATAGAAGCGCTGGATGTCGTACTCGTCTATGTAGCCGTAGCCGCCGTGTATCTGCAGGGCCTGGTCGCAGACCCAGACCGCGGTCTTGCCAGCATAGAATTTGGCGATGGAATTTTGCAGGGGGTCTGGCTTGCCCTGGTCCACCAGCCAGGCCGCCCGGTAGGTGGCCAGCCGGGCCAGCTCTATCTTGGTGGCCATCTCGGCCAGGGTGAATTGGATGGCCTGGTTGCTGATGAGCGGCCGGCCAAAGGTGATGCGCTCCTTGGCGTAGGCGATGGCCAGGTCCAGGGCGCCCTGGGCCAGGCCCACGCCCTGGGCCGCCACCACGGTGCGCGTGGCGTCAAAGAAGCGCATGAGCTGCTTGAAGCCCTGGCCTTGAGCGCCGATAAGATTGGCATAGGGCACCCGCACCCCGTCCAGGGCCACCTCGGCGGTGTCGCTGGCGCGCAGGCCCATCTTGCCCTTGATGGGCTTGGCCTCCAATCCCGGCCGGTCCGACTCCACGATGATCAGGCTGTGGCGCTTATGGATGGAGGAGGCCTCGGGATCGGTCAGGCAGAGCACGGCCATGTAGTCGCAGATGGTGCCGTTGGTGATGAACATCTTGTTGCCGGTGATGACCCAGTCGTCGCCATCGCGCACGGCCTTGGTGCGCACCGCGGTCACGTCGGTGCCCGCGTCCGGCTCGGTGTAGGCCCCGGCGGCCACGGCCTTGCCCTCGGCCAGGGGGGGCAGGTATTTGCGTTTTTGCTCCTCGCTGCCGAAGAACATGATGTTCTGCGAGCCGAAGGCCGCCGACTCGATGGCCTGGGTGATGCCCAGGTCCACGCGGGCCATCTGTTCCACGATGAGGGCGTGCTCCAAGAAGCCGTAGCCCGCGCCGCCGTACTCCTCGGGGATGGTGGGGCCCACCATGCCCAGCTCGGCGGCCTTCTTCACCACGGCCTTGGGATACTTCTCGGCCCGGTCGTGCTCCTTGGCCACGGGGCCTATCTCGTTGACGGCAAACTTGTAGGCCATATCCTGGATGAGGCGTTGCTCCTCGCTCAGTTCAAAGTCCATCTCGTTTCCGTTCCTTGCTTGAAGGGTTGGCGGCCGGGCGGGGTCAGTCCTGCTCGCGGCCGATCATCAGCATGTTGCCCCGGCGGGCCAGGCGGTCGTATTCGTCGCTCAGGTGCTGGCGCAGCCAGCCCAGCATGGCCTCCTCGTCGGCGCGCACGAAAACCGGCTGGTAGAGGTCCTCTTCCGTCTGCCAGAGCCGCCCCTTGGTCTGGGCCGCCAGAGGCGTGCCGGGATAGACCCGCACCCCCAGTTGCAGGGCGATTTGCAGGGGCCGGGCCTGGTTGATGAGCCCGCAGGTCTCGGCCACGCTCTGTTCGTCCTCGCCGGGATAGCCCAGGAGCAGGTGGAAGCCGAACTCGGCCCCGGCCAACTGGCCCCGCTCCACGGCCCGGCCGCTGACCTGGCGGTACAGCTCCACCGCCGCCAGCAGCTTGGCGCGGTCATAGGGCTTGCGCAGGCTCCGTAGCATGCGGTCGGAGCCGCTCTCTATGTCAAAGGGGAAAAACATGAAGGGAGCCCCCTGCCCTTCCGGTCCGCCGGGCGCGGCCCAGCCCCGGCTGGCCAGGATCAGCTCCAGGAATTCTTCATCCAGCGCGCTGGGGTCCAGGTAGGCGTGCCAGGAGGCGGGCAGGACGCCCTGCTCCAGGATGGCCTTCAGCACGGCCTTGGCGTGTTCCAGGGGGCGGTTGAAGATGTCGTCGGCGAACATGAAGCGCAAAGGCGGCCGGGCCGGATGGCGCTGGTGGACCTGAGCCAGGAGGCCCAGTTCCGCCGCCACCTGGGCCGGCTCCTTGAAGTGCTGGCGGGGTCCGTTGATGAGGGGATAGGGGCAATAGCCGCAGGCCGCCCCGCAGCCGATCTTGCTGCGCAGGCCAAAGGTGCTCTCCCCCACCGGCAGGTTGAGATACTGGCTCAGCAGTTCGGTTTGGCTCAAGCTGGCCTGCTCAGAGGGCGCGCCGCGCAAAAGCCGCTCCGGCTCGCGCCCCGCCGCCAGGTCGTTCAAGAACTGCACCATGGCCGCCTCGCCCGGTCCCACCACTCCATGCCAGTTGGCCGGGCGTCCGGCCAAAAAGGCCTGGGGCATGATGGAAAAGCCGGTGCCGCCCAGGATGACCCGGGTTTCAGGTCCGGCGTGTTGGGCCACGGCGTCCAGATAGGCGCTGAGCTGGGGCAGGTAGTAGTGCAGCTGGGCCTGCCCCTCCATGATGGGGTAGGTGGAGTCGATGTTGCGCAGGCTAAGCCCCACCACGTCCCAGGACTGGGACTTGAGGGCGTCCTCGATGAGGCGAACCCCGCGCGGGCCGCGCTGGTTCAATTCTTGGGGAGGCAGCGGCCCGCCCAGCCGGGTCAGGTCCAGGATGCTAGGCTGGCCCAGGCCAGCCTGGGCGATGGCCCCGGCCAGGTAGTCCAGCCCGATGG